>CAYWBR010000015.1:0-45848 GCA_964456675.1 uncultured Bacteriovorax sp. | reverse complement strand
GTTTATGCTAATGGATCGAATTTAGAAGACCCTGCCATTTCCTATGGGATTGTATTTTCAAATTTTATGAGTAAAGGGGTTTATATTTTTCAAGGTGGTACTGACACCATGATCAATATGATGAAAGATGAACTTTTAAAAAATGGCGTAGATATTAGGCTACAGAGTAAGGTTGAAAAAATACTTATTGATAACGGGCCATTTCCAAAAGTTATTGGAGTTAAGCTTAAAGATCAAGATGTATTTTCTAATTCAGTTGTTTCTAATGCAAATATTAAAACAACTGTATTAAGTATGGTTGGTGAAGAATATTTCAAGCAAGATTTTTTAGAAAAGACAAAAAGTATAAGACTTAACACATCTTCGTGCCAAGTTTATATGGGACTAAAAAAAGACCAGAGTATTCCATTTATCGGAGATCTTATATTTACGTCAGTTGACGAAAAATTTTCTACTGATTTGATATTATCTCCTAACATAGGTTCGCAAACTTTTTCAATTTATTACCCGGAAACTCGCCCCCATTTAAAAGATCATTACGCCATAGTGTCCTCGTCTAATGCTCGGTATGATGATTGGATAAATTTATCAAGTGATGAGTACGAGAAAAGAAAAGAGCTTATTATAGAAAAAGCTATTGTTGGTATTGAAAAAATCATTCCAGATATTCGTCAAAAGTTAGATGTGGTCGAAGCTGCGACACCATTAACGATTGAGCGCTACACTCATCACCCTAGCGGTGCTAGTTTTGGAACAAAATTTGAAGGTTTGTATTCATCGATGAATTTGCACAAAGAGATTAACGGACTTTTCCATGCAGGTTCGGTTGGAATAATTATGTCGGGATGGCTTGGTGCCGCTAATTATGGAGTTATTCAATCTCATGGGGTTGAAACTTATCTTTCTTCCTTAGAAAAAAATAAATAATAGGTGATAGTATGTTTAATTTTCAAAATCAAATTGTTCTTGTTTCTGGTGGAACGAGAGGTATCGGTGCTGGTATTACGAAATCTTTTCTGGCAAGTGGAGCAACTGTAATTGCCACCTACCAAGGTAATCATGAAAAAGCTCAATTGTTAAAGGCATCACTTGCCGAACTTGGTGAAAATTTACATGTTTTTCAGTGTGATGTGCGAGATGAAAGTGCGGTACAAGTATTGTTTCAAGAAATAGAAAATAAATTTTTCAAACTAGACGTTCTTGTTAATAATTCGGGAATACGTCGAGACCAATTAACAGCTTCAATGTCTCTCGTAGAATGGAATGACGTCATTGCTACAAATTTAACAGGCACTTTTTTGATGAGTAAATACGCTGTTTTAATGATGATGAAAAGTCGTTATGGGCGAATTGTTAATATGTCATCAGTTGGTGGCGAGATTGGTTTACCGGGGCAGTCCAATTACGCTGCTTCAAAAGCAGGACAAGTTGCCATGTCGCAAACGCTCTCGAAGGAAGTGGCCAAGCGAGGAATTACTGTAAATAATGTTTTACCTGGTTTTATAGATACAGAGTTGATTGCCGATTTGTCTGAAGAACAAAAAAAAGAGTACGTGAAAGACATTCCGATGCGTCGTTTTGGCAAAGTTGAAGAGGTTTCTCATGCAGTACTTTTTTTGGCAAGTAAGGAAGCTAGCTATATAACAGGTTCATCCCTTGTTGTTGACGGAGGATTGTAATGGCTTTTCCTGTTATTACCGAACTAATACCTCAGCGCTCTCCTTTTCTATTTGTTAGTGAAATTTTAGACCTAGACAATTTTAAGATTAAAACTACATACAAAGTTACTGGTGTAGAAGATTTTTTCAAAGGTCATTTTCCAGGTCGACCAATAATGCCGGGTGTATTATTGCAAGAAGCTCTGTTTCAATCTGCCGCGGCCCTTTTATCTTCAAAAAATTCTAAAGGCGAATTGGGTGTTGTGACTAGAGTATCAAACGCAAAATTTAAAAATATGGTTGTTCCCGGGGATCAGTTGATGATGGAAGTTGAATTAGTAGAAGCTCTGGCCAATGCTAACTATTGCAAGGGGAAAATCACCGTAAATAATAAAGTGGTACTAGTCTTAGAGTTTGCCGTTGCCACAATCGAGTCGTAATTAATAATCTAGAGGTTTTTGTTATGTTTAAAATAGCACAAAAAAAGTTTTTATTAACTGGTGTAGCAAATAAAAAATCGATTGCCTTTAATGTGGCAAAATTACTCCAAGAAGCAAATGCGGACGTCGATTTTATTGTGCAATCACAAGAAATCAAGGAAAAGCTTTTGGGAATATTTCCCAAATCAAATTTTTATGTATGTGATGTTGAAAATCCAGCTCAAATTGAAAAATTGCGAGTCGACCTTTTAGAATCAGTAACTCGTGATGGTTTTAAGTATTCAGGATTTTTACATTCGATAGCTTTTGCCAATTATAGTGAAGGAATGAAGCCATTTCATGAAACAAAACTTAATGATTACTTACAAGCAGTAACCATAAGTAGCTACTCATTAATTTCATTAACTCAATCTCTTTTACCTGTGCTAGATACCGAGAGTGCAATTGTGACAATGTCCATATCAAATACCCGTGCAACTAATTATGGATACATGGGACCGATCAAGGCAAGTCTTGATGCCAGTGTTGCATTTTTAGCAAAGTCTTTGTCTGAGTGTTCTAAAATTCGGGTTAATGCTGTTTGTGCAGGCCCAGTAAAAACTGCAGCATCCGCAGGTATCCCTGGATTTATTGATGGCTATTTATTTACTGAACAGTTAACGATTCGCCACGAGGCACTTAAGACCGAAGAAGTAGCACAGACTGTTCGTTTTTTACTGTCACCTCTTTCAAGTGGCATTAATGCAAGTGCCATTATTGTCGATGCAGGTATGAGTGCAAACTACTTCGATCAAAAAGTTGTAGATTCTTTTATAAAGAATCTGTAGTTCGTTTATACTCTACTTCTAATGTATCACCCATTGGACACGGCGCTGGTCCTTGAATGAATGGGCCAAAGTAAAATACTAGTGTAGTGCCGTTTAAGCGGTATGGGTTCTGCTCTCTAGTTTTAAAACTAATTCCACCACAAGTTGAGTTTGAGCGAATATTTTTATAGATAACAAAAGGTGTGTTTAGTTCGTAACTGCCTTTTGAAGTTAAGTGGCATCCATTAACGTAAGAGTCATATTGAAATTTATTTTCCATGTATTTAATGAAGGCAAAATCTCGTTGCGGCTTAAACCCATCAAGCACTGGTGCTCCAGAAAGGCAACGGCGTTTATCTAATTGCCATGTACCTAAAATAGTTTCGATATCATCATTGTTGGCACCATCGAGTGATAAAAAATCGTCTTCATTGTTATTTGCTAAGCTTTCTATCTGGTCAGTGTACTCAAGTCCAAGTGCATATCCAAGTGATGGTAGAATTAACATAAAAAGAACGATTAAATTTTTCATCTATACCTCGATTTTCAATATGTAAGTGGAAGTATTTCAAACTAAACTATTATAATCAATTAAATGTTAGAATTTATAAGTAATGAAGTAATTAAAGCTCTTACCTGTTTAAAATGATCGGGTAAGTAGGGTTGCAAAATAGGAAAGGAGTGCAGCGTAGATTTACTTTAATTGAAAATGAATCGAGTGTGTTATGGTTAAAGAGGCAGGTTGTTTAATTTTGGTCTCACTAAATTTATTATAGGTATGTCTAGATGTACTATCGCCTTCGACAATTGTTTATATTCGTTGCCAGTTCAATGTTTTTTTGTGGAAAAATGATTTTCGCAGAAGCTGTTCTAGAGAGGGTTCCTGGTACGGTTGGAACACAGGCAAATGATCAATTTTTATTGAAAGATCAAAACTGTAACATGGTTAAAAAGCATGTTGAAACATTAGTGGCTTGGACTAATAAAGTTAACAAGAACAATTCTTGTGATTTTTCAAAAATTCAAATCCATTCTACAAATTTAAAGTGCCAAGCGAATGTTACGGAATGTTTGCCTGGCCACGTAAAAAAATTTCATGGAACTAAACCTGCAAATATGGGTCCTAATTGCTGGAACTTAAGTTTGGTGATGAAAGATATTTTGCCAGGTTTACGATATTCGACACCTGAAGAGATGGCATTTTATATGAGCTCTCCACTATGTCGGGCCCTTAAAGATGAAGAGAGTAAAGAGGTTGGGGATGTCGGTGCTATAAGAACCGTTTTTGATGGAAAAACTGAAGAGTCCCATGGTTTTATCTATCTTTCAGATGATCTCTCTTATTCAAAAAATGGGTTTCATAATTCGTCACCTTATGAAGTTCAATCTACAGAAAAAATATTATCAATTTACGGAGTCCCTAAAGATTTAGATTGTCGCAAAAATCAAATTGATTTGAACTCAGAATGTAATAATGCAGTTTCTTATTATCGATGCATTAGTTTTGACGATTATCTATTATCTGCAAAGGATTTGAAATTACCTAGCATTAGCACGCTTAAAAACTTGGTTCATCTAGAAAGTTGTTTTGAAAGAGTCACTGTAGACGGAATGCTACTTAGAAAAGAAGCCCTTAATTCATTAGATGGTTCAGTGAGAGCATTGGTAAGTTACCTTAACGATAAAAAAAGTAAAATAAAGAGTGAAGATGATGAACAGGAGCGATTTATTTTAGGTAGTATATATCTAAGGTTAAATGCCATCGGTGAGCAATTGGAAGTTCTTAGGCCAGATGAAAATAAGGATAGTAATAAGTTTAATGAAAAAAGGGCCTATGAGCTTGCAAAGATGATTTTGGAAGCAAATTCTGATCTGTATGATGATGGTTTAGGGAGTCGATAATGAAATTTTGCAGTATGGTTATTTTGCTTTTGACACTTACGCAATTATTCGGATGTAGCTCTGCTACTAAAAGTATGCACAAAATTGTTCGAACTGAAGATAGCAAAACAGCTAACAGACTTCCTGGATCGAAGGACATTGTTTTTGAAACCGAGTCACTTGAAGATAATTTTAAGAATATGAAACCCTTAGATATATTAGAATATCTAAAATCGGAATGCTGTCAAAATCGTATAGTTGCTCCTTTTTCTGTGGTAAATATTTGGAACGAAGAAGATATTGAAAAGCTAAAAGATTATTTAAAAGATTATTCTGAAGCTTCTTCGGTTAGTCGTCCAACGTCAAGTGTCCATTGCCAAGGTGAAAAATACCAATCTACAACGGATAGAGAGGCACAGCATTTGATAAAAGCATATGAGCGAGGAACATATCCTGTCGCTCAATGCTCAACGTTTGATTTTAAATATCAAAGGTAACGATTAATTTTCGATAGGTGTACCAACTAATTGGCACTTAATAATTTTATTAATTGATCGGCCAATGTACTTTCCGTTAATCAGCATTACTAGTTGGTTTTTATTTCTTTGAAGTGTTGTGGTAAAACTCCCCACGTGACGATTGAATACAGCAAAGGCATCTGCTTTTGTTATTACTTTATCATTTTGACAACTTGAGCTTGATTCCACATTCACTTTAATTCCGATAACAGGTACTCTTTCTTTTCTTTTTTCAACTCTTCCATCAGCATAAATTGTGTCAGTTCTAGACTCATCTGTTTCATCATCAACAAACTGAACTTTAAACACATTAACGCCATTTTGATTTTGCTCTTCAATGATGTATTCGCCGCGCATTTGTTTGATTTCGGAATAACAACGGTCATACCGGCCATCGAGCTCTGGACATTGTCCATTTGAAAATTCTTCAGCTCTTGAGTTAAGCGAAGTTAAAAATAAGAGTGCACAAATTAGTCCCATAAGCTTCATACGATGTCCTTAATTAAGATTCTAAATATATTTAGATATTAAGGATAGTTATGGCCTTAGTCAAAACGCAAAAGGTCGGACATTATTTATACAAGATGGCCGGAACATCCTGGCAAAATATAGGTATGTCTCTAGACTGTATGGCAAATGCTCTTTTATCTAGTGAGTTTGCCCATTTAAGAGAGCGAATTTGTAATTTTATGAATTTTAAAGACAGAGATTCTGGGCTTTTTAAGGATAAAGCTTTCGCCATGTTTTTATGAACAGGCATTAACAATAACGATCGTGCGATAGATTCTACGAAATGTCGAGTTAGGCAATTTTGATTTATTTCTTTTAAGGCCCCATTTTCTAAAAGATCAATAAGCGTGGAATAGAGTTCATCATAATTTTTTTGCTTGAGCTGTTTTGACCACAATTTAGTGAAGTCAGCAATTTTAATGCTCTGGTATTCGGTAGGGGGATTAGACGCAGTAAAGTTATTGCTGAACTTGGGCGTTAGCCTCATATCTGTTAGCTCTGCTTCAAATAGAGGTACTCCATTTTTAATATATTCTCTAGCTGCACTATCAAGACCCATGGTCGCTAGTATACCGAGCTTTTCCATTATAATAAGTTCTCTTGAAAGCGTCAGGCTTTCATTATCTGTTAAGATTGCATATTTATACATGCGTTCGCGATTTAATTTTGTGGCGTCTTTGAGGTGTTTTTGTATTGGTAGATTACCCTCACGAGTAAATCCATGGATTGGGATAATCCAATAGGTAAAGCTCATGGCCATAATAAGCAGTTTTATAAATGAATAATTCATTGATAAATACTACCAAAAGCATAATAAAAAAGTTAAAGACAAGTAAAATTTACAAAGAACTTCTGTTGAATGAATGCCCCTAGGGAAAGGTTTCAATGTCCTTTTCGCTTACGCTAAAATACTTATTCATCATTGGCATTAACTCTGTAAAAAATTCTTTAAATCCCTGATTTCCTTTCCAGAGGTTTTTTGTTGCCAAGCCAAGCCTTCTTTTAACAAGATCCTCAAAACACTTAGGGTGCTCGGTCTTGATGATATTTTCAATTATATTGATATCTAAAAGGCAGTGGTCTCTTTTGGTTTTGATTGGAGTTATGTTATCTACATTGAAAGGGCAAAGGGAAAGATCACTATTATATGGTTTTTGATAGTTTAGAAGAATGTTTCTTGTTATCTCTTGTCCCATGGTTCGAAAAGTTGTGTATTTACCGCCGGCGATTACAAACACATCTGAAAAAGGTCTAAAAATTTTATGCTCTCGAGATGTTTTAGAAAGATTGTCTCCGCTTTCTTTAACAAGAGGCCTGATTCCTGCAAATGATTCTAAAATATCTTCATCGGTGATATTAATATTTGGAAAATAATCATTCAAATGGCGTAGAAGATATTGCGTTTCATCTTTAGAAATTTTGACATCGAAATAGTTCTCTTTAGTCTGTAGTTCTGTGGTTCCCACTAAAATTTTATCATGATGGGGGATAACAAATATAACGCGATCTTCTTTATCGTGAGAAGTTATTACTAATGGGCGATCGATATTTAATCGATCTTTTTTTATCCAAATATGACTACCTTTTGATGGCAAAAGGACGTCGCTCCATTGAAATAAATCGAGATTCTTTAAAACTAAATCAGTAAATGGTCCTAGCGCAAAAACCACATGATCTGCACTAACTTGTGTGAGTTCATGTGTTAACTCATTAAACAAAGTTATGTAGTTTGTACCATTAATTTTTTTTATGTCTTTTAATGATGTGTAATTTAACGCTCGAGACTTGCCGTTGTTTAGGCCATCAAAGATACAATAGAGAGACATTGCGGCGTCTTCAACTATCGCATCAGCGTAGACCCCAGAGCCTTTTAGACCTTGAGGATTCAATTTGGGTTCAAGCTCTAGTGTGTCTTTTGCGTTTAATAGCCGAAATGGTTTGTTCTTAAAGCCAGACAAGAGATCGTAGAGAAATAAACCAATACCAATTTGCCAAAGTGGTCTTTTGGAATTTTCAAATATGGGCAATATGAATTCTTTTTCAGTTGCTAGCTCTGGGGCAATTTTTAGCCAAAGGTTTTTTTCATGAAGTGCTTCAAACACCAAAGAGAAATCAAAATTTTCTAAATAGCGAATACCGCCATGGAGCATTTTTGAGCTTCTTTCACTGGTTTGTGAACTGAAATCTTTTTTATCTATGATGAGCGATTTTACTCCATGAAGTGCGAGATCTCTAAATATACCAGCGCCCACAATGCCACCGCCAACGATAACAACTGGATAGTGATTAGAGTTCATCTATTACCTCATTTAATGATTGCCTTTGTAGTTTTATGGCCCGTCCTTCAATCGTAAGAATTAATAAATTTTTTTTATTAATAGATTGAGTGTTAATTAGGTATTGCATATTGATAATGGCATTGGCCTCAAGCTTTAATGCTTTTTGTTTTAAAGAATTTTTCAGTTTTATTTTTTTTTGATCGAGAGCTTCAGCGTATTGATGAAATAAATTTAACTCATCATGGGCAATCTGATCAATTTGTTCAAGAGATTTTTGAGCATAGGTGATACGCGCCAAATCTTCTTCATTAATTACTTCTGTAGAAAAAATAGGGCCCAAATCTTTATCAATAACAGTTTCATGGTTTTCACCAACCATAAAAA
Organism: uncultured Bacteriovorax sp.; assembly: GCA_964456675.1. Lineage (GTDB taxonomy): Bacteria > Bdellovibrionota > Bacteriovoracia > Bacteriovoracales > Bacteriovoracaceae > Bacteriovorax. The sequence continues at coordinate 37,372 of CAYWBR010000015.1, read as the reverse complement.
ATGAAAATTCATCATCTACTTGATCTTGGTTTTCTGCGATAACATGGGAGCCACTTTTATTTTGGTCCTTAAAACGCTTTGTTATTTTACCTCTAGCAGATGGAGCGGCAATAACTTTAGAAGTGAATATTTTATCACTCGGCCCCATAATCATGCTTCCACCAAATTTTTTGAGATGTATCGCAAGATGTATTATTAAAAACTCACTTTGCTGGGATATTAGTAGCGCGCCATTTTTTAAGGAGTCTCGCAAGGTATTTTCTGTGTTTGCCTGAATTAAACCCAACTCGGTTAATATATTGATAATGTCTTCTGAGTTATTGGGGTTTAAATTTTCAATTTTCAAGCTATAAGCCGGATTGGCAACAGTTTGCACTAGCCCAAAACTACTTTCGTTGTTTGCTTCGATGTTTTCTTTTTGAAAGTTTTTTAACGAAAAAGATTCTTCTGGATTAACTTCTTCGAGAGCATCATATGAGTTTTCGATTTGAGATTCATCTTGATAGCTGGCATTAAAATCATGATCAAATTCAGCACTAGTTTCATCACTAAATTCATTACTAGAGTCAAATATAACTTCTTCATCTTGTGGTTGAGCGATATCTTCTATTAGTGGTAAAGGGTCTTCATGGATTTCTTCGTGAACTTCTTCTGAAATATCTTCTGAAATATCTTCTGAAATATCTTCTGAAATATCTTCTGGAATGTCCTCTGAAATATGATCGGTATATGGCTCTAAAGATTCTACTGCTTCAAAGTCTAAATTCTCTGAGGCATTATCATCTGGTAACTCTGGAAGATCTGTAGCTTTTCTAAACAATGCCTCTATTTCAGGATCATCTCGATGGATGAGTTGAGATAGATCCTCGATTCGTGTTAAATCATTAGAGGCATTGTTATCATTCTTATTTTTTTTGGAACTAATTTTTAATGCCATTTTCCATCCTTAGAAATAAGCATCGTTATATTTATTATTCTACACCATGACAATGTTTGAATTTTTTTCCTGAACCACAAGGGCAAGGATCATTTCTTCCAATGTCTTTGGCATGTCGTCTAATAATTTTTGCTTCTTCCTTTTTGACTTCAGCTTCCATTGCTTGTCGATGGGCCTCAAGTCTTTTCTCCAGTTCAGCTTGTTGTTGGCGCTGTAATTCTTCAATTTCTTCTTTTGTGTATAACTTAACTGTAAATAAACCGTTTACAATAGATTTTTTTACATTTTGTTTCATATTCTCAAATAGATTGAACGATTCTTTTTTATACTCGGTAAGTGGATCTTTCTGGGCATAAGCTCTGAGGTTAATTCCCTCTTTTACATGATCCATTTGTAGTAGGTGATCTTTCCAGAGATGATCAAAGTGAGAAAGAAGGATTTCTCTGAGCGCATAGGTAACTTGTTCGCCATCGTATTGAGCAAAGTTTTTATTTAATAGGTCTTTGGCGACAGATTGTAGGTAGTTGTCTACGTCGCCATCATATTTTTTATTGCACTCATCGATGCTTAAATTGTAATCAGTATTGAAAGTGTTATGAAATCCTTTGTTTAATTCAGCAAATGCCCAGCCATCAGCGCCAACACCTTTTTTTTCTGGACGATAAACATCCGCAAGCTCTGTTGCAACATCTTCGATAAACTCTGTTGCCAATCCCATATTATCAACGTCGTTTAGAATATCTTTTCTCATTTTATAGATAATTCTTCTTTGTTCGTTCATAACATTATCATATTCCAATAAGTGCTTTCGTATATCAAAGTTGTGTGCCTCGACTTTTTTCTGTGCTTTAGCAATGGCATTAGAGATCATTTTATGCTCTATTGGCTCGTCTTCTTTCATTCCTAAGGTGTTCATCAATCCAGCAATTTTATCAGAGCCAAAGATTCTCATTAGATCATCTTCAAGAGATAAAAAGAATTTGGATCTACCCGGATCACCTTGGCGGCCAGATCTACCACGTAATTGGTTATCAATACGACGAGACTCATGTCGTTCTGTTCCTAAAATATAGAGTCCACCAAGAGATTTTGTTTCTTCAGTCAGTTTTATGTCTGTTCCACGACCTGCCATATTGGTGGCAATGGTTACGGAACCTTTTTGTCCGGCAAGCTTAACAATTTCTGCTTCTCTTTCATGTTGTTTGGCATTTAGTACTTCATGAGAAACGCCTGCTTTCTTCAATTCATTGGATAAAAGTTCAGAGGAATCAATTGAAATGGTTCCTACTAGAACAGGTTGCCCCTTGTGGTGTAATTCTTTTATAAGTTCAACAACTGCTTTAAACTTAGCATTACGATTTTTATAAATTACGTCAGCTTCGTCAGCTCTTGCCATTGGAAGGTTGGTTGGGATTACGACAACTTCAAGGTTATAAATTTTTTGAAATTCTTCAGCTTCAGTGTCTGCTGTACCAGTCATACCGGCCAGGCGAGAATAAAGTTTAAAATAATTTTGGAAAGTAATTGAAGCAAGCGTTTGGTTCTCTGATTTTATTGGCACACCTTCTTTCGCTTCAACCGCTTGGTGTAAACCATCAGACCATCTGGAGCCATCTTTTAGTCGACCAGTAAATTCATCAACGATAATAATTTGGCCATCTCTATTTACATAGTCCACATCGACTTTAAAAAGTTGATGAGCTTTGAGCGCCTGGTTTAAGTGATGCAGAAGTGATGAGTATTCAATTTTATACAGATTTTCAATTTTTAGTAATTCTTGTACCTTTACGATTCCATCGTCCGTAAAAATAACACTTCTTGATTTTTCATCTACTTTAAAATGCGTGTCTCTAGTTAATTTAGGAATAACTTCGTTTGCAACTTGATATAGCGATTGATCTCCTTCACTTGGGCCAGAAATTAAAAGAGGAGTTCTTGCTTCGTCAATTAAAATAGAATCCACTTCGTCGACGATACAAAAGTGATGACCTCTTTGAACCATTTCTTCAAGCGAAAACTTCATATTGTCGCGAAGGTAATCAAAAGCAAACTCATTATTCGTTCCATAGGTGATGTCACAGGAGTAGGCTGCTTTTCTTTCTTCGTCAGACATATTGGCCACGATACAGCCCACCGTTAAGCCAAGCCAATTAAACAATACACCCATTTCTGTGGCATCTCTTTTTGCAAGATAATCGTTAACGGTAATTACGTGGGCCCCTTTGCCTTCAAGTGCGGATAAGAAAAGAGGAAGAGTTGCAGTGAGGGTTTTTCCTTCACCTGTTTTCATTTCAGATATTGCTCCTTGATAAAGGGCAATACCTCCCATCATTTGGACGTCAAAGTGTCGCATTTTCATAATGCGTTTTGAAGCTTCTCTTACAGTGGCAAACGCTTCTGGTAAGATCGATAGGCTATCTGTCCCTTTTTGTATGAGTTCCTTAAGTTTAGGAGTTTGTGCTTTTAATTCTTCATCAGAAAGCGCCGACATTTTGCTCTCTAGTGCATTGATTTTTTCAACCATTGGCTTTAATCGCTTTAGGTCGCGATCATATTTAGTTCCAAACAGAAATTTCAAAGGATTCATATTTTCTCCAATTAATTTAAAATATAGTAAATAGGATCAACCGGTGTACCATTCACGCGAACTTCGTAGTGTAGGTGAGGTCCTGTTGAGTATCCAGTGTTGCCGACGGTGGCTATTTTTGTACCACGTTCAATTTTTTCACCTTTTTTTACATGAAGTGATGACATATGACCAAAAATTGTTTCAACACCGTAACCATGAATTATCTGAATAAAATTTCCAAACCCAGGCTTTGGTCCTGAAAAAGTAACGACACCATCTGCAGGAGCGACAATAGGCGTACCCGTAGGTGCTCCAATGTCTATGCCTTCGTGCATTTTGATCCTTCCGGCATAAGGTGAAAGTCTAGGACCATAGGGCGAAGTTAAATTACCAATTGCGGGCATTATGGATGGGGTAGATTTTAGAATGGATTCCTTATTTAGCAAAAATTGGTCAAGCTCATTTACTTTTAGCTCAGTCTCTTTTAGCGCATCTTTTATAATGGAATATTTGGCGTCAAATTCTGCAAATGATTGAGAAATTGATAAACTTTTTCTGGTCATGAACGACCATTTATTGGTGTATTCGTTGGTGCTTTCAACTCCAAATTCAGCAGCGATTTTTTCTTCATAGGATTTTTTATTTTGTTTAAATTCTTTTTCTTCCTCGAAATTTTGAAAGCGATCTCGCCAGCTTTGTTTAGGAGCTTTAAAAATATTCAAAACAGTATTACCTGAAATTTCTCGGTCTTTTTCATTGGATTGGTTGTAGGGAACATTGGTAGATTTATTATTGATTTGGTAGTGGTCGATAGGGGTAGATTCAATGGCTTCAAGCCCTGTAATAACTCTCAGTTTTCTTTCAAAAGTATTTATACGGTCGAGGTCATCGTTAAGATTATTTAATTTGGCTTGAAACAGCTGCACTTGCTCTTTTAGCTGACGATTTTCAATAACCAAATGTTTATTCTCGTAGACTTGGCTTAGGATATTCCAGTAGTCATAGGTAAGAATTGCCAAAATAACTACGAAGCTAACGGCCAAAAAGACAAAGCTCTTAAAAAGCAAACGTGGAATTTTAAATGAACGTACATCGTTGTTTTTTTCAGGTACGATCATAATTGTGTAGTAGCGATCCAATTTTTATCTCCGAAAAAAGAATAATTTAATTGTAAAACTCATTGGCAAGGATGGCAATTTAAATAGCGACAACTACAATGACCGAAATATTGTCATTACCACCATTATCATTTGCTTGTTTTATGAGCGCATGTACGCAATTATCAATATCAGATTGTTTGCACTTTTGAGGTTCTGGGATATGACTTTTTATAATAAAAAGAATATCTTCATCACTTACTTTTCCATGTAAACCGTCAGAGCAGATCATAAATATGTCATTTTTGTTGACTTTATAAGTGAAGACATCAACATCAATTTCATCTTCAAAGCCAACCGTCTTAACGAGCACATTTTTCTGTGGGTCAAGGGCAGCTTGATCGCGACAGTATATGCCGTAATTTAACTTTTCTTGAACTAAGGAGTGGTCTTTTGATAATTGATATATTTTTTGTTTGTTAATTAAATAAGATCGAGAGTCTCCGACATTGCCAACGTAAACGTACGGGCCTCGAAAGAGCAAGCTAACTACGGTTGTGCCCATGCCTTGTAAGTCGCGGTGTTTTTCGGCGTAGTTTTTAATTGATCGGTTGGTTTCTTGAATTGATTTTTGTAAAAGAACAGTTGGGTCTAGGTTCCAGTGCGAGATAAGGAATTCGGGAACTAGTTTTGTGGCCATCTGCGAAGCAATGTCGCCACCATTATGCCCACCCATACCATCGGCAACTACAAAAAAATGTTTTTCGACGTTGTAGTGAATTGCGTCTTGGTTAGTTTTTCTTTTTTTACCAATATCGCTTGCACCACTTGCAATTAAAGGCATAGTTATATTTCCACACTGTCTTTGTTAACTACTAATATATTTAATTAGATTAATTGTTTTCTTCTATTGAACTTTTGTCAACATTTCCATACCTGAGCAAAAGCGTCCTTTTATATTTTTTATCCAAATTTAGCGGTTCTGTGTTTTAATTATAAAAAGCCAGTTAATTTCAGGGAGGAAACCATGGCAAAATTAGATATCAATAAATTCATGGATGAGAATTATCGCACTAGTGATTTCTCACATCTTCACTGGACAGGTACTTTTCAACAATATTTAGACATTGTCGCTGAAAATCCAAGTGTCACAAGAAATGCCTTCCAGCGCGTGCACGACATGATTGTTTCATACGGCTCAACAGCATACACCGAATATAAAAAAGAAGTAGTGCGCTACCATTTTTTTGACGATCGAATCGCAAATGGAAAGGATGCAGTTTTTGGTATTGATGTCCATTTAATGAAATTAGTTAATTTTTTTAAATCGGCAGCTGCTGGCTATGGCACCGAAAAAAGAGTTCTTCTATTGCATGGGCCAGTTGGTTCTGCGAAATCGTCTATTTCTAGGATGATCAAAAAGGGTATTGAGCATTACTCCCGAACAGATGCGGGAGCATTGTATACTTTTGAGTGGTTTGATGATCATGAGTCAGAAATTCTTGGTGGGGCCAGAGTATTTCCAAGTCCAATGCACGAAGAACCATTAAAACTCTTACCAGTAGATGTTCGTAAGCAGTTTTTAGATGAAGTAAATAAGGGAAGAAAAGATGGGCACAAAATTAATATTAAAGGGGAAGTGTGTCCGGCCGATCGTTATATTTTAGGTGAGTACCTTAAAAAATATAATGGGGATTGGAAAAGAGTTCTTGGCCATATAAGGGTAAAGCGTTTGTTGCTTTCAGAAAAAGATCGTATCGGTATTGGTACCTTCCAACCAAAAGATGAGAAAAACCAAGATTCAACAGAACTAACTGGAGACATCAATTACAGAAAAATTGCACTTTATGGTTCGGATTCAGATCCTCGTGCATTTAATTTCGATGGAGAATTTAATATTGCCAACCGAGGTATAGTAGAGTTCATCGAAATGTTAAAGCTTGATGTTGCGTTTTTGTATGATCTTTTAGGTGCCTCACAAGAGCAGTCTATAAAGCCTAAGAAATTTGCTCAAACAGATATTGATGAAGTTATTTTGGGACATACAAACGAGCCTGAATTTAGAAAACTCCAGTCAAATGAATTCATGGAAGCTCTTCGAGATCGTACTGTAAAAATTGACGTACCATACATCACTCGTTTGGACCAAGAAGTTAAAATCTATCAGAAAGATTTTAACAATGACAGAATACCACATGTTCATATTGCTCCACATACAATTGAAATGGCGTCCACATGGTCAATTTTAACTAGATTAGAAGAACCAAAAAAATCAGATTTAACTAAATTGCAAAAGTTAAAACTCTATAACGGTAAGACTTTACCAGGTTATAACGAAGATAATGTGAAGGAGCTTAGAAAAGAAGCAATCCGCGAAGGATTAGAGGGTATCTCTCCTCGGTACATCCAGGATAAACTTTCGAACTCTCTGGTAAAATATGGCCATACTGGATGCTTGAACCCTTTTATGGTTTTTAATGAACTTGAAAGTGGTTTAAAACATCATAGTTTAATCAATTCACCTGACCAATTGGATCACTACAAAGAAATGTTGGCGATTGCTCGTCAAGAGTATGAAGATACTGTTAAAAATGATGTGCAAAAAGCAATTTCTGTCGATGAAACGGCCATACAGACTTTATGTGCAAATTATATTGATAACGTTAAGGCTTATACACAAAAAGAAAAAATTAGAAACAAATACTCGAATAAATTAGAAGATGCAGATGAAAGATTTATGAGAAGTATTGAAGAAAAAATTGATATCCCAGAGTCTCGAAAAGATGATTTCCGTAGAGAAATTATGAATTATATTGGTGCATTGGCAATTGAGGGGAAAATTTTCGATTATAAAATGAATGAGCGACTACATAGAGCTTTAGAGTTAAAGCTTTTTGAAGATCAAAAAGACTCAATCAAACTAACGAGTATAATTTCTAAAGTTGTCGATAAAGAAACTCAAGAAAAAATTGATGTTGTGAAATCTCGACTTATTAAAAATCATGGATACTGTGAGATTTGTGCAACAGATGCATTAAATTTTGTGGCTTCAATTTTTGCAAAAGGTGATTCGGCCAAGTCTTAATGCTTGGCCATAACTTTTTTTATTGTTAATCGCCATAAGAGGATTTGTAATGGACCATCCGATAAAACGTGATCATTCTCGCTTTCGAAAAATTGTTAAGGGAAAAATCCGAGATAATTTAAAAAAGTATGTCTCAAGAGGTGAAATGCCATCGCCTAAAGGTGATGGCACATACAAAATTCCAATGCCATCGATTGATACTCCTCGGTTTAAATTTGGAGATAAAAATCAAGGTGGAATGGGACAAGGCCAGGGGCAAGAGGGAGAACCAGTTGACGGAGAAGGACAAGAGGGAGAAGGTCCAGGTAAGGGAGAAGCTGGCAATAATGAAGGAACCAAAGAGTTAGAGGTTGATCTGTCCTTAGACGAGTTGGCCCATATTTTAGGCGAAGAACTATCCCTGCCAAATATAGAGCCTAAAGGCAAAAAATCAATTCAATCAACAACCAATAAGTATACTTCAATTGGCATGACGGGGCCTAACTCTTTAAAACATTTCAAGCGCACTTACCGAGAGGCCATGAAGCGTCAGATGTCTACTGGGACTTATGACTATATTAATCCAAAAGTCATTCCAATCAAAAGAGATTTTAGGTTTCGAGCAAGTGATGCAAAGGTTGAATATCAAAATTCTGCTGTTGTGATTTACATGATGGATGTATCTGGTTCAATGGGGGACGAGCAAAAAGAGATCGTTCGTACTGAATCATTTTGGATAAACCTATGGTTAAAGTCTCAATATAAAGATATTGAAATTCGCTATATCATTCACGATGCATCTGCAAAAGAAGTTGATGAGGAAACGTTTTTTAAAACTCGGGAAAGTGGGGGAACGCTTATTAGTTCTGCACTGAAATTATGTCGAGAAATTATTCAAAAAGATTATGATCCCAACGAATGGAATATTTATCCATTTCACTTCTCAGATGGCGATAATTGGTCACAGGATGATACAAAGCTGTGCCTAGAGATTTTAGACAATGATCTACTGCCAGCGAGTAATGTATTTTGTTATGGACAAGTCGAATCGCGATATGGTTCAGGACAGTTTTATAAGGATTTACAAATAAAATATACAGAAGAACACGACAAAGTAATTCTTTCTAAAATAAAAAACAAAGAAGCCATATTAGATTCGATAAAAGACTTCTTAGGAAAAGGGAAGTAGGCATGGAAAGAACTAGACCTTTAGAAGGTGAGCTTTTAAGACTAAAAGATGAGATTCATCAATATGCCATTGAGTATGGGCTAGATTTCCACCCAGTTATTTTTGAAGTATGTGATTATGACACTATTAATATTTTAGCTGCTCAAGGAGGATTTCCAAGTCGTTATCCACATTGGCGGTTTGGTATGGAATATGATCAGCTTTCAAAAGGCTATGCGTATGGTCTTCAAAAAATTTATGAGATGGTTGTTAATACAAATCCTTGTTATGCGTATCTTTTAAACGCAAATCACATAGTTGATCAGAAAATAGTAATGGCGCATGTTTATGGACATGCAGACTTTTTTAAAAATAATTCTTGGTTTAAAAACACTGATCGCAACATGATGTCAGTGATGGCAAATCATGGAACTAAAATACGCCGTTACATGGAGCGTTTTGGGCAAAATCGAGTTGAAGAATTTATTGATAGGGTGTTATCAATAGAAAATCTAATTGATACGAATATGCTTTTTGAAACTCAAGAATTAAAACGCTTAAGAGATGAGCGAATGAAAAAAGCTCGTGAAGACATTGAGAATGAGACCGATGATCGTTCACAAGCACTAAAATCTTTTATGCGGACCAAATCTAAGTCAGATAGTTTGGTAGAAGGTCCAAAACAAGAAAAAACAGAGAGCGCTCTAGATAAAAAAATTGATCATGCAAGAGATGTTATGCTCTATGTGCTTGAGAACGCTCCATTAGAAGAATGGGAAGCAGATATATTGGGGTGCTTGCGTGATGAATCTTATTATTATTTACCGCAAAGATTAACAAAAATTATGAATGAAGGCTGGGCCAGTTATTGGCACTCAACGATAATGACCAATAAAGCTTTAAAAGCTTCTGAATTGGTAGATTATTGTGATCACCATGCGGGTGTTATGGCCATGAGTAAAAGAAATATCAATCCATATAAAATTGGAATAGAACTATTTCGAGATATTGAATATCGCTGGAATACTGGAAAATTTGGAAAAGATTATAACGATTGCGATGATATGCAAGTCAAGACATCTTGGAATAAAGAATTAGGATTAGGGAAAAGTAAAATATTTGAAGTTCGAAAAACTCATAATGATACTACTTTTATCGATGAGTTTTTCACTCAGGATTTTTGTGATAGGCAGCAGCTGTTTACTTACAAATATAATCCACGAACGGGTAGAAATGAAATCGAATCCCGTGATTTTTTAGATGTTAAAAACAAGCTATTAAGTGCACTATCAAATTTTGGATCTCCGGTTATTGAAATAGAATCAGGAAATTATCAAAACAGAGGAGAGTTGCTTCTTCGCCATGTCCATCGCGGTGTTGATTTAGACTTTAACTATGCTCAAGAGACTCTTAAGAATTTATTTTTTTTGTGGAAACGTCCTGTGAACATAATTTCAAAGCAAGAAGAAAATTATGTAATTTTATCTTTTGATGGAAAAGAATTTAAATACCAAAAATAAATATTTATAGTTAAAATAGCTTTATGAATTTTTTCAAAAGGACCAGTGTGCATAAAGCTATAATTTTAGTATTGTTTTGTCTTTGTTTAATTATATCTTCGAAGCTACAGGCTGCTCGTAATGAATATATTGCAGAAGTAGTGATGCTAAAGGGAAGCGCAACAAAACTCGTTCCACATAGTCGAGAAGCAACTGTTTTAAAAATGGGCGACAAGTTAATTGAAGACACTTCGATATTAACAGAAGATAGATCATTTGTTCGCCTCAAATTTAGAGATGGTTCAGCAGTTAGTCTCGGGGCTTCATCAAAAATTGTTCTGGTTGAAATGTCTAAAAATGACGTGTCACTTATCTCACTTTTAAAGGGAAAATTGAGATCAAAAGTTGAAAAAGAAAGTGAATCAACTGGAGCAAATAAATTTTACATAAAAACTAGATCTGCTGCCATGGGAGTTAGGGGAACAGAATTTCAAACTATTTATAATCCAGATAATAAGTTGACTTCGCTAGTGACTTTTGAAGGTGAAGTTGCCATGGCAAAGATTGATACAAAAACTCATCGAGAATTGGATCAATTAGACAGAAACGATGTTAACGTTGAAGTACAACGAGATGTGGATGGTGGTGTTCAGCTTCAAAAAAATACAAATGATCCATTTGTTCAAATGCAAAAAATAGATAAAATTTTAAACACAAAAGATGCTGTTGTTGTGGAAGCTGGTCAATATTCGGGTGCAAGTGATAATCTAAAAAAGAGTTCAATACCAGTAAAAATTAACCCTGTGCAATTTGAAGTTCTATTAAAAAACCAAGAACTTAATGAGAAAAAAACAGAGAACTTGAAAAGTTCGACATTAATAGCAAGTTCAAAAACAGAGAGCCTAATGGTTGATTCCAAGGCTAGTCCAGAAGGTTTTTTTGATTCAAAAACAGGGGATTTTGCACCTAAATCAGGGGGAGTTGTCGATTTGGATACTGGTTTGTATGTGGCCCCTGATGCTAGTGCAAAATTTGATGAAAAAAATAAAGTGTACGTGTCTGAAAAAATCGGTGGAGTCGACAAAGAAACAGGCCAATACGTTGCTCCTGTTGGGCTCAAGTTGGATGGGAGAAGGGGATTTGTTGAAGTTGCTAAAACAAATGATCCTACCGTGCTTAGTTTAAAGGAAGATTTAAATAATTCAGCCATTCAAAAGGATATTGTAATTGGAAGTCCTGTCGAAAATTTATTTAAGTTAGAAAATAAATTCTTGAAAGAGGAGATGTCGCTTGCCTTAGTGTTTGGCTCTTTGAACAAATCAGTTTCAGGAGGCGGGCCAGGAGAATTTGATAAAGAAACTGATCATTATAATGAGTTTCGTATTAAGTGGGCCATGAGTTCCGCGCTGCGATTTAGACCTGTTTTAGAATTTAGGTATAAATCGGCATCATTTGCAAATGATAACCGCTATATTCACAGCGATGAAAGTGCTTTTGATTTGTTTACAGGAATGCATTATAGCTACAGTGAAAGGACGGATTTTCTTTTTCATTTTGGTATACGGCAAGACGTATATGCTCAGAACAACTCTGACCAGACGATGTATCAATTTACAAGAATGGGGATTACTGAACTAGGTGTTGGGGTGAAATACAATTATGATTTTAGCGAGAAGCTTTTAGTAAAAACAATTTTCTTACCATATTACGCGTTCAAAAGAGACGTTGGAAATGTGGGGACTAAATCGACAACTGGTATTAAAATTGAAATAGTTCCAAATTATAACATATCACAAAATAAAAGTATCGGCTTTGGCCTTACAATGGATTCAAGTAAAAGAAGTGTGACAACGACAAGTGCTGGCACTACAAATGATAAATCAGTTGTATCTGGACTAGTTCTTCAATACAACTTGAACCTATAACTGATAGCTTAAGCCAATTAGAAAAGATGAGCCGCCAAAGGATTCAATGCTTCCTGTGGTCTCCCCCTCGCCATACTCAATATTGGTTATGTCAAAGGCTTTGAGCTTTTTTATTCCTAAACTTCCTAAAATTGACCAACGTTGAGAAATAGGGAGCATGCCTCTAACGCCAAATTCGCCACCAAAAAACCAGCCTCTTGGTTCATTTGCATAATTATTGTCAACTTTAATAGTATTTCCAATCGCAATATTTAGAGCAGTATATATTTCGAAATTTATTTTTTTAAATTTCAAAAACGAAAACGCAACTTGAGGAGTAACTAGTAGCGAAGATATTTCTGCATTGGCCGAAGTAATTGAAAAATATTCAGTTCCAATTCCAAAACTAAATCTTTTTTGCGGGCTTCTGTGCATAAACTCAGCACTAAATTTTGTAGCGTTATTTTTTTCTGTACCATCAACATTTAGAAAAAAGTTTTGTGCATCTTCTCCAATGGCCAGTGTTCCAAACCCAAAAGAGAAATGGTTGTTTTCTGTAAGTTCGTCTTCTGTTGCTTGAAATTCCTGATCAATTCGGTGCTCTTTTGGGGCGCCTCTGCGTTTTTCAAGTTCTTCGTCCTCTTCAGATACGTATCGTATATCTTGGATATGGATATAGGCGATTCTCCCAGAAATCATCACTGGAACAATGTCGGGATTATTTTGAAGAGGAGCGGCAACTGGTATCAGTTTTCCATTGGAAACATGTCCTAAGGGCGAAGTTAATGCTTCGTCAGAGTAAATAATGGCCTTAGGAATAATAATTTGAGCAATTTTGGCCGCATAAGCACTACCGCTAAATATGATGGTGATTATTAAGACTATCGCTAAGTGAAATGGTATAAAATTTTCTCGTGTACAAATCATAAATCTCACACTCAAATAGATATTGGGCAATTTACAGCAGTATTTTTAAAGTATAGGGGGAACACAATGAAATTTCCAGGTAAAAGAAAATCCAAACATTATTTCCCAGTTTCAGAATCTGGAAGAATTTCATTTGAAGCTGATTTGGCAGATTCCGCTAATGTATACGTGGTGGGAATAGATCAACTTATCGTTGATATTGAAGCTAGAGTTAGTTTTGATTTTTTGGAGAAATACAATATTAAAAAAGGTGAAAGTATCGTTCTTTCAGACGAGGTGATTGAAAAAATTTATAATGAATTAAAGCTAAACAATTTAATTATTGGAGAGTATGCAGGAGGTGCTATTGGAAACACCTTACATAATTTTTCAACTCTATCCGACACCAGGTCAATCGCCCTCGGTGCCATTTCCAAATCTATTTCGGTTGGAGATTATGCGTTCAAGTATATCTGTACAACAAATTCGTTTGTAGATTTCTCATTTTTAATGCCAGTTGAAGGGGCGATGGGGCGGGCGTTATGTTTATTGACGCCAGACCATGAAAGGTCTTTTGCGATTGGTAGAGGTATAATGAATGAATTTTCACAGGAGTTTGTTCAAGAGGATCTTATTAGAAAGGCTTCGTTACTTTTATTGTCAGCATATTCCTTAAGGGATGAGTCGTCGAATATGTTTCACGCTTGTCTAAAAGCCGCTAATCTAGCTAAAAAATATAATGTTCCAATTATCCTATCGCTTGGAACTAGCTCATTGATTGATGCCAAAAAAGAATTTTTTAATAAGTTTATCTTGGATTATGTCTCTATTGTTGCTTGCAATGAAGATGAAGCTTTTGCTTTGATCGATCAAAAGGATCCATTGCTAGCAGCAGACAAGATTCTTGATCTGTGCGATTTGGTTTTACTTACTGTCGGGAAGCGTGGATTGTACTTAAGTGGTTATTGTGATCGCGAATATTGTCGTGAGACAAAAGACATGATCCATTCAAAAAGTATTTCAGAGTATAATCGATATGAATACTCAAGAGCGATGCTAAGAGCAGATTGTAAAAATCCAATGAAAATTTACACTCATATTAATCCATATATGGGGGGACCTGGTGAAATTAAAAATACTAATGGAGCAGGAGATGCAGCACTTGCTGCTCTTATGCATGATATTTCCGCAAATTGTTTTCACCGTAATTTGGTTCCTACGTCACCAAAGCATACTAGAAATTTTTTAACATATTCATCCATCCATCAAGTGAGTAAATACTCAAATAGAGCTAGTTATGAAGTGTTAAGACAAAACTCACCAAGATTAATCAAAGGACTTCCAAATAGAGAAGAAAGCTTAGAGGATTCGTACTGGGATTTATAAATTTTTCAAATATTGAATTCTTTCATTACGTAAATCTTGAGGGCATTGAGTTAACGATCTGCCAATTACTAAAATGATTGACTTATTTACATTCTGAAAATTAAGAGCCGTTTTAGGATCGATAATCCTTTTTTGATCATGAGTTATCGAATTATTCATTTCATCGGGGAAGCGAATTCCCGGACATACGGAAATAAAATGATAATTAAGCGCTAGGGGGAGTTCTTCTCCTGAGTGAACAACACCATGAATCCGTTCTTCTACTGCCAGTGAAAATAAATTATTAAAATAAAGATTAATCGTTTGTGCAGTACTAATATTATAAACCCGTCTAATTTCTTCACTATTTAGGCTTGTTAAAAAACTTACGCCTAAAAGTCTTGTGTTTGGCATAAACTTTTCTTGAGCAACTTTGGCCGCCTTTAGCATAGATGGCCCACCCGTTAGGTGAAGGGTTAAATAGTCAATATTTAAATCCCCTAAAGCTTCGATGCTTTTAGCAACGGTAGTAGGGATGTCGTGAAGTTTTAAATCTAAAAATATTCGCACACCTTCATTTTCAATTTTTTTAATGAGTTGTTTTCCGCCAGAATAATATAGTTCGAGTCCAATTTTATAAAATCCTAGATCATTTTTTGTTTCACGAACAAAATTTAATGCTTCATCTGGTGTCATTTGGTCTAGTGCAACGGCAATATTATTTTTTAATAAACTCATAAGGTATCCATTATAAATTAATTGTATTCTGAAGCGCTACAGGCTCAATTTTATCAATATTAGTTTCACAAAGTGATTCAAGGATTGCCTTAATATTTTCCGGCCGGGTAAAACATGGAAGAGCATATTGGATTGCGGTATTTCTAATTGTTTCACCATCGCTTTGTGATTTTCCTTTGTTCATTGGAGTATTTATCACTAAAGAAATTTCTGGGTCTTTTAAAATATCGACAATCGTGCTCTCATTTTTTTCGTAAATATGTCTAACAACTTCGCAGGCATAATCATTGTCGCGAATAAATTTTGCTGTTCCGGGAGTGGCAACAAATGAATATCCTCTTTTTAATAATCGTTCCAAGTATGGGAGAATGATTGGCTTATGGTCATCAGAGATTGAAAGCAAAATTTTTCCAGGTTTACCTAAGTTAGGGTAGTTTCCACGATAAGATTTTAAAATAGCATCAAATACATTTTTATCAATTCCCATTGTTTCGCCAGTTGATCGCATCTTTGGCCCAAGTATAATGTTGTCTTGCAGAAAACGATCAAAAGGAAAAGTTGATTGCTTAACGGCAAAATAATTTGTTTCAACAATTGGATCGTTATCAATTTTTTCTCCACACATCGCATAGGTTGCTAGTTTGGGAAGTGAAAGATGGTACGATTTAGATAAAAATGGTAGCGTTCTTGAACCTCTGGGATTTGCTTCGATACAATAGATATCTCCATTTTTAATTGCAAACTGAAAATTTATAGGACCTATAATTTTTAGTTCTTTTACCATTTCTCTCGATATTTTTTTTAATTTGTTCTGCAAGTCTACATTAAGTACAATTGGAGGCGTGATCATTCCAGAATCTCCAGAATGAACACCGGCATTCTCAATATGTTCGGTTACAGTGTAGACCGTATTTCCAAATGAGTCACAAACCATATCGACATCAAATTCTAAGGCGTTTTCCAAATAATTTTCGACAAGAAAGGTTACTTCTGAGTTCAATAGTTGTTTTTTTACATTTTCAGGAAGTTCGGCCAAATCATTGTGGTCGTGAAAGATAAACATTGATTCTCCACCGATAACAAAACTTGGTCTTATAATGACAGGAAAACCAATTTCTAAAATGGCATTTACTAATTCCTTGTGACCTTTGACTTCAAGAGAGGTGGTTTTAGAAATATTTATATTTTCTAAAAATCGTGCAAACATTTTTCTATCCTCTGTCAAATCTAGAGTTTCAAAGTCAGCACCTAAAAAATTCATATTTAAATAATCTTTGCGGAAACTTTTTTCTAAATGTTCTCTTATTTGAATCCCCGTTTGTCCGGAAAATGAGGTGATTATTCCTTGAGGATTTTCATTTATAAATATGTCAAACAAATCTTCTGAAAAAAGTGGTGATAAATATAGTCTATCAGATGAGTCGTAATCTGTGGATACGGTCTCAGGATTTGAATTGATCATAACAGCATTCTTATTTAATTCTTGTAGTGCTTCACAAGATTTTACGCAACTATAATCAAATTCAATTCCTTGGCCGATTCTATTTGGGCCAGAACCTAGTATGCAAATAGTTGGCTTGTTATTTTTGGAGTTTAAGTTGATCGCTTCATTTGTTTCACAATAGGTCGAATAAAAATATGGGGTGTCTGCAATAAATTCTGCGGCACAGGTATCAACGGCCTTATAGACAGGAAATAATTTTGCAGAAAATCTCTTTTGGAAAATATCTTTGAGAGGCTTGTTGGTTAAAAAAGCGATGTATTTATCAGAAAGACCGATTTTCTTCGCATCTTGTAAAAGCTCGATATTTAGTTCAGATGCTTTTGATAATTTAATTTCTAAACTATGAATTAGCCCTATTTGTTTAAGAAACCATGGAGTGATATTTGAAGCATGGAAAATTTCTTCAATTGTTGCTCCTTTTCTGAATGCTTCGAGCGCACAGAGCAAGGATAGTTCCTGTGGATGCTTGAGTCGATATAACAAATTTTCTTTTTCAAGGAATGAATCATTTGTTTTTAATTGCGAGAGTGAGGGGATTTCTAATCCCATCTCTAAACTTCTTAAGGCTTTTAAAAAAGCTTCATTGAAATGCGACCCGAGTGCCAATACTTCACCGACAGAGCGCATTTGAGGACCGAGGTTTTTACTAGAAGCAGGAAATTTATGAAAAGGAAAAAGAGGAATTTTAACTGCTACGTAATCAAGAGTTGGCTCAAAAGATACTGGCGTATTTTTTGTAATATCATTCATTATTTCATGAAGTTTATATCCGATAGCCAGGAGTGCCGAAATTTTAGCGATGGGATATCCCGTGGCCTTTGAAGCGAGTGCACTTGATCTAGATACACGTGGATTCATTTCAATTACAGTAATATCATCCTCGTCCAAAGGATTTATTGCAAATTGTACATTGGCTCCACCAGCAACAACTCCCATATGTTTGGCAATTGTTAGCGACATCGTTCTTAGTTTCTGTAAGCAATAATCAGATATGGTCATGGCCGGGGCAACGGTAATTGAATCCCCGGTGTGTACGCCACATGGGTCAACGTTTTCAATGGAGCAGATGATGACGCCATTTTTATCAGAATCAACCATCACTTCCATTTCAATTTCTTTTTGGCCAACAAGCGATTTTTCCATCGTTACAGGGAATTTGGGATCTGAGATTATGACATTTTTTAATTCATCAACTGTATATACGAGGGCAGCTCCTTTACCTCCGAGTGCAAAATCTCTTCGAATGATTAGAGGGAATCCTACTTTCATTTGCGACAAGGAGATGGCTTCATCTAAATCATTTGCGGTAAAACGCTTACCTGTTTGATAGCCAAGAGTCTCTAGCTCGCGTGCAAAAAGAGCTCGGTCTTCAGTTTTTTTAATTGTATCTACATTCGCTCCTAGAAGTTTAACATTTCTAGATTCAAAATATTTTTCATCGGCCAGTTCTACACAAATATTGAGTGCGGTTTGCCCACCCATCGTCGAGAGAACAGCATCGATATTTTCATGCTCAATAATTTTTTTAATAGTATCTTTAGAGATGGGTTCAATATAAGTGCGATAACACATCTCTGGATCTGTCATAATTGTTGCAGGATTTGAATTAAGTAAAACGACTTCAATTCCTTCTTCTTTTAGTGCTTTGAGGGCTTGAGTTCCTGAATAGTCAAATTCGCTTGCCTGGCCAATTTTTATGGGACCTGATCCTACTAAGAGAATTCGTTTATACCCTGAGTTCTTAAATTCTCTTTTTTTGATTGCAGTGTATGGAGCAATGGAAGAAAAATTAATTGGTTTTAATTCATTATTTAAAAAATTAGAAATTTCTCTAAAAAACTGATGCCCGTCGAGAGGTCCTGGGTGGCTTTCTGGGTGATATTGAACCGAAATTATTCTTTGATCTTTTGTTTGTATGCCTTCAATACTGTGATCAAAAAGTGAGTATTCGTGAGCAAACAAGTTTAACTTGTCTTTATTAGCATTAAAATCATTTTCACAAATTGCATAGCCATGATTTTGGCTGGTAATAAGTACATTGGAATTAATTCTATTGAAAATTGGGTGATTTATTCCTCTCTGACCAAATGGTAATTTTTCAACTTTTAGTCCAAGTGCGAGAGCCACTAGTTGGTGACCTAAGCAAATTGCACGTATTGGGTATGTGGTTTCAGTAATGATCTTTTTAACTGTTGAGATTTGTTCTGTATAATTTCTAGGATCTCCCGGTCCATTGCTAAGAAAAACTAGTCGTGGATTTAGATTTGCAATTTCATCTTTTGTTGTTGTGTAAGGAACTTGGACAAATGGGATATTAAAGGACTTAATAGATTCGACAATCGCATTTTTGACACCATAATCGATAAGCACAATTGGATTATCACCATGAATGTGAACAATTTTTTTATCAATGCTCACTAGGTTTAGTTCGTCGGTTATTAATTTTTTAGTACAAAACTCTTTTGGAGGTATTTCATTATTTGAAATATACGTTAGATGCTTACCAGGGTTTCTAACCATTAATCGAGTAATTTCTCGAGTATCAAGACCAGTAATTAATGGTATATTTTGTTTTTTTAGTTCGCAAAAAATTGGGGCATATGACATATTTCTTGCAATGATACTTGTAGCATGCACCTTGTTTGATTGTTGAATAGGTTTATTTGTAACGTAATTTCCAATATGAGAAGTTGTGAAAATAATATGTTGCCCTAAAAAACTAGGATCTGTAATCGTTTCTTCATGGCCACTCATTCCTGTGGTAAAAGCGGCTTCTCCCCAAATTCCTGAATCTGAGATTGCAATGTTTGAATGAACTTTGAATGATTTGCCAAACTCAAAATGTAAATAACAGGAGTTGCTTTTTAGTTCATTCTGAAAATTTACTTCTAATTCAAGATTAAGTGTATCAAAATTTGCAGATCGGTTTTTAGTTGTCGTCGTTGACATGATAAAGGGTCCTTTTTGATTTATTTTTTAAAAAATTTAGAATTAATGGATAGAATAGGAAATACAAAAACTGTGTAGAATAAAAAGTAAAAAAATTAGAGTAACGAAAATTCAATTTTTTTAGCATTTTCAATGTTTCCATCATTATTGTTTAATTGCTTTAGTAATAATGCCATACGTACAGGAATAGAGAACTTTACTTGATCCAATCCTAAATAGAATCCACTTTTTAACAATGCTTCATCAAGTTCGAGCCCAACGTTTACTGGCCCAGGATGCATGATTTTTAAATGTTTAAATTCTTTATTGTTAAAATCATTCAGCATAAAACCAAAATTATTAAGGTAATTCATTTTGAGATCATCGATGTTTTCAAGGAGTGATCCTTGATGACGCTCTAGTTGGATGCGCAATAGATATAGAATATTTATGTCCTTTAAAAAAATACGCTTATCTGTATAAATTTTTATTTTATTGCCATACTTATTTTGAAAATCGTTAGGAATAAAATATTCAGGCCCAAAAAGAGCAATATTAAAACCAAAACGAGGCAAAAGTTGCATTAGAGAATGGGCAACGCGAGAGTGAATGATATCGCCTGCAATTCCTATGGTTAATGAGTTCAAGTGATTTTGATACAAATTGGGAAATAGTTTTTGTAAAAGATAAAAATCTAATAGAGCTTGGGTTGGATGTTCATTAATTCCATCTCCACCATTAATAATTTTCAGGGGAGGGGCGTTTTTAAATTTCTTGAGAATCCCTGATTCTTTTGCGCGAATGACAACGGCATCTGCTCCATGATTTTTGAGAGTTAGTAATGTCTCTTCAAGGTTTTCACCTTTATTCATACTTGATGTCTGCATTGGAAAATCTAACCAGTGAGCTCCGATTCTGTGGGCAGAAGTGGCAAACGATAATTTTGTGCGAGTAGAGTCTTCAAGGAATAATGTATAGATAAGAGGCTTTTTAAGGGAATTTTCTTGATTGAGTAGAACTTTGTCTCTCTCTATATGTTCTGCCAATGTCAAAAGGTCGATAATTTGCTCGTTAGATAAATCATCAACACTTTCAAGGACTGATGGAAATGAGGTCATGAAGGCCCCTGAAACTTGTTTTAAAAATGTTAGACAATATTTTTGACTTTGAAAAGAAGTATTTCTTCAATTTTTGGGTAATTAAGGGCATGATGAAATGATGAGTTATCACGACCATAAAGCTTTAATTAATCTTGGACAAAAAGAGGCATTGTTAAATGAATACAAAGGTAATCTTTTTGAATATCTCGTCGCCAAAGAAGTAGCATCGAATTTAAAAATTGAATCATTTTTTTTAGCTCATCTTTCAATTGATTTATTAAACCGACTTCGTCTTTATCAGGAAACGCTGCTTGAATACGATCAAAATCTCTATCGTCAGCTTCCTGTTTTGGCCAATGCTTTTGTCACACAAATTATATCAAATTGGAATTCTTCAAAAAAAGAGGTTTTTACTAGAGTCGATGAGATATATTTACTCGGAAAAATTGAAGCAAACTCCGGCGAGAGACTGTGGAAAGAAGCTGATATCGTTTTACGAAATTCCAAAGACTCATCGTTTGAATTACCGATCTCTTTAAAGTTGTGCAAAAAAGGTAGCTTCACAAACACCAAAAGTGCCGGAATAATGAGTTTTTTTTCAAACTATTTTAACAAGTTTGATGAACTATACCCTGACAGTGAAAGCGTGCTATTGAGACAAAAGCGCTATAATTTTTTAATTGATAATTCGTTTGAACAAATGGCGTTACTTCTTCACCGAGAAAAGAATCTTCCATACGAGGGAGGTTTTCATCGACCTTATCTTGAAAAGTATTCTGATTTGCCAGGAGAACTAGAGGGAAGGGACCGCGAAATATTAATGGATCATTACAAACGTTTAGCTCAAGGTTTAGTGGTTGAATTAAAAGAATTAAATACAATCGACGCAGAGTTGTTTAAACATTGTCTATTTGATCTTATGGGATTTAGTTCATCCCATACCTTACTTTGGACATGTTTTCACCACGAACATCAATTCGTTTCTGCCCATGAAGATGATATGAAAAGTCTAGTTAGTGCTAATTTTTTGAAAAAGAATGTGGAATTTTATCCCCTCGAAGGTGCAGGATCTGTTAATATAAAAATACTGGATAACGTTTTACAATTAAGAATAAAGCCTATGAATAAATTTACAACTAAGGCTTATAAAATTAATTGCTCAGTGAAATGGTAATAAGTATGGTGAATCAGAAAAAAAACAAGGCCCTTTTTTTAGATCGTGATGGGATCATTAATCAAGATTTTGGGTATGTTTATTCATTTGATAAATTTCAAATTATACCAGAAGTTTTAGATATTATTCGACATATGCGATCTCTTGGATATTTGATTGTTGTTTTGACAAATCAATCGGGAATTGAACGAGATTATTATTGTGATTTCCATGTTGTAAGTTTGCATTTAGAAATCGATAATTTTTTTCTGGCACATGGATTACAAAAAGTAGACGCTTGGTACTTTTGCCCAAGTCTTTCAGGGCAAATGCGAAAACCTAACCCAGGAATGCTCTTATTAGCAGAGAAAGATTTTAATATAGACCTTTCAGCTTCTTTAATGATTGGCGACAAAGAAAGTGATATTCTTTTGCATGATGAACCAAAATATTTTTTGATCCAGGGGAAATATCAACTTCAGGAAAGTCATAGTAGAAAAGTTTCAATTTTTAAGAATCACTCTGAGTGCCTAGAGTATTTTAAAAATCACTACCAATTAGAATTGAGTCATCAAGAATAGCGTTTAGCTTAATATTTAAGTCATCCTCATCTGTTTGCGACCAATCATAATATTTAATAAGAATTTGATGTTTGGTGTGAGTGTTATGTAACAGTTTTACGATATCGTTTTGAAGTAACATTTTTTGTTCAATTATGTTTTTATCGGACAAGTCTAATCTTATAGAATTTGACCATGCACTTATTTGGCAAAAATATAACAATAAAAAGGTAAGAAAAATGTATTTAAAGTTAGGAAATTTCATATGTTATGTAATATAGCAGATATTTAAGGGAGATGGTTAGAGTGTGTAAAAAATTTATCGTTTTAAAAATGTGAATATGACTCATCCAAATACGTGATATAAGACCAATCATGAAGTGGTACAATCAAATAGCGTTAGCTGTAAAATTATTGCTATTATCTTTAATCGTTGGTCTTTTGTACAAAGAACGCGATTTTTTATTATCGGTTTATGAAATAACTCAATTTGAAAAATCTTATTACACAATTTCCATGAAAAATGGGAAAGTCGACTACCAAAGATCGACAAAAATTCCCCATAATTGGTTTATTTATAGGGAAATCTCTAAAAATGTCAGAGGGGCAATTCTTGTTTCTGAAGATGGAAAATTTTTAAAACATCAAGGGTATGATCCTCTGAGCTTAAGGGATAAAATTTACGATGTATTCATAAAGAAAAAAAAATTAAAAGGTGGATCGACGATTACTCAGCAGTTAGTAAAAAACCTCTATCTTTCTAAGGATAAAACCTTAAGTAGAAAGGGGCGTGAGTTTGTTTTGTCGATTTTATTAGAAAAGTATGCATCTAAGGAAAAAATATTTGAAACCTACCTAAATGTTATTGAATATGGTGAAAACCTATATGGAATTGGAAGTGCCACTCAGTATTATTTTAAAAAATTGCCCAAGAAAATTCTTCCAAGGGAAGCAGCTTTTTTAGCTATGCTACTCCCAAGCCCCGTTCGATATTCACGATCATTTAAAAACAAGATTCTTTCTAGGTATGCTAGGCGACAAGTAGATTCAATCCTTCTTAGAATGCGACAAAATAATTATATTGGCAGTGAAGAGTATGAGTTGGGACTTAATCGGTCAATGGTATTTGAGAAAAAAATTGATACAATAGAGTTTGGTAGTGGTGAAGCCGATACTATTAATAATGAGTGGTTTAGTATATAGTCTCCAAAAATAATGATAAAATTATTGAGAGATTTAAATGACAAAAAAAATTCGCATTCTTGAATCTTCTACATTTGATCCAGCTTTCAATTTGGCGACTGAAGATTATATTTTCCGAGATATGGATCCCGAGATTCCTGTATTGTTTCTATGGCGAAATGATAAAACTGTTGTCATTGGAAGATTCCAAAATCCATGGACAGAGTGTCATACTCAAAAAATGGAAGAGGATAAAGTTGTTTTGGTTCGTCGGCAAAGTGGCGGTGGCGCCGTCTATCATGATTTAGGAAACACAAACTTTACTTTTATGTCGGCCAAAGAATCTTATGATAAAGAAGCTAATTCTAAAATTATTATAAATGCATTACAGAGATTTGGCTTTGTTGCCCACCGCTCAGGGCGAAATGATATTGTAATCGCGACAGATGAAGGGGAAAGAAAAATTTCAGGAAGTGCATTTAAAGAAACCAAGGACCGCTGTTTTCATCATGGCACTTTACTGATAAGTGCAGATCTTACTAGATTGGTAAATTATTTAAATCCCCATCAAAAAAAATTAGTATCAAAAGGTATTCAATCTGTTCGATCTCGAGTTTGTAATCTATCAGATATTAATTCCAAGGTTTCTCATAATTCATTGTGTGAAATAATTATTGAAGAATTTAAAAAATTTCATGGTTTGCCAATAAATGCAGAAATTCCAATAGAAAAATTAAACCGTGATGAATTGGAGAAAAATCCAAAAATGATGGAGTACTACAGTAAATACAATGATTGGAATTGGCGATTTGGAGAAACACCGGAATTTACCCATCAGATGACCGAGCGTTTTAATTGGGGATTGGTAGAAGTACATTTAAATGTACAGAAGGCCCTAATAACTGATTGTAAAATTTTTTCCGATGCACTTCATCCGGAAATGATTGAAGAGTTAATGGCCAGTCTATTAAAAATTTCATATACTAAAGCATCTGTTCGAGACGCCCTGGAATTAAAAGCTCAACAGTTTTCTATGTACAGTGAAAATATATTGGAATTTTCTCATTGGTTACAACAAGAAATTTCATAAAATTCTAGGGCCCTGTAAAGGAATATAGGGATGTCTGAAATCAATAATCAACAAAATGCAAAAGATATTTGGAAGAATTTTTTAATTAAAAGATGGCCAATGTATTCAATTGGAGTCTTTACCGTTATGCTCACCAATTGGATGCAAATCTTAGCGCCAAAAAATATCGGTTGGATTGTCGATTTTTTTTATAATAAAGAAATTCCATCGTGGTTAATTGGCCAATCAAGAGAGCAAACATTTTTAAATTTATTTTATGTACTACTTTTTTCAAGACTTTTAATTAATATTACACGTTTTGGCTGGCGTATAACCCTTGGACGTCAAACCCATCACGCTGCAGGGAAATTAAAAAGAGAAGTGTGGGAGCATGTGCGCTTTTTTTCTAGAGAAGATTTGAATCGTAAATTCACAAAAGGCGTTTTGATGAATGCCACCGCATCCGACACAAATTCTGCTAGGTTTGTTTTTGGTTTTACGATTGTTGCTATTGCCGATGTTTTTTTCCTAGGTTTGTTTACTTTAATCACTATGGCACAAGTGCATTTACCTATGACAATAGTATCCTTTCTGCTTCTATTATTTGTGCCTCTTCTCGTAAAAAAACTATCACAACTTGAAATTGAAAAATATCGTAAAGTGCAAGATTTGCTTTCGCAGTTTAATGATTTAGCAAGTCAAGCGGTGAGTACGATAAAAATGCAACGACTGACACAAACAGGTGCTTTTTGGGAGAAGAGACTGTATCAAAAAGCTGATTCATATCGGCAAGAGCGCTTAGAGGCGCAACGATTAAATTTGTACTATATCCCACTAATGGGGACGGCTACAATATTATCTTATTTGATTTTGTTTGGTTTTGGGATCAATCAAGTGCTACAAAATAAATTAAGTGCAGGGCAGTTTATTTCCATGCAAGGACTTATGTTTTTACTTCACGATCCAATGATGTCGTTAGGATTCATTATTTCCGAGTGGCGAAAAGGGTTTACTGCCTTAACACGCTTAAGTGATATCTATTACCATCCTAAAGATGAAAATTTATTATCTGGAAATATTTATGATCTAGTGGGTGAGCATGTTTTAACAGCAAAAAATGTGAGCTTTCAATTTAGTGATTCTCCAGAAAAACTTTTTAAGCCAGTTAGTTTTGAATTAACAAGAGGTGATCGTCTCGGAATTATGGGGGAAATTGGCACCGGCAAAAGTACGTTGCTTAGCATTTTATCAGGTCTACAAACTACTAATTTTGGTGAGGTGTTATTTTTTGGACGCCCACTTTTTGATTATAAACATGAATTTTTAAGAGAAAATGTAGCTTTCGTTCACCAAAAGCCTTTTCTTTTTGCCGATACTATCAGAGCGAACATAAATCTTGATAACAATTTATCGGATGAAGAAATTTGGCACTATTTGGGATTATCGGGGCTAAAAGAAGATGTCGAATTATTTCCGGATAAATTAGATACTCCTCTCGGTGAATGGGGCATTAATTTATCAGGAGGTCAAAAACAGCGACTTACACTTGCTCGGGCATTATCAAAAAAACCAATACTTTTGTTTTTAGATGATTGTCTTTCGGCAGTTGATACAATTACTGAAGAAAAAATTTTAAAAAATTTAGATACATATTTAAAGGATACAACACTTGTTTGGGTCGCACATAGAAAGAGTACGCTAAAATATTGTAAACAAGTTATCGAGATGAAACAAACCATCGAGAGTGTCGATTATGTTTAAAATACTTAAAAAACGAAGGTCTATTCGGGCGAAAGCTTCTACTTCTGTAGAAAAAAATATTACACACAAAAAAAACTATATGTTGGCCGATGAGCAAGATGAAACTCGTATCGGCGCGAAAGCAATTGGAGATAAAGAAAGTCTTTACATTTTATATTCATTTGCAAAACCTTATAAATTTCAAATAATTTTTGCATTATCAATTATTTTTTTTAGTTCTGGGTTTGCTATTTTTTCCGCCAAATTAATGGGGGATTTTATTGAGAAAGGGCTATTAAAAAAATCAGTATCGCACTCTGTGATTTATGCAGTATCTATTATCACACTTGAAGTATTTAGTATCTTATGTATTTGGCGAGGACGTTTGTTGCTTGGTCGTGCTGCTAGCAACGTTGTTCTAAGTATTCGTGAACGACTGTTTCAAAAATTACAATTGTTACCACTTAAATATTACGATCATCAACCTCAGGGAAGAGTGGTTACGAGAATTTCTCATGATATAGAAGGTATCGAAGAATTTTTCACATCTTCACTCGGAAATTTATTATCGGCTACGATAATGACGGCGTTGGCATTATTTGCAATGATCTTTTCAGATTTACGATTGGGTCTAATCATGTTTTTAGCAACTTTGCCCTCTTTAATTTTAATGTATAAATCAAAAGATTTTTTGAAAAATTCTAATCGAAGAGTTTCTAAATTTTCATCAGCAATTAATGCGAAACTGTCGGAATTTTTAAATGGTATCGATGTGATTAGGGCCTATGGATTAGAAAAATGGTCTATGAGTGAATATGGCCAATCTGTCGATGAATATTTATATGCACAGTTAAAAGGTAACGTTCTATTTGCCTGGAGCATGCCGGCAATATCTTTTTGTGCCACTATTCCATTGATTGGTTTGGTATGGTTTGGTGGACTTGATATTTTAAATGGAGCGATGAGTGTTGGTTTATTTGTCTCTTTTGTTCGTTACTATGACAGATTTTCAAATCCAATAATGCTTTTATCCCGCGAGATTCATGTCGTTCAGCAAGCTTTTACAAGTACAGAGAGAGTAATGAGTTTTCTCACTGAAGAAAACGAAGACATGGTTTTAGGACAAAATGGTACTCTAGTCCTAGATAGAGTAAACAAAAAACTACATGGTGATATTAAATTTGAAAATGTCTGGATGAGCTACCATGGAAAGGAATGGATTTTACGAGGCTTAGGTTTTCATATTAAGCCAGGTGAAAAAATTGGACTGGTTGGTAAAACTGGCTGTGGAAAAAGCTCAACTGTCTCTTTATTAACTCGTCTTTATGAATTCCAAGATGGGCAAATATTAATGGATGATGTTCCCTTAAGACTCTATGAGAGAAATTCACTCCGTGATCAAATTGGATTTGTTGCACAAGATGCCGTTATTTTTAGAGGATCATTAAGAGAGAATTTAGCTGCTGGAATTGACGTTTCTGATTTTGATATTATTGAAGCTTGTAAGACCACTGGACTTTTACGAGCTTTAGGTCATGACAATTTTGACTTACATAAAGAAATTTTAGAAGGTGGAGTAAACTTGTCAACGGGGGAGCGCCAGTTGTTGTCATTGACTCGGGTTTTATTGAAAAATCCTGCTGTTTTGGTTCTTGATGAAGCCACTGCTAATATTGATCCTCATTTCGAGTCAATTATTCAAAAAGCAGTTGATCAGATGATGAAAAATAGAACGTGTTTAATCATTGCTCATCGGTTAGATACATTAAAATCATGTGATCGAATTTTTGTATTTAATCAAGGTGAGCTAGTAGAAGTTGGGAGTTTATCTCAACTTTTGGCAAAAAAAGAGTATTTTTATAAACTGCACCATGCTCAAGATATTACACATTAAGATTTTTTCTAAAGAAATCTTAATGTAAAATCTACTTATCTTTGAAAATTTACTTACGATAAGTACATTATGAAAAATAATATCCATCCTGATTTATACAAACTCTTAGAAGAAGAAAAACTCATAAATGAATTGGATAGTAATCCATCAATTAAATCTTTCGTCATTAAGCTTAACGAAGATTGGATCAAGAAAGAATCAGAATTATCCTCTCTCCGGCCCGTGATAGATGTAATTCCAAACACTATAAGCTGGATAAAAAGAGATTTAACATATATTGGTGTTAATCTAGCATTGGCAAATATGTGCAAGCTTAAGCCTATTGATTTTGTAGGAAAGTTCGTTGGTTTCCATAGTCATGACCGAATCATTTACGATTTTGCATTTGAGCTATTTCAAGGCAAAAGTAAATCTTTAGTAAGAAGAATCGAATCAAATATAAATAATCTTTCGAAGGTTTTCTTGCTTATTGGTACCATGGTTCATGATGATGAATCTATTGTCATCGGTGTGGACATAACTGAATTAGAAGGGCTTAAAAGCCACGTCCAATTTAGTGAAAAATTAGTTACGTTAGGAGAACTTTTTGCTGGAATTATTCACGATATGAATAATCCGTTAACTTTAATTGAAGGTCACGTCTATCGGCTAAAGAAGCTGTATCCAAATGAAGTAGCTTTGCTTGAATCTCTCGATAAAATTTCTTCTTCCGTATTTAAAATTACTAAATTAACAAAATCGATTAGAGCATTTGCACGAAATGATAAAGGTGAGGCAGTCTATGAAGAAGAAATATATAAGCTCATAGAAGATGCTAGAATGATGATTGAGCATAAAGTTATGAATATAAAATTAGAGATATCCGACGAATTTAAGAGTTTTAACTATGTTGGTAATATTTCGGAAATGTTTAGAGTTTTTTTAAATCTGCTAAGTAATGCTGTTGATGCATTAAACGATTTAGATATAGCGAATAAATGGATTCGTGTTGAGCTTGAACTAAATGCTGATGAATTAAATATATTATTTATTGATGCAGGAAAGGGGATTCCTGAAGCTGTTGCAGATAAAATATTTGAACCATTTTATACTACTAAGCCATTAGGAAAGGGCACTGGCATTGGGCTTTCTCTAGCTAGAAAAATAGTTGTTGCAGAAGGAGGAGATCTTTTAATAGATAAATCTTCTGAAAATACAACTTTTAGATTAAAAATACCAAAAAATCGATTTAAGAAAATTTAGTTATTATTCAGAGTTTTTATTTTTGTTTTTGTTTTTTGATACAGAAATGCGCTTCCTCTGACTGTTTCAAAATTTGAATTAAGGCATTTCTTATTTAATGATTTTGGTTGTGTTTTCTTTTTTCTCATTTCTTTTAAAGCATTGCCAATATGGAAACCTAAAAGTGGAGGGACTGCATTTCCTATTTGTCGCCATTGCTCAGATAGTGGTCCATGAAATATAAAGTCATTTGGAAAACTTTGAATTGCGGCAGCCTCTCTTTGGGTTAGGTAGCGATTCTCAGTCGGGTGGTAATAATTATGCCGATGGGTCATTATTGTCGGTGAGGTTTTTTTTCTGTGAAGTCGTTGGTATTTTGTTTGTCTAAAACGATTTTCACGAAGTTCTTCCCAATTAACTCCTAGGGAAAGTTTTTTTGGTAAAAACTCTTTCTCGTCTTTTTCGTAGCGAATACCACGCCCTTCTGGAATTAGATTTATTCTTTCTCGGTCAATTTTATTCTTAATGGCAGCCCCTTCAAGGTCGTGGTTGTAAATTTTGCCATTTGTTGCTTTAAGATTTTTTAGAACTTCTCCAACAAACACGGGTTTTATCAGTTTATTGTTAAACTCTATATTGTGAGTTGGTTTTGGAAATCTTATATTGTTGTTAATCCGAGAGCCCAGAATGATAGTTCTTCTTCTTGCCTCAGGAACTCCGTACTGATCTGCCGACATAACTTGAACATCTAGGAAATAACCAAGTTTATTAAACTCAAAAAATATTGCTTTTAGGGTGGATTCATTTTTTTTGGCAAGAAGACCTGTTACGTTTTCAACCACAACAAATTCAGGATTTGTTTCTTTTACGATTCTTACAAACTCTTTAAATAAATGGTTTCTTTTATCTTTGGGATTTCCTGGCCCGACGGTGGAAAAACCTTGGCATGGTGGACCGCCAACGACAGCGTGTACAGGTTTATGATGGATCAATTTTTTTAAATTTTTAGAATCGAGCTCTTTAATATTTCCATGATATATTTCTGCGTGAAGATGGTTTGCCTTAAATGTTTCTAGGGCATATTTGTTCATGTCAAGGCCTAAGAGACATTTCCAACCAGCTCTTTCCATCCCATTAGAAAGTCCGCCTGCACCTGAAAAAAGATCTATAAAATTTAATTCTTTCATTTATAAGTATTATGTGGAAAACCGTCTATTTGTGTCAAATAAAAAGACTAAGCAGCTTCTTTTTTTGAAGGCTTTGTTGGCATTATAAAATTTAGTCCAGTAGATTCTGAATCATTACTTTGAAGGGGAGATAAATCTCGAGTCTTTTTGATTTCTGTAATTTTAAATTCCATCTGGCCATCCCTTTGGATGTAAAATTGGGCCTCAGGTATCCACAATTCAGGGTTCGCAGATGAAATAAACACGTTTACGTGATTGTCACGACAGTGAAGTTTTAATGCTTTGATAAAAATAGTAAACATTTTATACGATAAGTTTTTTTCAGGAGATTCCAAAAAAATAAATTGAGCGTCAGATAAGATCGCTGCTAAAAGCTGGGCGCATTTTATTGCCTCTGAGCTGGCGTCACTTGGCCTTAAGTCTGCTTCTGTAAAATTTGCGATAAGCTCTTCAAGAAACTGATTTTTATGGAATGTTATGATTTCATTAAATTCATTATCTTTTGTTGTCGTTAAAGAATCACAATTTAAATTCATCAGTATGTTTTCTTTTAACGTTAAGTCGGCAATTAAATTTTTTTCAGAGGACACGGAGGCAAATTTATAAGGTTTTGGGATTTTAAAATATTTTAAAAAAGATAAAAACTCGTTAACTTTTGGCCCGGAAAAGTGGTCAATAAATTCTCTGTCTACCGAGGATGGTAGATTGCTATAAGCCTTTTTAGGCCATTCAAATAGATAAATTTCAGAACGCTCACTAAAGCGGTGACGAAAATTCATATGCAAGTTATCGGCAAGTTGATACAATTTTATTAATACTGATTTAAAGTTTGCGCGAACATAAATAGATCTATAAGTGGAGTGATTTGCGCGGGTACATGGCCGTATCGGTGGGAAAACTCTATTTAGTGGGATTTATTTTACTTTGAGCTATACTTAAACCATGGCCATTTTAAAAAATATTCAAGAAACAGTTATTATTGGTTTAACTGGGGGTATTGAGTCCACCGTTGCAGCTTATTTACTTAAAAAGCAAGGCTACAAAGTAATTGGTGTCTCTCTGGTGCTTTTTGAACAAGATGATGATCCTGGGCCTTTTGCTGATTATTGTATTAGTGATTTAAATATCGTTAAGAAAATCTGTGATTCTCTGGATATATTGTTTTATGCCATAAACGCAAAAGACGAATTTCAAGCATACGTGTCAGATAATGTGGTCGGTAGAGTTCTCTCTGGTCAGGGTTTTCAGCCGATCATTTTTTTTAATCAAATGCTCCTAAAGGTTTTACGAGAAAAGGCCGGTAAGCGTTTTAATTCAAAATTAGTGAGCACAGGTCATTATGCAAAAATTTTAAAAAATCAAAGATCTAGTGTTTATGAATTGATGGTCTCAAATGATTTGAAGAATGATCAAAGTTATGAACTTTCCGGTTTAGGTAAAGATGATTTAGAAAATCTATTGCTACCTCTGGCCGAGTTACAGAAATCCGAAGTGATGAAAATTTATAATCTAATAAACGTTGCCAAAGTAGAACGTAATTCGACGGCTCTTTTTCACGTGATGAGTGATTCGCGGTTAATTAATTACGTAGAAAAACATTCGTCTAAAGATTTAAGGCGTAAGGGAAATATCTACAATCACTTCAATGAAGCATCAATTTGTGAACATAAGGGAATTCATCTTTATAGAGTTGGGATGAAAAATTTGCAAATTCACCCTGAGATTAAAATTGATCCAGATCTAGAGGTTATTTCCATTGTGCCTTTTAAAGGAAACATCTTTTTAGAATATGCTAGTAAGTTGAAATTTAAATCAATTTATTTAAAGAATGTTTTATTTTCACATAATTTGGATATTTCCATTCCTCTGACTGGTTTTTTGAAAATGTCTGCTGACGGTGAAAAAATTGGATGCAAAGTATATGTAAAAAATAATCAACATGTATTAATTGTATTAGATGTAGAACAAAAAGGTTATTTGTTAGTGCCTGGTTCTTATGTTGCATTTTACAATAGAGCGTCAGACAAAGGAAAAATCTATTTTTCAGGAATTGTTGAAGTCTCAGGGAATTTCATTGAGGGCGATGATTATTTCACTCTTCCTTTTACTTCTTCAGAAGAAAAAAGAGAAGAAGGACTTATTCACAAACCAATCGAGCGCTTAATTTTTTAAATATTATTATTTAGGATAATTTGTGATGAACACTTTTAAACAGACAGCTTTTTTGATTTTGTTTTTGTCATTTAGTATTAGTACTTTTTCTCAAACAATAATGTTTAAAGATCATGAGAAAAAAATAAAGACGTTTTATCAGATAAAAAATGCGGTAGATAAATTATCAAGAAAAGAGTTGGAAGAAATGTTGCGACAGTTTCTTTTTCAATCTAGACCTTCAAGGCTGATTGGAAATCCAGGTCACCTCGGAGCAAGAGCATATATAACCAAAGAGCTGTCTCAATTAAACGGAGTTGGCTCAAAATTCATTCAAGATGAATTTATTTATGATGTCGATAGTGCTATTAGTGATTATCGAGAAGAATTTCAAAAAGAAATTGTAAATAATTTTTCCCCCAAAGATCCTAATTATCAAAAGTGGCTAAAAGTGACAGAAGGGATGATTGCTGTTACTGAAAAATTTAGAGGAAAAAAAGGAATAAATTATATCTTTGAGAAAAAAGGAACGCAGAGGCCGGAAGAAGTTTTAATTATAGGCGCAAATTACGATACCATGGTAAATAATCCAGAATCCTTAATGCCAGAAATTGATAAAGCAATGCCAGGAGCAGATAATAATGGATCTGGTGTCATTATTTTATTAGGAATTGCAAAAATTTTAAATGCTCTCGATTTACCAATATCTGTTCGTTTGGTTTTATTTGATGGAGAAGAGTTTAATTATTTGGGGTCAAAATCATTTTTACAAAAATATAAAACTGAACTCAAAAAAGACACTTTTAAAGGTTTTATAAATCTTTTAATGCTTGGGCATGATTCCAAACGAGAAGATAAAGAAAGTAAAAATAACAATATGGCACTATATATCCGGCCAAATGAAATAGGAGATCAAGGTCTCGCAGGAGAAATTATCAACGGTGGGAAGAAAACCTGGAGCTCCATCGATTTTAAAGTTCAGGCAAATGCCATGAATTCAAGCTCCCATGAGATGTTTTGGAAAGAAGGATTAACTGCAGTTGTATTAACCCAGAATTGGGATAGTGATTTTAATCCAAGATGGCATACGCCTAATGATTTCTATGAAACGCTAAACCTCAATACATGGAATTCGGCATATCGATTTATCACAGGAGCAGTACTTTCAATCATCTACGGTGTGGATAAATAATAATGCCCCTTTAGAAAATTTCCACAAATACTAGAAAAACACTACAAGTTCTGGTAGTTTTTCGCTATGGAAACTCAAGATAGATATACAATTAGCTACAACCCAGAAAATAATACAAAAACTGTAATTGTTGGAATGTCTGGTGGTGTGGACTCGTCAGTTACCGCTCTTATTTTAAAAAAACAAGGCTATAATGTAGTCGGGCTGTTTATGAAAAATTGGGAAGAGCTTGATGAGTTTGGAGTATGTCAGTCGGCCAAAGAGTTCCAAGACGTCGTCAAAGTTTGTGAGAAATTAGATATTCCATATTATTCAATTGATTTTGTGAAAGAGTATCGAGAAAACGTTTTTGCGCATTTTTTAAAAGAATATTCAGAAGGACATACTCCCAACCCAGATGTTTTATGTAACCGTGAAATAAAATTTAAAGTCTTTTATGATAAAGCTATGGAACTTGGAGCAGATTATTTGGCCACTGGTCACTACTGTCGCAATATTTTTTCTCAAGTTGATAATAAATACCATTTAGCAAAAGGAATTGATCCCAAAAAAGATCAATCTTATTTTCTATATGCAATTAGTGAAAGTGTTTTACCTAAAATACTCTTTCCAGTTGGTGAGCTTGAAAAAAGTGTAGTTAGGCAGTTGGCCCAAGAGTTTGATTTGTCCACGAAAGATAAAAAAGACTCTACGGGGATTTGTTTTATTGGTGAAAGAAATTTTAAAAATTTTTTATCTAACTATTTGCAAGCAAAAGAGGGAGTATTTCAAACGCTACAAGGTGAAGTGGTTGGTACTCATTCTGGCTCTAGCTACTATACAATTGGACAACGAAAAGGTTTGGGGCTTGGTGGACAAGGTGAGCCTTGGTTTGTGGTAGATAAAGATCATGGTAAAAATATTGTCTATGTTGAGCGAGGAGAGTTCCATCCGAGTTTATATGCAGATGATCTAGTGGCCAATGAGTTAACATTTATAAATTTTTCTCCAATTCCAAACAAATGGTATGAGGGAAGCGCTAAAATTCGTTATCGGCAAACCGATCAAGCCTGTCGCTTTATGATAAACGATCAAAATGAATTAGAAGTAAGTTTTAGTGAACCTCAAAGGGCCATTACGATTAGGCAAAGCGTAGTTCTCTATCAAGGAGATATTTGTTTAGGTGGTGGGATGATAAAATCTCGTGGAAAAACTTATTTTGAACGTGGAATTACTCTTTCCAGTATTTCTCATCATTAAACGATTCTTTTTTTTCTTCTTTTTTTCCTTCTCGCATTTTGAAATCAGGGCATTCTTTACCTGTGGACATGCGAACTATCAGACATGGCATCTGGGCGGATTTGATTTGGTAGAGCCGACACCCGCGAGGTGAGGTTGGATCATAGGTAACCATATAGTGAACACATTTCATACATTGAGGTTTTTCCACGGCTAAATCCTTGAAATAACAAGTGCTAAATATCCTTTCTAAAGAGAATTTCTTTTTATTGTAGCACTCTTTTTGTTTGTGAAAATGTATAAATGTTAGACAGGTAAAAACTGTCCCTATAATTTCTGCTTTATTTAGAAATATCGGCCAAATCTATGGAAAAATCGTGGAGAAGAAAAATTAAAATTTAACTTAACGAACAGTAAAAAAGGCTTTGAAAATGACTATCGAGAACTCAAAAAACCAAATGACAAACTTAAATAATCTAGTCATGTTTCCAAGCTCAAAAAGCTTTCCTATCGCTGGATCAATGAATGAAGCTGGAATTGATTTCTATCTTGAGGGCCACAAACTCGACTTAGAAAATGAATTTGAACATGAAGGTTTTGATTTAGATGAATCACTTCGTTACTCTTCTTTTGAGGAGTATATGAATCGTCACGCTACTAACTCCTTGGTGGCAGCAAGCACTGAAAAAACAATGTCTACAGATGATTCAATAAAACTTCTTATCAATGACCAAATTAACGCCATAAATGAAGCTAAGGCACAAATTAAGTATTATTTGGATGAGATTGAATTATTCCTACCAAAAAGAAGATAAGCTTTCGGTTTGTACTTAAAAAATTCTTGCGAAAGCCCTCTTTAATCCTTATATTTTAAGTCTCTTTTAATCATCCCAATGATTAAATGCCCAGGTGGCGAAATTGGTAGACGCACTACCTTGAGGTGGTAGCGCCGCGAGGCTTGCTGGTTCGAGTCCAGTCCTGGGCACCATTAATTTTAAAAATAAATACATTTAAGCAGTTATCGACTCAACTTCCTCTTCAAGGGTTAGAATAGGGTTAAGATCAAAAGTTTTGCTTTCATCGTTATAAATTTTTGAACCAAAAAATATTATATCCTCGATTCTTTTTCAGAAAGCCTATTGTTTAAATAATTAGTATGGCCTTTCATTTCATCTTTAATTTTCTTATCGATAAAATATCTATAGATGTAGCCAATAGAAAAAAGACATGAGATTAAAAACGAGATAAATAGAACGCTAATAAATTGATAGAAGCTTGATCCTTCTGCTTTATCCGTCCAGATATAAATCCACTTTAAAAGACCAAAGAAAACCGTTAATCCTGCTTGGATTATAAAATACTTCATTCACACTCCTTTTTTAAAACGAGCGAAATCGGCAAATACCAGATTCGCTAAATTCGCTAATGTAACGCACTTTGTGATTGATAAAGCTGAAAAATTGCTTTATCTTGAATGAATAGACGACCAATCTATCATTCTCTAACTTTAAATTTTTTGCATAATCCTCCTCTATAAATAGGTCTGCAAAATACAGACGAATCCCAAACGAAATCACACAAAAAATAAAATTACATTCCGAGTTGCAATGCCCCCGCAAGTCATAATGTAGAAATTGAATTATTTTGAATTGTTATCTATGAAAATAATTTGAAAAAAATGGCCAGAGCTTTTAATTCTCTGGCCTATTTTTGATATTTAATTCTTTGGTCAAGTTATTAAAGTGCAGTTAGCAAACTAGTGGTTTTAATTCATAGGAGAACAAAGCTCAATGATATATCCATTACAATCTTTCACATATCCCACAATTTGTCCCCATGGTTTCTCGATGGGTTTTTTAATTTCAAAAGCTCCTGCTGCTAAAGATTTTCTGAATGCTCCCTCTACGTCTTCAGTTACAAATGCAAGTTCAAATGAAAGTGGGATCGTGGGATTTTTAAATTGAGAGAGTTCTAGACTATTCATTTTTGCAAGCTCAAAACTAGCAAAGGCAAGTTTTGTATTCCC
>CAYWBR010000014.1:42193-46025 GCA_964456675.1 uncultured Bacteriovorax sp. | reverse complement strand
TAATTTAATTTTTAGTTTTGATAGTCCTATGGAATTAAAAAATTCGCAATTTTCAGAAACTGTTAATGACGTTCGTATTCCGAAACAATGGGAATGATTTATTTATTGCAATTTAACTAATATTTTTCATTGAACCAAATTGAATTATTTTCATTTAAAAACTTTATAAAAAGAGAAGATGTCATATTTTCCCAGTTTATTTTTTCAATCTCCTTTCTCTCTAATAGAATTTTACAGGAGCTATCTAGGGTTTCATTTCCATATCTATTGAGTCCAAGAAAATTTGCTGTAATCTTAATCTTCTTTATCGTAGCCATGTTTTTGTCTCGAAAAACAGTCTTAGCAAGTTTCATTGTGTCTAAAATAAATATTTCATTATTTGGGTGTCCATTTGTTATTTTTGTCTGAATTATTACCTGCGCATCAACTAAGTATAATTCTCCATCTTTGCTCCATCCAACATTAATATCTTTGTTTTTCTCACGTGAATTTTTATAATTTTCCAACATTAATTCTCCAAAAACTTCTTTTGTCCTTTCTTCTGGAGTCAGTTTTGCTAGCCGCTCTTCATTAAACCTCGTTGCTTTTGTTTCTTCAATTTGACTCGTTTTTTTTGCTTCAAGTTGTTTCTCTTCTAAACAACTTCTATATTGAAATAGAACAAAAAGGATTATTATTGAACTCAAAAACGTCTTCGCAGAAATTTTAATGATAGATTTCATATCAGGCCTTCAGACTTTATCTTTCTAATTTACTCATCTGATTTTTTTCGATTTTTAATTTCTTCGAGGCGTTCGGCCATTTCACGCTCTTCTTGTTCTTTGATGTTTTTTAATTGCTCTGCAATTGTAAAAGCCTTGCGTCCGTCAGATACTGATTCTTTAATTTTCGGTTTTGACCACTTTATATTTTGAACCCAATAATTAATTGTAGAATAACTAAACGATACTTCTCCAAAATCAATAAACCTCTTATACGCTCCAACATATCCTTCTTTGGGACTTAGAATATCCACATTCCACTTTGTCTTTTTATTGGCTATTTTTTTACCCTTACGGTCTACTACCTCAAAATGAATTTCATATTCTTTTAATTGTTCATTGCAACTAGATTTACAATTAGGTATTGTTCTTTCTCTTGAGTTATCCCAAATAACTGCACATCGCCGAAGCAAAGAATCACATGATACTTCTGGTTGTGTTAGTTTAAAGCCATTTAAATCAGAGTCATTACCATTGTATTTTTTTCCAATAAGATCATTCCACTTTTCTGGTGAAATAGACTCATACGATTGGGAATAAATATTTATCGAAATAAGTGCGAAAATAATCACAAACAGTGCTTTCACTTTTTAATCCTCCTCAAAACAACTTCAAATACTCCTGCTCGAATTTCATCTTCATGTTCAATGATTGGATTTGATTGCTTTGATGACTTAAGTTTTTTAGAAGTCTCTCCATAGCAAAGTTCTTCAATTGTAAGATCGAAAAAACCAGCGACGGCCCTGACTTGATTTAATGATTTTGGTTCTGTTCCACATAACCAATTATGAATTGTTTGTTTTGGTACTTTTGTTTCCTTAGAGAGGGCAGACAATGTTATGTCGTAATCCTCCATAAGTTTTTTCAAAATAAATTTCAGCTTCATCATCATACTTTCGGTTAAGTTAAATGCCACGAGTAGCCATTTCCCACTAGAGAGACAATAAATCCCACTAGCAGGACAAACGGCTAATCATTGCAAAGGTGACAGAGTACGAAGAGGGGAATCCTGTGTTGCAAAATCAGATCTAGCCAAAAACCAGCCAGAATCCAGCCAACCAGAGTTATGTTGTGTAACGATTAGTAACAGATGTTGGTAAAGAACTTTTCCAAATGATTGAATCTTTGTTTTTTGATTTTAGATGTTTAGGAAATTTTAACGAAATGCTGGTTTGAAAAATGGCGAAGTCGTCACTGGCATAACCTTGTGGAAGAGGAGCTATGATTGTTAAGTTTGGTCGATCTCTACTATTTTCATTGCAATAAATATCTGCTTCAGACGGCTTATACTCATATTCATCACATAAACCTAAAACGTGCATGTATTCATGAATCATCGCCCTCGCGCTTGTGCCTGTGGTAATTACAGGAACTCCGCCTTCGGCAGCAGAGCCACCCCATTTATCTAGATCTTTAACAATCATGACTTGATCTGATCCGCGTTTGGCAGCGTCTTTAACCAGTTGATCAGTTTCGCAAGATACGAGTCTGTCTATGCCCATTTTTGAACTACAATCGAGTTGGCTTGCAGGAACTTTTAATACTTCGAACTCAACATTAAATACAGTAAATGGGTAAGTTGATTTCATTTCCTTGATAACTTCATGTGCTTTTTTTCCATCTGGTTCATCTGTATAGATGGTGTATTTAAGCGCGTAAACCTCAGGAGTAACTAAAAAAATAAGGCCCAAAAAACTAATCTTTACCATTTAAACGCACCTTGGCTAGTCTTTGATTGATCATTGATATTAGTTATAGAAAATGTTTCTGCTTTTAATATATTTTCGTTATAAGGAATTTTTAGAATCCTCTGTGAACCCTTTTTCTCAATTTTATTATTTGCAATTTTACCTTCTACCTTTGTTGAGATTTCCTCAAAGTGAGAAAATTCTTCAAGAATAAATTTTTTTTCGTAGATAACTCTTTTTGTTGCATCTAAGAGACGGAAAATATAATTTGCGTGTTTTTCTCCATTAGGGACATCACAATAATCATCATCAATTTTAAATTTTTCAGGAATCGTAAATTCCATTTGAGAATTTGCCTTTACGATAAGGCTTGCCGTTTTACCGCAAAGTTTTTCACTGGCATGAGTCCCAATAAATAGAGCACTGGTGCCAAAGGCGGAAAGGAAGAAAAAAAATTTAATAAGTTTCATAAAAATACCCCTTCTTCCTTATCGGATATTTTGTAATATTATTAAATGTCTGTTTTTTAAGCAAAATAAGTTGAAATAAGATGTTATTTTAGGTGGTTAGCGAGATTTAGAGCGCCTTGAAAAGTTGCCGCAATACCTTGTCCTGGGAATATCGTAACTATTTGTTTTTCAGTTCAGTTATTTTTACACATAATAGATTCCTAACTTGAATCTTTAATAAGAAATGCTAATAAACTCTTAAAGTTTTAAAACTTAAAAAAGGGATTTCTTATGAAATCATTAATTGCTTTGATGGCCCTCGTTTCTTTATCATCTTCAGTCAGTGCTTTTGAATGTAAGCAAAACGAAGCTCAATTTATTGGAACAGTTAAAGATTTAAGAGTGGTGAAGATCGATCAAGGAATTAGAAATTGCCATTATAAAATTGCATTTTCTGACTTTAAACCCCATGGTTTTTGTCCTCTTGATGAAGGATTAGCTTCATCAAGTGAATTAATTGATACTGATTGTTCAATGTCTTTAAAAAATGGGGATGGGATCTCTGGATATTTGGTTGAGAAAAATGGTGAAATCTATTTAGACTAAAACAGATAGGGCTTTTATTTAGAGTCTACTTTCTGGGGGCCCATATCATTTTTGGCCCCTTTTTTTATTCTTGAATACAAATAGCATAAGCAACAACGCGAGAGCATTCCATTGTGGCGACCCAAGAATTGCCGGTGGGATAATTTTCTGTGGCAAATCGATGTTCTTCTGGGCATCCACAAGATCCTTGGAACTCATATCCTCCAGATACGACATAATATCCAGCAGGACAATTGGCCGTCGATCGTCCTCGACATCCAGAAACTGCTCCTTTAATGATAATATTTGTTCCAGCGTTATTTCCACCTGAAAATTTCCAAATAGTGCC
>CAYWBR010000014.1:0-42093 GCA_964456675.1 uncultured Bacteriovorax sp. | reverse complement strand
TAGTGCCATCACTCCATCAACATCTAATTTTACATCTCGATCATTTGCCTTTCCAATTGCCACGTTTCCATTTGCATAAAAGATGTCGCTAATAAATCCTCCAGCGTTTCTGATCCAAATATCACTATGACCAGTTGATTTAGCACGACAGCTTGTAACGGCTCCTGGAATTCCAACAAAAGAAATTTCAATTCTTTTAGGTACAGTATTTGGGCCAGTAGATCCTTTGATCAGATTTTTATTAGTAAACTGGATAGTCAATCTTCCATCGGGAGCTGTGCCCGTGAATGAATAACTACTAATTTTTACATTAGCATTTCCATGGCCATTACCGGGTGCGCTGGCATGAGTCTGAATGAAGTATTTTCCATTGATATCTGTTGGGGTCGCCGTAGTGCTTAGAGTTGCAAGACACTTATCAGGATCAGATAAAATGCCATTGATTTCGTTAGTAATTAGGATAATTTCAGAATCAAAAGAAGTTTTGGCAACGGACTTGGTTTGATTACTCATTAATGTCATTCCAAAGTAGGCGAGGGTGCCAAGTATACTGGCAGCGATCATAACTTCAACAAGTGAAAATCCATTTTTTGTTTTTTTCATATTCATCCAATTAATTTAATTATTTCAGTTTAAAAAATGGAGTCAATGCATGCAGAAAGAAAAAAAGGAGCCTAGAAGCTCCTTTCAATTAAGCTTTTTGAATTTTTAAACTAAGGTTAAATTCATCAATTTCAAATTTCAATTCAAGAGCATCATTAGACTTTTTGAAATCAGTCGCAAGAGTTTCGCCCCCTATATAATCCTTGAATGACTCAATAACTTTTTCAATTTCTGGAGAGCCTTGATAGTGGACAAAAATTCTATCACCTACGTTAAAATTTAAATCTTTGCGCGATTTTTGAATTCTATTTACTACTTCACGAGCTAAGCCTTCGTCGATTAAGTTTTGATCAAGAGTTGTGTCCATATCTATTGAAATAAGACGGTTACTCATTGCCTCTGTGCCAGCTTTTGCTTCTCTGAAAATTAAAATTTCTGATGAATCAAAGTTTACTCCATCAAGAATAATTGAACCTTTTTCTTCTAATTCGTTAAGTTGAGCAGAAGACAGTTTTTCAATCAAAGCTTTAAATTTTCCCATGTCCTTACCAAGTTTTTTGCCTAGGACAGGCAAGTTTGGCTTAGCAAAAAGATTAATGAATTTATCTTCCTCGGTGGAAAGTTTTACTTCTTTTACGTTTAATTCTACTTTGATGTAATCAGATAATTTATAAATTTCATCTAAAAGCTTTTGGTCTTTATGAATTATAGTTAGACAACTCAATGGAGTTTTAACTTTAATATTCACAAGATTTCTTTTTTGACGTCCTAATAATATTAATTGTTGCATTCTACCAACCGCATCTTCTAGGTCGCTGTTGATTAGCTTTTCATCTGCCACTGGATAAGAACATAAATGAACAGATTCCGCTTCTTTAGGATTTAACTTTCTAAGTTCTTGGAAAACATATTCCGAGAAAAATGGTGAAAATGGTGCCATGGAAATAGTTAGTTCGCGAATGGCGGTATAAAGAGTTGAGTAGGCAGCACATTTATCGTCGGATAGACCTTCACCCCAAAAACGAGCACGATTTAATCTGATATACCAATTTGTTAAGTCTTCAATGAATGTAAATAGTGCCGGAACAACATTGTATAGATGATATTCCTCCATTTCTTTTGCTATGTTCTTCTTCAGTGTTTGCAAATTTGAAAGCAGCCAGCGATCAACAATATTATCAGACGTTTTGAAATTTTTAACAGGGGACCAACCGTCTACAGTTGCATAGGTTTGGAAAAACTTGAAAGAGTTTTGCCATGGAAGAAGAGCTTTTCTTACCATGTCTTTTACACCTTCATCTAAGAAGCGTTGTTCTTCACCCTTTACTAGCCCTGAGTTGATTAGATAAAGTCTCAAAGCATCAGCACCATAGCTTTCCATTAACTCATCTGGAGGTGTGTAGTTTTTTAGACGCTTGCTCATTTTCTTACCGTCACCAGCAAGAACAAGACCGTTAACAATAACGTTTTTAAAAGCAGGTTTATTAAAAAGAGCGGTTGATAAAACAGTTAAAGTATAAAACCATCCGCGAGTTTGATCTAAACCTTCGGCAATAAATTCTGCCGGGAAGCCTTGTTCAAACATTGCTTTATTTTCAAATGGGTAGTGTAGTTGAGCATATGGCATTGAGCCAGATTCAAACCAGCAATCTAAGACTTCTGGGATTCGTCGATAAGTTCCTTCTTCGCCTTCTAGTTTGAAAACTAATTCATCAACATTTTCTTTGTGAAGATCAGATACTCTTGTTCCTGTTAATTTATAAAGTTCTTCGATACTCCCGATGCAAACTCGTTTATCTGTAACATCGTTGATCCAAATAGGAATAGGGGTTCCCCAAACGCGGTTTCTT
This sequence comes from uncultured Bacteriovorax sp., assembly GCA_964456675.1. Taxonomy (GTDB): domain Bacteria; phylum Bdellovibrionota; class Bacteriovoracia; order Bacteriovoracales; family Bacteriovoracaceae; genus Bacteriovorax. Next base: position 39,640 of record CAYWBR010000014.1, on the reverse strand, counting down.
GAAATATTCCAATCGCGAGCACCTTCTAACCATTTACCGAATCGACCTTCTTTTATGTGCGATGGGGTCCAATTGATTTCTTCATTTGATTTTAATAGTTGCTCTTTGATTTTTTCAACATTCACATACCAAGATGGGATTGAACGATAAATTAACGGCGTGTCTGATCGCGGACAAAATGGATAGCTGTGAACTAAAACACTTTGGTCGTATAAAACGCCTTCATCTTTTAATCTTTTAATTATTTCTTTGTCGGCGGTCTTTACATGAATTCCGACAAAGTCAGAAACTTCTTTGGTAAATTTACCCGCATCATCAACTGGGCATTCTATAAAATTTAATCCCGCTTCTTTCATGATTCTGTTGTCATCTTCACCAAATGCCGGGGCAGTGTGAACAACACCTGTACCATCAGTGGTGGTAACGTAGTTGTCATTTAGAACAACAAAGGCACCATCTGCCTTTCTATGTTTGAAGTATGGGAACATCGGTTCATAACGTAGACCTTTTAAGTCACTTCCTTTGTATGTTTTTAACACTTCTAAATTTCTTTTTTTCGAAATAGCTTCTAATCGATCTTTGGCGACGATAAATTTTATATCTTTGTCTTTGTCGTGAATTTTTACATATTCAATTTCTGGGCCTACACAAAGGGCGAGGTTTGAAGGAAGCGTCCAAGGAGTTGTCGTCCAAGCAGCGATGTAATAATCTTTACCTTCAACTTTAAATAAAACAGTAACAGCAGGATCTTGAACATCTTGATAGTTAGAACTTGCTTCGAAGTTTGATAACACGGTACCTAGTGCAGTTGAGAATGGAACTACTCTAGTTCCTTGGTAGATTAAATCTTTTTTCCAAAGCTCACTCATTACCCACCAAACAGATTCCATGAATGGTGTGTCCATTGTTTTATAATCATTTTCAAAATCAACCCAACGGCCTAAGCGAGTTACTGTTCTTTCCCATTCACTTGTAAAGCGCTGAACGATTGCTCGGCACTCATCGTTGTAGCCTTTGACTCCAATTTTTTTTACAGCATCTTGTGCTGACATTCCGAGTTTCTTATCAATTTCGTGCTCGATGGGAAGTCCGTGGCAATCCCAACCAAATCGTCTTTCAACATAGCGATCTTTCATAGTCCAATAACGAGGCACGATATCCTTTAAAGTTCCGGCCAATAAGTGACCGTGGTGCGGAAGACCTGTAGCAAAGGGAGGTCCATCATAAAAAATATAGGGCTTATTAGATTTAGTTTTTTCTAATGATTTTTTAAAAATATTTTTATCTTTCCAAATTTTTAAAATTTGGTGTTCCATCTGTACAAACGAGAAGGATGTAGATTCATTTTCAGTCAGATCAGTTTTTTCATTAGACACGCATAGACTCCTTAGTCCGTTAAAGGTGCTATGTTAGCAAATTGACCCTAAAATGCCTAGTGATGTGCGATGCATTTTAGCAGTGTTTGTTGTAGGTTTTTTGTCGGGTAATCAATTAGTTTTTATAAAAAACAAAAACGTCCGATAAGTTACATATGAAGTTAAAATTTCTTTTGCTATTAAATTTGGTTTTTATACACTCGCTATGCGCTAGCGATCCCATAGTTTTTAATAGACAAAAGTATTCGCAAATTCATTGGGGCCAACTACAGGAAAAGGATTTTTTAGATGTTAAAAAGTGGATTTACCAACAAGATTTAAAAGATCAGTCGCCCGAATGGGAAAATCTTTTAAGAGAGCGCACTAATCAAGAGATCGTCGGTAAAGTAATGCATTGTGTAGGTGGATGTAGAATTGATAAAGGTGATGGATTTACTAAGCCTCAATATCAATCACGACTTTTCGAGGGCGAAGAGATTTATACTGAAAGAAATAGTTACCTCTGGCTATATCTACTTGATGGCGGCCTTGTAAGATTATCTCCAGAAAGTTCAGTCACGGTTGTTGAGTTTAACATAACTGAATCTGGATTTTTTGTGTTTTTAAGAATTAATTATGGGCATATATTGTACTTTTCTAGAAATGAAAGTTTAATTAAAGAAGACAATGAAAAAGATACTGATGTGAGTTTTTTTCCGCTTCCTTCATATTCAGCGATGGTCGAGAGCCACAGTCTAATTTACAAAGAAGATGATCTAACAAACTTTTTAAATGATAGTGATAAGAATTTAATTCATAAAAAATTACTTAATTTAAAAATTAAACAAAATAATGAAATGCTAAATAATAAAAAGACATATTCCTTTGTGGTTTTCCCAACCGGAACAGTTGAAGGCGAGGATATGGCATTAGAAGTGGTTAGCCACTTTGGCGAAGATACATTTGTGAAAGCCAAAAATCATGAGTCGCTAGATTTTACTAAAGAAGAATGGGGCAAATTGAGTTTAACACTCAGGGGATTAGATAGCTTTGAAAAACAAGAATTACCAAGAGGTACTTGGTTTAAAATAAACAATAGAGGTCGCGAGATTGCTGAACTTGGAGATGATTATTGGCAGAGAAGTGCAGAATTTGTAACCAGAAGAATCACTGGTATTTTACACATGCGAGAAGAGATGTTTGACGAAAACTCTAAGAAATTTTACCAAAAGCAATTAGATCGCACTGAGATGGCGAAAGATTTTGGCTACAGGATTTGGAGCCCATTAGAAAATATGGAAGAAAAATTACAAGAAACAGAAGGGATCGCAGGGGATTCCGCCAAGCGGCTTTTGTTTCTGCGTGAATATACACGAAGACTTGAAACCTCAAATATTTTAGTTGGTGAAAAGTTTAAATTGAAACTAGAATCGCGCGGTGAAAAAATTGATTTGAAGAAATTTGGGAACCGCTATTTTAGTGAAGCTTTAAGGCGTTATATGATTTATAATCCTCCAGTCGTGTCAGACGAAGACAGGTTTGATAAAAATTCAACAGAAAAAATGTTATGGAAAAAGAAGTATGGAATTAAATAAATTGCACTTAATTTTGGCAAGTCAAAGTCCAAGAAGAAAAGAGCTTCTTAGTTATTTAAATATTACTTTTGAAATAGATACCTGTGATATTGAAGAAATTAGCGCATACGTTGAGCCAAAACTTTACTGTGAGGATATTGCCGAACAAAAAGGAAAGGCTGTTTTTCAGAAACGAATAGACAGTTTAAAAGGCCAAGGTATTCGGCCAAATTTATTTGTTATATCATCTGATACAATTGTATTTTTAGATGGTGTCATTTATGGGAAACCAAAAAATAAAGAGGATGCAAGAAATATCTTAAAAGAATTAAGTGGGAAAACCCATACTGTCTATACTGCAGTAAGTTTTCTCTTTAATGATCCGTACACAAATGAAATAAAAAAACATTTGTTTTCAGAAGAAACTAAAGTAACGTTTTCAAATATATCAGCTGATTTATTAGAGGACTATTTGGCCACTCACGACTCTCTAGATAAAGCTGGGGCTTACGGTATTCAAGGACCAAGTTTAACCTTTATATCTTCTTTACAGGGATCATATTCAAATGTGGTTGGTTTTCCACTTAATCGCGTTGTTGATGAAATGAAAATTGTACTAAATACAGCAGATGATTTAAAAAACATCTTTAATTAGGTCTACGTTTTGGAAGAGTATTTTAAACTTATTCAATCGTGCAAATACTTTACCTGTATTAGGCAAGGGAAAGAAGAAATCTCGTTCAATATAGAATTTCTTGCAAAGCCAGGTGCCAAATTATCCTATTTTAAGGTTAAAAATAACCAATTAATAATATCGGTGACTGAAAAGCCAATCGATGGAGAGGCGAATGCGGCATTTATTGAATATATTTCTAAGCTGTTTCATGTCGCAAAAAGTGATGTAGATATAATTCGGGGACAAAAAGGAAAGTTTAAAACTATTGAATTAACCATGGGCGAGAAAAATTCCCGCCCATGGAAAAAAAGAATAGAAGATATTAAGGAGCTTCTTTGTCAGTTAGAGGAAGAACGATCGGTCTAACTTTAAGACTCGCAACTCTTTTTATAGAGCGTACTGGTTTCATACTTAATGACCTTAAAGCTTGCTTGGGCATTTTTGAAGCTTGCCTGGTTTTTTGAATAGTTGATACTGCTTTTTCTGTTGTAGTTTTCATAAATGACCTCATTTTAAGTTAAAACTTTTTTTGGGTAGTTTCTCCTTAAGGTCACTTACTAAAAATGATTAGTAGACGCTTATTAAGTGAAACGACCGCAATTGGGTGGTTGTTTTCAATACCATTCTCCATCGGCGATTGTTAATAATACCCTTCCAAGGTGTATTCCTCTTCGGGTGTAATCTTTTATTAATTAAATGAAATATAATCAAAGATACCTGTCAAATTAGATACATCATAGCATTATTTTTTATTTTGGGCCATTGGGCAATGGTTACACTCTTTCCTACTTGATGAAGTTGGCTAAAGCCTAGAAAATAGTATGAGACAAAAAATAATAACCGAGTTAAATTGCCAATTATTTGTGGCAGTTTACAAAATTATGCTTAAAAGAGATCGATCATGAAATTTAGCAATAGACTGATATCGGGTGGATTCACAATTTTAATTTCTGGACTCTTGACTAGTTGTTCGTCAAGTTCAATTCATCAGATGGCCGCCAAAAGTAGCGCTGGCCTTCTCTATGAAGTCGGCAAAGACCTAGAAACTGAAAAAGATTATCAATTTTTTAAAGAATCAGTTCCGGCGAATTTAAAGATCGTAGAGGGGATGCTCTCACTTGACCCTAATAACCCGACACTTTTGGCAACACTCTCTAAGGGATATACCGCTTATGCATTTGCCATACGAGAAACTCACTATCAAGAGAGTATTTATAGCAATGGAAAAGAAGAACAGAGTGAGGAACTAAAACAATTGACACTTGTGAGCTATTCAAAAGCACATGAGTTCGGGCAAAGGTATTTTGCTAGTAGAGGATTTGGGTTTGATAAAGTTTTAGAACTACAAAATGAACCTGAAGTTTTAAAGAAAAAAATGGATGACTATTTGGGAGATTCGTTAGAAGCCATTGAAACGGTGATGTTTACTGCTCAATCTTTAGGAACAATAATTAATCTCAGAAAGGACGAGATGGGGTTAATTGCAAGACTTCCCATTGTAAAAATATTTTTTGATTGGTCATGCCAAAAGAAACCAGATTTAGCGTTTGGCGCTTGTGATATTTTTTACGGGACCTATGAATTATCTCGTCCAAAAATGCTCGGAGGAAATCCAGATAAAGGGAAAGAGATTTTCGAAAATGCGATGAAAAAATATCCACATAATTGGTTAATTGCAATTTCATATATACAGTTTGGAGCCATTCCATTAAGCGAGGAAGGGATATTCGAAAAATTGATTCCTGATTTAGATATAGCAGAAAAATCTTGGAATAAATCAATGCAATATAGCTTAGATGAAAGTGTTATTGATTTAGGGGATAGGCGCATGCGTGTTTATCAGATGATTGCAATGAAGAGATGGTCCATTATGAAAAAGTTTAAAAATAATTTGTTTTAATTTTAAAAGGGATGAGTATGAAAAAACAAGTGTTAGCTCTGTTTGCGTTAAGTGTTTTGAATTTTCAAAGTTTCGCCGCACCAATTAAGGTAGGCGTACTTGCACCAGAGGGAACGGGATGGGCCAAAGCGATAAAAAAAATGGCGCAAGAAATAAAGACTGCGACAAAAGATGAAGTTGAATTTAAAGTTTATTTTGGTGGCTCACAAGGTGATGAGCAAGACGTTTTAAGGAAAATAAGAGTAGGTCAGCTTCAAGGCGGAATTTTTACAGGAAAAACACTCGGAGATATTTCTGGCGATGTTAGAGTTGTTGAAATACCATTTACCTTTAATCAAAATAGAGAAAAAGCCTTAAAGACTCTTCAGTCCCTATCTCCGTATTTTTCAAATCAAATTGCTAAAAATAAATTTCAAACATTAAGTATGTTTGAAATTGGGCAAGTATATTTAGTATCGCAAAAAAAAGTAGACTCGATGAGTGCTCTTAAGGGTCTTAAGATTTGGTCGTGGGAAGGAGATCAATTGGTTACCAATATGATCGATGCAATGAAATTTGTAAGCGTTCCACTGGCTCTTCCTGATGTACTTGCTTCATTGACCACGGGAATCGTCGAAGCAGCGTATGCTCCACCTGTAGGGATATTGGCACTTCAATGGAATTCAAAAATAAAATATGTTATTGATTTTCCCGTTACATTTTCAGTAGGAGCATTTGTTGTATCTACTCAAGCTTGGAGTAAGGTATCTACGGCCAATCAAAAAGTAATTATGGAAATATCTAAAAAGTATGAATCAGAAATAAATGCACAAAATGCAAAAGATAATGCCGACGCAATTACTGCGATGAAAGCTCAAAAAATCGAATTTATAAAATTTCCTGATGCGGAAGTTAAGGTTGCACAAAGTTATCGTAAAGAAATTATAAGTCGTCTAAAAGGAAAAATGTTTTCCGAAGAGGCGCTAGCAAAATTAGAAACAGAATTAAAGAAGTAGTAAATGAATTTTTTTAAAAAAATCGATTTATATGTAGATAAAATGATAGAGTACTCACTAGTATCGACTATTCTAAGTGTCATGATCCTAAGCGTACTGACCATTGTGTTGCGCTGGTTTCAAATAAATCTTCAATGGATTGAGCCATTAACGAGGCACTTAGTATTTCTATCCGCATTTCTCGGTGGTGCCGTGGCAACTAAAAAAGGTAACCATATTGGTATTGATGTTTTAGGTAAATACTTAGAGTCAAAAAAAATGCATAATCTACTAAAATACATTCAGCGCTACATCGCAATGGTTAGCATTGTTACTTTGTTGATTTTAACCAAAGCTTCTTATGATTTTGTTGTGGTGGAAAAGGAATTTGGACAAGAGGCTTTTTTTGGACTTCATTCGGGAGATTTGGTAATGGTCATTCCATTTGGTTTTTTACTCATAGCCTACCGTTTTTTTTATATGTTCATCTGTTCATTTGAAAAAGAGGTACGACCATGATTGCATTATCCTTGGTTGGAGTTCTATTTACTGCCTTACTCGGAACCCCCATTTTTATCATTATGTCCTTGATGGCCATTATTCTTTTTTTTGCTAGCGGCGTAGAACTTTCTGCCATTGCAGTAGAGATTTATCGAATTGCATCTCAGCCCTCTATCTTAACCATACCGCTTTTTACTTTTGCTGGATATTTAATGGCCGAAAGTAATTCTCCTAAAAGGCTTTTACGTTTTTCTGAGGCGGCATTTGGATGGTTACCAGGTGGTATTGCGATAGTGTCTCTTATTGTCTGTGCCTTTTTTACGGCGTTTACTGGCGCATCCGGAGTAACTATTATTGCTCTGGGAGGATTAATTTACCCAATACTTTTAAAAGACGGGTATAACGAAAAATTTTCATTAGGGTTAGTTACAAGCACAGGATCCTTAGGACTATTATTTCCTCCAAGTTTGCCGATTATTCTCTATGGTTTAGTTGCTAAGGTAGATATCGATAAATTGTTTAAAGCCGGTATTATTCCTGGTTTTATTTTAATAATAGCATTGTCAGCGTGGTCAATTATCAATGGCCCTAAAGCAACACAGAAACATAAATTTGACTTCTCAGAACTACTTTTATCTTTGAAAGCTTGTTTTTGGGAAGCATTGCTGCCCGTAATGGTATTGGTTGGAATTTATGGGGGATTTACCACCGTAACTGAAGCAGCTGCAATAACAGCTCTCTATATTTTTATAATAGAAGTATTTGTCTACAAAGATCTTAATTTAACGAAAGATATTCCAAGAGTGATTGTGGAATCCTCGAGTATGGTTGGTGGAATTTTGTTAATTTTATGTTGTGCCCTTGGTTTTACAAATTACTTAGTAGACGAAGAAATACCAATGAAATTATTGGCACTCATGAAGACATATTTAAATGATAAATATAGTTTTTTATTGTTTCTTAATTTTTTCTTATTGATAGTTGGCTGTTTGATGGATATTTTTTCCGCTATTATTGTGGTGGTGCCATTAATAATTCCAATAGCACAAGACTTTGGTGTGGATCCAGTACATTTGGCCATCGTTTTTTTAACTAATTTAGAAATTGGTTATTTAACCCCACCAGTAGGAATAAATTTATTTTTATCTAGTTTTAGATTTAAAAAACCAATCACAGAGCTATATCGTGCAGCTATTCCGTTCATTCTTATTTTATTTGGATGCTTGATGCTGATTACGTATATGCCAAAACTATCTTTGTTTTGGTTTGAATAGAAAAAATGGAATATAATAATGATTAACCATTTTTTGTATTACTTGCTTTTTTCTATTTTTCTCTCGGCTACAGAAGCCTCTGAGAGCAGTTTTTTATTGAGAGAATGGCGGGATATTGGTGAGAAAAAAACCAACGACTACTTCGGGGTGAAGGCACCGCCTTTGGCAAATTTGTCTAAACACTATTCTCCTGAATTGGTTCCTTTATCGGAAGATGAATTTTATATCCATCAATTGACTAAGCAAAAAATTCAAGAGCATCCCATTAGTTTAAGCCAATATTGGTTTGACGAACTGGTAAATGAATCTCTTTGTCCAAATGAAGAATTAGGCGAAAACCTTGAATATATTCGTTATTTATATCGACTTATTACTATAAGTTATTCTTTTGAAAGTATTAAAAGGGCCAAAAGAATATCGGATTTTTTGGGGTTAAAGGCGACGAATTGTTCTGTCGCCTATAAAGACCTATTTGGTAAATGTCGGCCGAAGACTGTGGAAATGAAAAAATTTCATCAAAGAGTTTCTGGAAAATTTTCTAATGAAATTGAAAAAATGAAATTTGAGAAATGGAATAACGGTGCGATCGCTTTGTGGTGGAAAGATTACTCTCGCACGGTATCTCTATCGCTTGATCCTATCCTCTCAAGAATTAATGATGGCTGTGTGCAAGAGAAAATGTCTTGCCGTGATTATACGGAAGTTCAACTTCAGGATTCTATTAATCGATTATGCAATGAAGATAAACAACTCATACATGATGCTTGTAATGAGAATGATGATTTATTTGGGATTTCAAAATCCGCAAAGGTGACTGAATTATTGAAATCTTCAAATGCTTTCAGTTTGGTGAATAAAAACGGCTATGGCGAAAACTGTCTTCGTCGGTATGTAAAGATTTCTGAAAAACTAGAAAGACGTTATAATTATTTGAATCGATTTTTTACATTAATGAGCGCTGACATATCAAAAGAAAAAGGCAGATATTTACAAGGGGATTTATTTCTACCAGGTGCTCTTAAAGAATTTGATGCTAAGGGATTATCTGATTTTTTAGTTGCTCTAGAGCCTCCTAAGCCAAAAACAGTAATAAAGTTTAAGCCAAAGCCAAAAGATTTACCAAAAAAACTAGAAGTTAAAATTGAAAAAACAGATATACCTGATATTGTACAAAATACAGTAGAGAATGTTGTCGAGCCTCCAAAACCAAAAGTTTCCGAATTTGAAAGAGCGTTAGCGGATATGGTTAGATTTAATTCTTCTCGCTCAGAGATGGATATGGATTTATTTCGCAGCGATTTTGAATTCACACAAGATCAATTTGCAGCATTAGAAGTACCACTAAAAAGATTTCAAACGAGAGCCGCATTAATAGATATGAAAACCTATGATAAAATGGGATCGATTGAATCCCCAATAGGCTTAATGTTTATTAAGTTTTTAATGGATACTGAAAACCATCAAGGACTTTTTAATATTCAAGCAATCATTGGCAAAAAGTTCTACGTCATTAATGATTTTGAATCTAAAACAAATCCTGTTGCAGTAGAGCTCAAGAATGATGATTCAACAAAAGGAAAATGGGTTATTGTTTTATTAAAGAGTTTGTAAAAAAGTCCCCCAAATACTTGGGGGACATATCTAGTGATTTCCATCAATTTTTTTTATAAAGCGAATTCTGATTAGAATTTTTTCGCTACAGCACTTAGTTGTGATTTGACTTGTGCATTCATATCTAACATTAATAATATACCAGCATTTTCTCCATTAACATCTGCTCCTACAAGTGATAAGTTCCCCATACGATTTTGTCCTACAAAGTATCTAGCAGTGATAATTGAAGAACCAATACCTGGATCATTTAGCGGAATGAATACACCAAACAATTTAGGTCCAACATAAAAACTCATGTTCTTAAACTTTTCAATCGTAAAAGCTACTGCAGGTAAACGTCCTCCAGCAACACCTGGAAGTGCACGTCCACCAGGAAGTGTTTGTGGATCTAGTGTTTGAAGTTTTCCATTTAATACATCGTCTAAAGAAAGATTAATGGCCATTAACGTACCAGATGACATTAAGTCTGGTGAGATTTCTATGTACGACTTTGGGTATTTCGGAATGTTGTAACGAAGACCACCATCAAGTTGTAAATTTTGAAATACAACTGAGATAAGAACAGTGTCTTGTACCAACGTAATTTTTGGGCCATCCACGCCAGGAATTTGGAGATTTGAGCCAGAAGTTGTGTCTCCACCACACGAAGTTAGCATTAATGCCGATCCCATAACCAGAGAGAGAAAGAGTGCTTTTGATTTTAACAAGAGATTTTTCATATTTTTTCCAAAAATTATTGTCGTAGTGATTCGTCCAAATATTTGATCACGAGCTTACGTACAGCTGGAATCCTTACAACGTTTCAAATTAGTGAGATCTTAATTTTTTACTTAATTGAGTACAAGCCTCTTATAAAAAGACAAAATATTAAGGAGTTGCGAAATCCCATGATTAATCATTTGTGCCAATATTTTGTGTCATCGGTGCAATTATGGAAGTTTATGGGGTTGAGATTATTCATGTATCTTTTCTTCATATCGATAGTTTTCACTGATCTTACTGTCTATGAATTAAGCAAATCGTTTACTTATGATTAATAATTAATCGTTTGTTTAATTTAAACTTATGTAAATTCAAATAATTGATAGTGAGGAATTTGGCATATTTTATGCTTAAGTATATCGAGGATGGCCCTATTTATTTTTTTTATGAGATGTGTATGATCAAAATTATCTTATTATTTATTCTAACGTTGATTCATTTTAGCGCATGGGCAAATGTTGATATATCAGAAAATGAATTAGAAAGTATTTTGCGATGGAAAGATAAATTTTATGATCTTAATTTTCAATCTATAAGTTATGGAGATAAACAAGTTGATCCAAATGATTCTCAAATATTGGTTGCGAGTTGCGCTTTAAAAAGTACTAGGTTTCAAGATATTTTGGCAAAAACGGAAGAATTAGTTGCTTCATTAAAAGATCAGTGTTCTGACAAAAATGATCAAAGCAAAGTTAACGACGTGGCCAATATCATAACTAAATTACAAGATGAATTAAAAGAAAAAGGTCTCATTGACTCAAATGCGAAAAGCTTGGTCCCAACTGAAATTGATGGCGTTAAAATTAATCTTCTTTTTCAAAATATTAATTCACTAGTCACACGCGGGCAGTGTCGCAAAGACGATTTTCGTGTGTTAAACGTAGCCGCTGATGTCGTTCAAGATATTTCAGCTTTAGGCGTTTTATCCCCAACTCCACAAGGCTTATTAATCTCAGGAGGAGGGGCCGTTATTGCAACGGCACTGAGATTAATAGACACTTTATTAAAAGAAAAATTTGATTTTGATAAAGTAAAGGATCGCTCTGCATATGTTAAATTGAACTGCTCATATTTTGAATTAAGAAAGCAGCTCTACGTTTCAGGTTTTTTTGAAATGGATAAGAATTCAATAAAAAGAGATGCTGAGGTGTTGAAAAATTTAAACACAAAATTAGCGAATGAAATTGCAAACGCAAAAAATCGTGAGTCGATTTTGAAAAATGACGATGGATTAGAAGCGATTGATAAAAATACTTTAAAAAAATTAGTAACGATACGTGAAACATTTCAAAAATTAAAGGATTTACTTATCAATAAAGAAAGTGATGGTATGCTTCCCCAGGAAACCTTGCGTTTACGTTGGATAGGAACTTTGGCAACAGAACAGCTTAATTTAGAAACAGCTTTTAATATGTATTTAGCCTTAGAGAATCGCCCTTTGCCATTTATGGATACATTACTTCAAAACCAGATACTTTCTTTTTCAGTATCTAATCCGTCAGATCTACAAAAATATCTAAATATGAGTTTTGATCAATTCTCGGATGGCCCAAGAGCACAATTGATCTATCATAGTGAACGTATCGTGGAAGACATTTTAAAAAGAGAAATAATTATCAAGAAAAATGGAAACAATGAAGTTGTTAAAATGGAGTTAGCAAAAATACAACAGAAAATTAAAATCCTAGAAAAACAATTGTCTGAACTGAAGATTTTAGTTGAAAGAATGAAATCGTTTGAAAACCAAAAAATATTTGATCGATTTGACGATGGATCCGAAAACTCAGTGGCGATTATTGATAATATGAATTCACTAAATCATCAGGTTTTTGGAGAATATGGTTTTAAGTTTTTAGAGTACTCTATGAAAAGATCTCTAGATGAATTAAATCGTTGGAAAGAAAAAAAGAACAGAATAGATAAGCGCCATATTCAAACAATTAGGGATATCGAATCTGATAGCTTTAGTGGGGATGGGTCTTTAGTAGAGCGTAGTTATTTTTGCCAAGATTTGCAAAGTATGCGCCATTCCTGGGCCTATTTAACTTCAGTATCAGATATGGGCTATGATTTTCTGGCGGTAAATCGCGATTTATTTAATACTGAAACATATAATACATATGGTATGCGTAACGATGAAGAAGATACTTTAATTCTTACTCAGATTGAAAAAATTCAACGTCATTATTTATCTGCTGTTTATGCAAAAAAATTGGCCAGAGGGATAGAAGTAGATAGCGTTAAAAAGGATCAATATTTGAATGGTAAATATTTTGGTTCACTAATGCTTAATGTAAGCGAAGCTGCTAAGAATTTAAAACAGTACGATATTTTATTTGAAAAAGCACAATGTACTAAAATTTTTCAAACGAATCTTTGATTTTAGGTACTTGGGGCATTTTGTTATAGAATCTAACTTTTGACTATGCTAAAGACTCCCCCTAGAATGTTTCCTCAACATTAATGGGAGAATTCTATGTATAGATCTTGGCTTTTAATTAGCTTAATTTTTGCTGCCATCAACTTATCTATCTATGCTGCAGATCAAGTTACTTTTACAGGTGATGGTTTTATTCGTGGCTATTCAAAAGAGCGTACTGGAAAAAATGCTGATTCTGGTTTTAATCAGTTTTTGCGACTCAAAACAAGTATTAAAGCGGATGACGCAGTAAGTGTAAAATTAGGAGCTATTTATTCGTCTTCAACAATGCAAGGAGATTTCAAGTCAACCGGCACAAGTGGTGTTCATCATTTAACAGATGAAAATATTCGTTTAGACTTTGCTCATTTTGAATATATTAAAGACAGTTATTTTGTTTCAGTTGGTAGACAAATAGTTTCTTCACGAGGTGGTTTTTTAACTAGTGATGATCGCCGTGACCGCTTGGCCGTTGCAAAATTTATTGATCAAGATGTTTTGGTTTTTCTTTACGACAAAAGAGCAGAGGGCACGTTAACAACATCCCTCGACGATTTAGATATGTACTCAGTTAATTACTATGGAAAAAAGGACAGCATCTTGTATGCTTTTCAGACTGCTTTTTTTAATCAAAAAAAATCCACATCTTCTAATTTGTTGAAACTTAGAGATGTAATACAAGTAACTCCAGAACTCACGGTTATTGGGGATAATTATTCTGTCGATGGATATTACACGTATGTCGGACATGGTACAGGGGATGCCATTTATAAAAATGATCATCACTCATGCGCATTAAAGTACACTTTAAACTTGCCAGTTTTAAAAATAGAGGCACAAGGTACTGCAACTCTTGATGGCGGATTAATTGCTTCTGGATTTGATACTCTATCGACCGTGATTAATGGTTCTGCCTTTAATTATCAATCAAATATTAATTTAGTTAATATCGGATTAGCTTCAGGTGCAAAAAAAGCTGACGAAACGGTCTTTATGACAAGATTTACAAAAACTCTTTTTGCTGATTTTGATTTAAGCGTTGGAGGAGGTCATGCAAGAACGTATTCTTCAACTCGTGCCAGACTGCTCAATAACACAGTCGTCGATGCTGGTTTTCGATACCAGGTATCAAAAGCTAGTTATGCTAAAATGAATTTTGGCCAATTGATTGGTGATACTGATCGGTTAGCAACAAATTTAACTTATTTTGTTAATTTTTAGTGATTAAAACTGAAAAATCTTTGAGGTAGTTTTCGGATGAAAAAGGAGCTACCTCAATAACTCTAGCGCCACTTGTTTTTGCTGACTTTAGACCAGTGGGGGAATCTTCAAAAATTATAGTGTTCTCTTTGCCAATTTCAGCCATTTTCATGGCCAATAGGTATGGATCTGGACTTGGTTTAGTTTTTTCCGTCGAATGTCTCCCGAGCCAAAAATCAAATTCATCAATTAAGTCAAAGGCGCAAAGTGTATCGTTAACGATTTCATTTTCACTAGCAGAGACAACTGCCAATTTTTTATTATTTTTTTTTAAATGGCTTATAAAGGATCTAATTCCAGGAGAAGTGAGCGATTTCTTTTCTTCATTATTTAAATTTAAAAAAATATTTTTTAATACGATATTTTTTTCGATAATCATATTTTTGTAATCAGTTTCACTGAGGTTGGGGCATAAGGTGTTTAATACGGTAAGATCAGTCATCCCCTTGAAACGCTCAAGTGCTTCAGCGTTTGTAATGTCGATACTTATATTGTATTTGTGAAACACTTTATTCATTGCTTTAGCATGAAGAGGCTCAGTGTTAACTAGGGTGCCATCCATATCAAATAAAAATAGTAAATATTCATCAATATGTTTTAGATTTTTATTGTTCATGGCCATAAGTCTACTGAACCTATTCAAAAAATACAAGATCTACTCTTTTGTTTCAACCAAATCAAAACTTGAATTTTGTAGTTTCCAATCATTAAACTGACTAATAAACTCTAAAAGGTATTCGTGTTCAATTTCTGCTTGGTTCGATGCGTTTTTTATAACTTCGATGTTACCATTGTAGTGTTTTCGATATACGGATTGATTTAATTTTAACAAAGTTTTTTCATTCGCTAATTTTTCACTATTGGGATTAAGAAAATAGATGTCCGCGACGCTTTCTGAATCTTTTATGGTTAGCAGCTCTAAAAGATTCGCTGATGAATTTTCGTCTAGTGGTATTTTTTCTCTTTCAATTGTATCGACTGTCGAAATGGTGTCGTAGCCATGATCTTCTCTTGCTGGTGGTCTTTTTTCACACTGACGTCCTAATGGCTGATTTCCAACGAATGCATTACATGCATCATCAAACGGAATCGTTATGATGTTTGCGGTGTGGACTGTGCTATTAGTTGTTTTTATGTATGGAATAAGTTCGTATGAATTTATATATTGAAGAGGAAGTGTTGTGTTTTTAAATTGCTCAATGTCTTTAGTGTTAATTGTTATTAATGAGTTTTTCCAATTAAAATTATAATTATAGGCTACTTCTGAATTGATTGGGATATATTCATAAATTGTAAATGATAAATTATATACTGTTTTAATGTCTTCTGTAAAATTGGCCAAAAGTCTAATGTTCCATTTAGCGATATCTAATTGGTATTTATTTATATTTGCATTAAAGGATTTATTAAATATTTCCATTCGGAGTTTTTCTTTTTGTGCATCATTTTCAGGCAGAGTGCTGTTTTTTAACGAATATGAATAGGTCTGTTTTGGAACTTTTAAACATATTTTTCGGTGCGTTTGGTGTGCGTATGTATTCATTTCATTTGATTTATTCTTTATATTTTTTAGGTCGATGGTTGTAGTGTATGAAAAATCTATGAGATCATTATTTTTTTCATTATTTCGTTCAAACTTTTGCAGTAATTGATATTCATCACAATAACCAACCAATGAGTTATATTTAATTTTAAAGTTTAAATTTAATATTGCCTCAAAATGATTTATCTTTGATTCCTTTAAATTTTCGGTAAAGAGATAAATTTCTTCTGTTGCTAGCGGGTGAGAAAAAGAAATTTGGTTACCCGAATTTACGAAAGGTGAATTTTTTAGAATTTCAAGGTTATGTTTTATAAATTCATTTGTAAATTTAGGAAGGTAAGTAACGGTCTTAATTATTAAGTCCGATCCTTCAATTTCTCTAGTTTCTATTATTTCGTTTTCGTTATTTTGTTGCTTAATTTTAAGTTGTCCTATTTTTTGGTTAGAGTAATCACTTTTTTCAAAACCAGTGTGATTGCTATCACCGCACCCCCATAAGCATATAAGGATTAGAAGAGCGAACATTTGTTTGAGACTTTTCATTTTGACTCCATTTTTGTTGTAATCGATCTCAATGTTTAAATATCAATCTATTAATAATGGGTTAAATAATACCTGTGCTATTTGCTAGGTTTTTTCATAAATGAATCTTTTACCTTCTAATTTTAATTGAAGAAATTTGCTAAAATGAAAAAAGAGGTGTCCATGCGAGTTTTGAAGGAATCAAAAGCAGAATCTTTGGGAAAAGCTTCAAATGCAAATGAGAGTAAAATCGCCCAAAAACGCAAAAAAAAATCTGAATTAAGAGCGCTAAAAGCAACTACATCGATTGAAGATAATCCTCAAATAATTAAGCGAGAGAAGCCGGTTAAAGAATTTAGTGATCGCGAAATTCGCGAGAAATTGAGTGTACATCTTAATAAATCGAATAGCGCAAATACTATGAGTAAAATAAAAAAAGAGGAACTTTTGGGGGCAGGTTTTTTAAATGAAGAAGAAGTTTCCAAAAAAATAGAGACTCAAAAACAGAAAGAGATTGAGGCGCAAAAAAAAGCACTAGATTTAGCTTCACCAACTGCTAACATTTCAGAAAGTAAAACGACTATTTCAGTTGAACGAATTGAAAAACCATCTGATGTGGGATTAAATGATCCAAAAGATTCGCTAACTTCCAGCAAATTAAAGAGTGTTTTAGATATGGGGGCATTTAACTTTAATCCGAAGGAAAGAGAAGTTCTCTCTAAAATTTTGAGCGAGCGAGTTTAATTTTTTTTGATGTCCACTTCTTTTAGCATGGATTGCAGTTTCTCGATAGTCGTTTTAACTACACATTCTAAAGAACCTTTAATTAATGTTGCAGCAGAGTGGTCGTGTCCTCCACCTCCTAGGGCTTGGGCCATTACACCTACATCGACCTCACCAGTAGAGCGTAAAGAAACTTTAATTTGTTCTCCCATTTCTCTAAACATGCATGCTACTTTTATATTGTCGAGAACGAGTAAGTGATTAATAAAGGCATGAGTGTCTTCTGGATCAACATGAAATTTTTGTAAGATATCCTCACTTAAAATGAGCCATGATATTTTTTCATCTTTTGTTGTTTGGGCAGTGGTCAGCACTTTTCCAAGCATTTTCATGTAGGATAATTTCTTGGTTCCATAGATCATATTGTACGCGTGGGGAGGAGTTACTCCCGTATCCATTAATTTTCCAATTAATCTGTGGGTATTCCCGGTTACAGTTGGGTAGCGAAAGCTCGAAGTGTCAATGAGTATGGCGGTATAGAGAGGTAGTGCCATTTCCCGAGTGAAGCTCACGCCGAGGGCTTCAATAAGATCTCCGGCCAATTCCCCTGTAGCTGCTTTAGAAGTATCAATGCAGTTTCCTTGCATTATAGATTCGTGACATGGATGATGGTCCACAAAAATAACGTCTTTGGCAGTTTTTGCAATTCTTTTCATTCCTTCACCAATACGATTAAGGGAATTAGTATCGGCAACGATAAATAAGTCAATTTCAGAATCTGGATAAAATTGAAGATATTCTTCAAGCGAAATAACCACGTCAAATGGGTCTAGATATTTATAGCGTTCAAGTAATGCTTCTTCAATTACACATATCGAATTTTTACCTAACTGCCTAAGGGCCAAGCAGATCGCGATTTGTGATCCTATACCATCTGCATCTGGGACAATATGAGTGGTAAGTACAATTGTAGATGCATTATGGACAAGGGATTTAAAACGTTCAACTGTGGGCATAGGTTTCTCAAATCTATAAAATCAGTGATTATAAAATTACGTAATAAGCTAATCGGTAAAATTATTTGTAAGTCTTAGTTTTTGATCCTTACAATTTGATTCATTCTGTAAAAAGATACACTAATTTTTTTCCAATTGCTTGATTATTTGCTAGCATTTGATCACTTCACTCATCCAATATTAAATTTTTAGGCAAATGATATAGAGTGAAGTTTTAAGTGGAGTTTTTGTGTCGGATAATAGTTTTTCTTTGGCAATTTCTCTGGAAAATATTTCTAAAAGCTATCCAGGGGTTTTGGCCTTATCTGGAATAAACCTAAATGTTGCCAAAGGTACCATTCATGGATTTTTAGGGCCAAATGGCGCAGGTAAAACGACAACGATGAAAATCATTTCTGGATTATTAACACCTAGTTCAGGAGAGGTAAAAGTCCAAGGGCGACTTGGGTATTTACCAGATATGCCTCCCTTGTACAAACATATGTCAGTAAGAGAGTTTTTAGAATTCGTTTTCGATATACAAACCTTAGATAAAAAAAATTTAGAAATTTCTAAAACGAATTCGATCGATAGCGTTTTAAAAAAAACAGGGTTGTATGATGTCCAGTTCAGAGTGATCGAGCATCTTTCTAAGGGATATCAACAAAGAGTCGGAATTGCAGAAGCGCTTGTGCATGGCCCTGATGTTATCATATTGGATGAACCGACCGTTGGACTTGATCCTGTAGCGATTAAAGAGATTCGCGATCTGATTAAAAGCTTAAAAAAAGATCATACGGTACTTTTTTCTAGCCATCTTCTACATGAAGTTGAATTGTTGTGTGATGATATTAGTATCATTTCCGAAGGGCGTATTTTATTGAGTGGACCCATTCAAAAAATAAAACAACAATTCCAAGGGACGTTTCAAATAAAAGCATCGGTGATGCGGTTTTCAAAAGAAAATGGGGAACAGTTAATTAAGCACGCCAAATTGGATGACTTAAAAATAGAATCAAGGGATAGTGGCATTGATTTGTTCTGTTACAGCTCGCTAGATACACGAGAGGAAATTAGTAAATATTTAGTTGAATTAAATTGCGGTTTGTTGGAGTTTTCTATGCTGGAAACTAGGCTTGAAGATATTTTTAAAATTACCATGTTGAGTAATGGAGAAATTAAATGATTAGTACCGTTAGGCCATTTTTTAAAGGAGTGTGGTTAATTTGTAAAAAAGAATTAACTGATTTATTTCAATCACCTTTAATTTACATTTTAGCTGCTCTATTTTCATTTATATTAGGATGGTTATTTTTTAATTATTTAATGGCGTCCAAAGTAGCTACTTCTCAAACTCTAACTCCTGCAGTAGTTGAGCCCATTTTTGGAAACATGAATCTAATTTTTGTATTTTTAGTTCCATTGCTGACCATGAATTCCTTTGCCCTTGAAAGAAAGAATGGCACGCTTGACTTATTATTTCGCTCTAAGTTAACAGACGTGCAAATTATCATTGGAAAGTTTATTTCCCAGTTTTTAGTGACACTTTTTTTGTTAAGTTTTACTTTAGTTTTTGTCATTGTATTGAAAACGGCGCAATTCAAGGATTGGTCTATTGTGTGGAGTTCATATATTGGTCTGCTATTATCGATATCGTGTTACATTGCGGTAGGTATTTTCACCTCGACATTAACCGAAAATGCTATTGTCGCTAGCCTTCTTTCATTTTGTATTCTCATATCCTCTATGATTTTAGTTCTATCGACAAATGCATTAGAAAATGAGTTTGTGACAGAGTTGGTACAATATATGACGATACCATTTCATTATTATAGCTTTTCAAAGGGAGTTATTCGATCGTATTCCCTGATATTTTTTGCGAGTTTTACTGGTTTTTTTATTTTTTTAACGATGCGCTCTCTCGGGCGTCGTAAGTGGTAATGAATTATGATCGACTATAAGTCAAAATCTAGAGTAGATTTATTTTTTAATTTCGGTGTAGTGGCAAATGGGATATTGTATTTGCTGGTTATATTAATGTGGCTATCGATACCAGATGAGACACTACTTAATGGCGCGACAACAGGTTTTAATCTTTCACTAACCCTTCTTCTGGTAATATTTAAGCGTGAGCGTTTTGTTCATTTTTATCAATCTTCACAGTTTAAATCATTTGTAAGTGTTTTTATTAATTGCACACTAGTGCTTTTGATATTGTGTCTTTTTAATTATGTGGCATTTAAATTTCCATGGCAAAAAGACATTAGCTTGGCAAAATTACATTCACTAACGCTACAAAGTCGTGAAGTCTTAAAAAAAGTGGACGAAAAAATATCATTTAAAATTTTTGCACGAAAAAATGAAATTGCTCTTTGGCTGCCCATTTTAGAACTGTATCGTTTTGAAAATAGTAATGTTGACATTCAAAAATTTAATATAGAGCTTCGCCCCGACCTTGTTGGTGAATACAATATTCAAAATGCGTCGACGTTGGTCATTGAGTATAAAGGACGAAAACAATTAGTCACCACAAGAGACGAATTAAATGTGACAAATGCGATTATTCGTCTAACAAGATTAGCTGATCCAGTCGTATATTTTCTTACCGGTCATGGAGAGATAGATCCTAATTCTAGCGATAATGAAGGAATGAAAATTGTCCTAGAAGGTGCGAGAAACGCTGCACTCGATATTCGAATTTTAAATTTGACGTCTGCCCAAGAAATTCCTTTTGATGCAAAGGCCATTGTACTATGGGGACCTAAAAATTCATTAATGGATAGCGAAGTCGCAATTATTGAACGATTTGTTAATCGTGGTGGTGGATTTTTGGTAGCCTTAGATCCTGATTTAAATTCACGAAAATTTAAAAATATAGAAAATTTTTTACAGAAGTTGGGTCTAGTATATCATCATAATTTAATTTATGACCGGAAAAATTTTGTTAATGGATCAAAAGGGGCCGTCCCAATTGCATCGACGTTTGATCCTGACCATACTTTAACAAAAGATTTTAAAGGTCAGGTCTTTTTTCCCTTAGTTTCTTCCGTTGGAGTATCAGATGGCGCTAAAAAAGATAACCCTGAGTACCTTTATAGTGAGCTACTTTTAAGTGGTGCAAGCCCTGATTCATGGGGGGAAACAGATCGGCAAGAAATTTCTAGAGAAGATGTGTTTTATACCGAAGGAAAGGATTTAGCGGGGCCACTGGCCATGGTGGTTAGTATGGAGAATAAAAAAAATAGGGTGATTCTTTTTGGTAATTCAACATTTGCCATGAATAATTATATTAAATTTTCGTCAAATATG
Organism: uncultured Bacteriovorax sp.; assembly: GCA_964456675.1. GTDB lineage: Bacteria > Bdellovibrionota > Bacteriovoracia > Bacteriovoracales > Bacteriovoracaceae > Bacteriovorax. The sequence continues at coordinate 18,239 of CAYWBR010000014.1, read as the reverse complement.
ACTTTTTTCCTCAATAGTTTATCGTGGTCAGTTGGAGAGGATCGGCTGGTGAGTTTTAATCTTCCAATTATTCAATCTGAGCAGATTTTCATCTCGGAAAATCAACTAGGTGCTGTTTTTTATTTTTCTGTAATTTTCGCTCCCTTAATACTAATTATCATTAGTATTACCGTTTATCGAAGAAGAAGGGGCAAATGAAAAAAAATAATATCCTCTTATTTGTATTTTTAGCATTTAGTTTGGTCGCGACATATTTTTTAATTGAAAAAAGAAATATGGAAAATAGCAAAAGCGAAGATCGCGAAGCAAAAATTTTAAATTTTGATAAACTTGGGGATATAAAAAGATTTACAACCCAAAAAGCCGATATTGTAAAAGAAGGTGAACAGTATCTTATGCGCGATAGTCGCTATCCGGTAAATGGTAAAAGACTGGAAGAAGTTTTTTCGGTATTGGCAAATATCAAAAATAAATCACTGGTTCCTATTTCGGAAATCGAGAAAGTTGGTAAAAAATTTTATATTCCAGACGAACAAATGAAATTAGGTTTTTATTTTGAGGAGGAGACAGTCTATTTTATTTTGGGAAAAAAGCTTGAATTTGATCAAAGCTTTTATATGGAAATTGTAAGAGAGTCTAAAAGGGGTGAAGAGCGCGCACTTATTGTGGCTTTTGATAGTGGCACAGATTCAGGAGTCTATCAGAGTGACGAAGAAATGCGCAAATCTGATACAAAATATCGTCGACTGCAAGCAATTTTTTACTTAGGAGAATCCTACTATAATGATTTAAGAATCTTTAAGGATAGGTATGCCGTTGATCGAATCATGTTTAAGCATGTAAGTTTTGCAACGTTTAGAAATAAAAAATTCTACCTAGATTTTGAAAAGACTCAGACCGGCCCCGTAGCTCCCAATGGAGTAAAATATTTTGATGATAATTGGATCGAATTTTATCGTAATTTTTTAAATCTTACTGCCAACGGGATTATGCTAAATTACAAAAAAGAGCTACTTAAAGAGCCTCTTTCTCAAATAGTTATTACTGACCGTGACAATAAGGTTGAAGAGCTAACACTCTATAGAAAATATGGAAGTTTAAATGGGTATTTTTTAGTGTCAACCTTAGAAAAAAGCTTAATGGAGCTTGAGCGTGGTAAGGCTCAATATTTTCTTTTAAACGTACAAGATTTTTGGGATAGAAAAATTGAAATTCCTGGTAAGTCATTTGAATTAACACTGTTGAATAAAAGCCATAAAGCAATATCAAAAATGGTGGTGCGTGATCTGGAGTTATTTAGAGCAGAAAAGATTGAAGGTGGCGAGCCCGATAATGTAAACGTAAAAAAGATTGTGGATCTTCTAAAGACAAGCGCCAATCATATAAGCATTGTTGAGAGTAGTGATCGGGAATTACTATCAAGGGCCCATTTTCATTTTTTACTTAATAAGAAAAAAATTAGTGTGGTGTATGAGGATTCACTTTTAATTTTACTCGATCAAGAATTAAATATTATGTACCATTACTATGTAGGCAGTGATTCTCCAATTGATTTAGATGTTACTCGGTACAATAAGTAGGAAAAAATGCAAAAATCATTATTCACATATTGGCAGCAATTTTTGGATCCATCGTTTAAAAATAATGAATTATTTGATAAAGAAGTTCCTGTTGGTGATTTTGTGGCGATCAATTGGATATTGATGATGGTAAAAACGGCTTATGTTTTGATTATGACCTATTTAGGTGCAATTGCTCCAAAATTTTTAACCAGTATTGGTAATGTCTCTGCTCCATCCATGATGGAGATTTTAAACTTAAACCTTAAACGGGTTAGTGTATTTGTATCTCTATTAGAGGTCGTATTTTTTCCCATTGCTTTTTATTTTCTTTATAAGCTGTGGGTGGCAATGATGAGTTTTTTTGCGGAAGTCTTCGAATACGAAACTGAAGACGTTAAAAAAGCTTGCCGCTTAGTTGTGAAGCGCTCCTATGCCGTTAATTTTTTATTTCTGATTCCTATAGTGGGTGGCGGATTAAGTGTTCTTGCTCAGGGGTTATACTTGTATCTTGGGATGAAGGGGCGTTTAGGTTTTACTAATCTTCAGGCGCTTCTAGTGCTCATGGTTCCCCTTGTTATTTTAGGATGTCTAGCAATATTTTTACTTTCTTATGTATTTTTTATCTTTTCCCTGTTGTTTGCTGCCTAAAATTTATTTTGACGCTTGGAGTACTTGAGCATTGTAAGGTTAATTTAAACATCTATGGTTGCAGCCTTTTCTCTTTTTTGAAAAGATTCAGTAACACACAATTTGTTATTTTATACACACACAGCAAATACCGTTTTGGAGACGTTCGAGGAGGATTCTCGTGACTCATTTAGGGACATTAGCATTTAATTCAGGCAGCATTGAGGTCGTATGTGGTCCAATGTTTTCAGGTAAAACAGAAGAGTTAATTAGACGTGTAAAGCGCGCTCAAATTGCTCGTCAAAAAGTTCAGATTTTTAAACCTGCCATAGATAATCGCTATCATGAGACAGAGGTTGTTTCCCATAGTTCTCAATCTATCGAAGCGCTGCCGGTTTCATCTTCAATTGATTTGTTACAGCGAGTTTTTGATACAACTAGAGTCGTTGCGATTGATGAAGTTCAATTTTTTGATAATGATATTATTTTGGTAGTTGAAAAATTGGCAAGAAGAGGCGTGCGAGTTATATGCGCTGGTCTTGACCAAGATTATCTTGGTAAAACTTTTGGACCCATGGGAGAGCTTTTGGCCAGAGCGGATCACGTTCATAAAATTCAGGCCATCTGCACCGTCTGTGGAGCACCAGCTTCAAAGACTTTTAGAAAAAATCCCGAGCAAAAAGAACAGGTGTTGGTGGGAGAGACTGATCTTTATGAAGCAAGATGCAGGGCACATGCAGACTCATTTGAATCAATGGATGATTTGATGTTTATGACTAAGGTTTTATCAGTAAAAGAAAAAACCGAAAACTTATCTGTTTAATTTTAAATTTCTTCCTTATAATTGACCATGTAGACACTCTTTATAAAGGGAACGAGCATGGTCAAGCCATTTATTGAAACAGAAAAATTACAAAAACGTATCATTGAATTAGGGGCGGAAATTTCCCGTGATTTTAACCAAGAGCCAGTTGTTATGGTTGGTGTACTTAATGGATCATTTCTCTTTCTTGCGGATTTAGTGCGAACGCTAAAACTTCCAGTACAAATAGAATTCGTATCGCTATCCTCGTACGAGGGAACTGAAAGTACAGGTCAAGTTCGTTTTCATTTAGATGTTAAACAAAACTTAGAGGGAAAAAATGTTGTTTTAGTTGAAGACATTGTTGATACTGGATTAACGATCGAATTTTTATTAAAACATTTTAAACTTAAAAATCCAAAAACTTTAAAGCTTTGTTCCCTGCTTAGAAAAAAAGCAAGATTAAAAACCGATGTATTTATCGATTATCTAGGGTTTGATATTGAAGATAAATTTGTCATTGGTTACGGACTAGATTTCAATGGAAATTATCGTGAACTTCCATACATTGGAGTTTATGGTGAATAGTATATCAAAGACCACAACAGGTTCTGTGCGCGTTGATCTGTTAGGAGGAACATTAGATTTAAATCCGATAAATCTCATTCTTCCCAATGTAGTCACTCTCAATCTTGCGACTTCGTTAAAGGCAAAAATAACTCTTTCAACGATTGACTATGATGGATTAGAAATAGTGTCGAAAGATTATGGGGCAACTGAGCGCTTTCATAGTAGTGAGTTTATTGCACATAATTTTTTAAATGGTCATTTTGGAAAATTGTCCTTTGTCGCTCAAATTTTTGATCTTTTTAATCTTCATAAAGGATTACGGGTTGAGCTAGAATCAGGCTCGCCACCGGGGGCCGGACTTGGTGGCTCTTCCGCTATGGGGGTTACTATTTTTCATGCACTTTGTGATTGGACTAAAAAACCTTTGAATAAAATTGAGGCCATTTTAAAAGTTAATGGACTAGAAGGAAGAATTCTTGATTCAGGGCCTGCCGGTTATCAAGATTATTACCCAGCTCTCTTTGGTGGAGTGCTTGCTCTTATTCCTAAACCTGGCGAGATTGAAGTTCAGCAACTTTACAATGAAGATCTAAAAAGTGTGTTAGAATCTGAAATTACGTTGGTCTATTCTGGAGATACTCGACTCTCAGGTATTAATAATTGGGAAGTTTATAAAGCTTTTTTTAATAAAGAGCCCCACGTACGAGAAGGTCTTTTTAAAATTTCAGAATTGTCTCATCAAGCTTATCAAGCAATTACAAATAAACATTATTCAAAATTGTCTAAACTAATTGCAGAAGAAGGAAATGCAAGGAAGAATCTTTTTCCTGGCATTATGACCGCTTCGATGAATAGCTTACAAGAATCATTAAAAAATCACATTTATGGTATAAAGGTTTGTGGCGCTGGAGGAGGAGGTTGTTTTTTAATTGCTCACGAAAAGGGTGAAAAAGAAACAGTGGCAAAGGCAGTAAGAGTGGCCAATATGACTCAATTACCATTTATTATAGAGTCTCCTTTAAAATAAATATTAAAAAAGGAAATCATGTGGTGCAAAGATCACCTAAGAATATTGGAAGTCTTAGTATGAAAGGAGGAAGAAAAGATAATTTTTATTTCTGCCTTATTGAGCATTACGAAGGCACCGATAAGTCACAACTAAATGGGCCAAATGAAGAGCGCTGGTTTTTAAAATCTCTATTACCGGTAAAAGAAGAAGAAGAAGATAATACAGATGATGCAATTCGCTCGTGGATTGAAAAATTCAGCATCGAACAATTAGTGGTCGATTTTCCATTAAACAAACCAACTTGTCAGGGGTGTGATTTAGAGTGCCCAGGGGTGAAGAATTGTCCACAACCAGAAGTCGTGGCAGTAAATCAGAAGATAGAAGAGCTAATTTATAAAGATAATGAACTCTTTACTAAAAATCCTAAAAAATATGAACAAGATAGAAATCGTGCTGACGAGATAGTGTTTAATAAAGATGTGTTTGAGAAAGAGTCTCATCATCCGTTACTTTCTAGATCGTTTAAACGCAGGCTTAAAAAAGGTTATCTTCCTTATTGGAATCGGCCAATAGATTTATGGATGTGGAAATATTACTATGATCCTATTTTAGAATTATTTAACACGTCCTTTGATTCGTTTGGACATACGTCCTTGATGATGTTGTCTCGCTTCTCATATTTAAAGCGTCATTTTCCAAAAAACTTAGAATTATTTGAGTCAAATGAAAATGTTATTTTGATAGAGCTTTTAAGAGCAAAAATAATTTTGAAAAAAGATATTCGCTCTTTGCAAGATATTGATTTAGGAATTGAATCTCGTCTGGAATTTATAAAAAAAGTAGAAAAGGATTTAAATATTTTTATTTATAACCATGATTTGGAAATACTGGTTAAAAACCCCAGAGCTTTTGATTCATTTTTGTTGGCACTTGCAGGTCAAAACGTACTAAAGAAAAAAAATCGCGAACTTCCCGAGTGGACAAAACCGCTTATTACTCGTTTTGTCGTTCCAAATTTTAGTTAGGATTAATTGATTAAAGCAATTTTTCTTTTCAATAAATTCGCGAATTCAAGAGCAATATAACCACCAAGTATTGCACCTATAAACCATAAAGCGGTACTTTCTAGAAAAAGCACAGGATCAAACATTAAGAAACTTCCAAAAGAAATTAGAACTATTACGAAAATAGTGAGGTGGCGATGAGTTCGTATTATTCTCAATTCATCATAATTTAATATAATTGCATTAAGTAAAAATGAGCTTGCGATAAAAAAGGCACCACATAATATGACACAGTAGCGTGAGCCTACCATATGCATGAAAACTTCCATAAGATCAATATCAAGGTTGAAAAGTTTTTTTCCAAATTGTGGACATATACTTAAAGTAATAATAGCAGAAATGAGGTGAACCGTTAATACTTTTAGGGCCACCTCATGTATTGGTGGATTTAATTTCTTTTTAATTATTGATTTTATTTTAAGATCTATATTTTTGTTCATGATTACACTCCGTTTTTTGCTTGGAGTTTTTTTAATGTTCGAGAAAAAAATTTTCGTAAGCTTACTTCAGATTGCGATAGACGTTCAGCAATTTCCTTAAAGGAGAGTTCATCTTCATAACGAAGTTTTAGCAAATCATTTTCTTTAGCATTGAGTGACTCTAGGTTTAATTCTTGGCGATTTGAATCATCTGATCCATTTGCTTGAAAAGCATAAAAATCTAGTTCAATTAAGGATACATCCATGGAAAATTTTTTACTTTTACGTAAAAAGTCGATGAGCACTGTTTTGGCAATAACAAAAAGCCATTGCTCAAATTTATATTTATTCGAAAAAAGGTGTTTCGAGGAGTGCATTTTTAAAAAGAGTAATTGACTTAATTCTTCGGAGTCGTGATTGTTCTTAATTTTACTTGAAAAATAATTATAGACGCGTCTTGAGTAGCGATCATAAATTACTTCAAAAGCATCATAAGAACCCAAAGCGTACATTTCCATAAGCTCTTCATTACTTCTTTGATTAAGCAAAGTTTTATTTTTACTCAAAAGAAGTAACTCCCTCTAATTGGTATACGTCGAAGTGCTTAAGTTTGTGACGGCCGAATGATTTCATTTGTTTAACTCATCTTGTGGGCGATTTTGTTTATGAGGAGCAATTTCTTTTAGTGTAATAAATGCTACGAGATAAAAAAAACCATAAAGAGTTATGACAGAAAATAACGGATGAATTGCCAAACTTTTAAGTCCATACCAAAAAGTGAAGATAGCACCGCTTAAGGAAACAAACTTCAAATAAAATTCGACAAATTTTTTTCGTTTAATAAAAAAATAGTAGACGGCAGCGTGGAAAAAAATGAGTAGTCCGAGGATTGTAATCGTAAATTGAATTAGCATTTTGTAGATTTGCACCTGAATCTCAGGGGCATTTAGAATGTCCGCAACGCTAATCATTTCATTGCTATAATGTCCTAAAATTCTCTGTAAATTTTGAAAATCAGAAATTTCGAAATAGATTAAATAGGCAGAGATGAAATCCCCTAAAAAGCAGATGACAACAATCAACAATTGTTTATTTTCAAAACTTAATCCGTTTAAAAACTGCTTCAGTGCTCGCATACTGTTCCATTTTAGTTATAATAAAACTATATCACAATAAGTTAACACAGACAAAAGGGAGAAACAGTGAAAATTATATTAATCTTTGTAGGAGCATTAATAGGAACATTAGCTGGTCTCTATACAAGGCCCAGTTTTTTTATGATTGGTCAGCTTAATTGGTTAAATGTCATAACGAAAGGCTATTTTGTGGGTCCCATTGAGGGATTTTTGGGCAAAGGCATGATAGACGAATCATTTTTCCATGTTCTTAAGTTTCAAGGTGCAGGTGTAGCTCTTGCAATAATTATTTTAATAGTAATGGGGATGATTAGAAAATCCAGTTCGCCTAAGAAGACCAAAAAATAATATTAAAAGTCGTAATTACCTTTTTGTATCTTTCTTTCCACATCACGTTTAGCTTCAGTTTCGCGTTTGTCGTGAAGTTTTTTACCCTTGGCAAGTGCAATTTCAAGTTTCACGCGGGAGCCTTTAAAGTAAATCATGGTAGCAACTACGGTTAAATTCTTGGCCTTAGCTTCGTGGAAAATTTTAACAATTTCTTCACTATGTAAAAGTAGTTTTCTCGGTCGGTCTTCTCTGTGATTGTGGATATTTCCAAAAGTGTAGTGTGGGATCAATATATTATAGGCCCAAGCCTCACCACTGCTATCTACAGTGATAAAGGAATCGTTTATATTTACTTTTCCTTCCCTTAGAACTTTTATCTCAGTTCCTTGAAGAACTAAGCCAGCTTCAAATTTTTCTTGTAAGAAAAAATCAAATCCAGCTCTTTTGTTTTTTGCGATAACTTTTATGCCTGACATTTTTAACCTAATTAAAGCATTAATAGTGAATTCTTAAACCAAGGGTACCACCTAATACTGACCCATCGATTGTATAACCAGGGGAACCAATTTTCAAACCATTTGCGCCAGTTTCAAGGCCACTTGATTTTATAACTGTTTTTTTCTTTAGATCCTGATAGAGAACGGCAGTATTTAACTCAATATCATTACCATCGATTTTTATAATATAGTGAAGACCTGCCGAATAGTTTAGGGTGTCGGTATCAATTGAGTTCCCCGCACCACTAAAATCTCCTTCAAGTGGACTTTGGCGATAACTAATACCTGTATCTAGACTCCAGCGATTTGTTAAGTGAGTGCGGACTCCAATTTTTGGTACAAAAACATCTCGCAATTGTAGCCGTTCATATTCTCTTGATCCTTCTACTGTCCCAGATATTTTTGTAACGGTAATTTTGGAAGGTTGATATTTTGACCACACCTGGTAGTCGACTGATAAAAGAAAATCAAATATGTCGATGCGCCGAAGAGTTCCAAGTCTTAGGGTCATTGGATCATAAAAAAGCATCGAATCAACACTGGTACTAAACGGCAAATTTACCGGATTTGATATTTCACCGCTTGCCTGTGCTTTTAAATTACTTTTCATTTCTTGCTGGAAGAAAAATCCAAAGCTAGAATTATCGAGCTTATAAACTGCCGATAAAACCCCAGCAAGACTTGGATCTACTTTTGATTTTACTCTTCCACTGGTCCCGTATTGTGTTCCATTTAGTCCTAAATTTAAATTAGCGTTGGCCGATGCTTGAAAACCGATAAATGCACCAACCGAAAAGGCCAAATTATCGTTTAATTTTTTAGCAAAATTTAAATAAGCCGAAGTTCGTTTATAGCGCGCTCGATACATCACATATTCTGGAGCTTGTGGGTGTCCAGAATCACCTTCAATGATATGTCCTATTGGCCCAAAGACTGATAAGCCTAATGTACCAAAATGACTTCGCCCTATTGGTAATGAAAAATGAGCATTAAAATTATAATATTTTAAATAGTCCGTTGATACATTGGAGTAGGTCTCTGTTGTGACAGAAGAGTTCGTGGTGTTTTGAACGACAACGTTTGAAATAGGGTCAAAATTTGTAGCGGTCGAATTAGCACCCAATGTGGCGTTAATGTGTTCAGAAAATCCTAAAATAGCAGGGAAGTAATAGTTATTTGCAGCATCTTCTTGATCAAAATTAGATTGTATTCCTACTGCTGTTGTTGTTGCGGATGCCCCGAAAAATTCCGCAAAGTTTGCATGAGAATTTGATAAAAGAAAAAAACAAAATAATAGTATAAGAGATTTCATAATGATTGTTCCATAAAACTTCGATATAGGTTTTGTACTTCTGAAAGAGTAAGTGTTTCAGCACGTCTTGTGCGGTCAATATTTTGAATGTCTAATACTTTTTGTATTAATTCGTCAGCAAAGCGAGCTTTTAAAACTTTACCCATTTGTTTTCTTTTTTGTGCAAATAAAATTCTAAGAAAACTTTCAAACCGATTCTTTTCTTCAAGAGGAATTGTCGGATTGGACAGGCGCCTAAAACTCAAAACGGCAGAATCAACTTTAGGAGGTGGTAAAAAAGCTCCTGGTGGAACTTTGCATAGTAATGAAATATCAAAATATGTTTGAGACAGTGCCATCAAAGAGCCCATCTCATGATCTTTTGGTCTAGTTGAAAAACTCAAGATTTTTTCTGCAACTTCTTTTTGGAACATCAGTGTTAAAAATTGAATCTGTGGACAAGCCAGAAAGGAAGTGAAAAGAGGCACGCTTACATTATATGGAAGATTTGAAACTAACCAAATAATTTTATCGTTATCAATCTTGCGTTTCTCTAAAACACTATCCCAATTAAGTTTAGTGGCATCACCAATTTCGATATTTTCAATTGGTAAGTACTCTTGAAGAATTTCTGGAAAACGTTGATCTTTCTCAAACACATAGAATGGCAAATTATGTTTGGCCAAATGTTTTGTTAAAATACCAGGGCCCGGGCCGACTTCAAAAATTATTTCATATTTATCTTTAAAATCGGAACATATGGCCTGAATTACTTTTTCGTCACGCAAAAAGTGTTGACCGAGATCTTTATTAGCAAAAGGTAGTTTGGTATTTATTTCTTTCAAGATTTTTTTCCTTTTGCTCTCTGAAATTTTTCATCTTTTGAGACGAATTGATTTTTGGGATCAAGGTTTAAACATTCAGGAAACGGGACAGCTTCATTTAAAGTTCTGAGTGCATAGTTTGCGATCATGGCGCCATTATCAGTGCAGTAAATAGGGCGAACAAACTTAACTTGATCATGATATTTATTTTGAAGTTTTAAGCGAAGTCTAGAATTGGCAGCAACTCCTCCACCAACAACAATCGTCGGATTTTTTATTCCAGTATGTTCACTAAATCGAATAGCGGCAAATTGCATCTTTTTAATCAAGGCGTCTACAATGGCTTCTTGGTAACTTGCGATAACATCATCTAGGTTAAAACTATCTTTTGGATGAGTTTCTAAAAATAAACGAAGAGAAGTTTTTACACCCGAGTAGCTTAAATTTGCATCTTTAGAATCAGTAAGTCCGATTGGAAACTCGAACGCTTTAGGATTGCCGTTTTTTGCACGATCATCAATTATTCTTCCCGCTGGATAGCCTAGACCCATGAGTTTTCCCCCCTTATCAAAGGCTTCTCCTGCGGCATCGTCGATAGTATTACCTAAAATTTCAAATTGAGTTGGACCATCTACTTTTAAATATAGGCTATGGCCACCACTAACGAGTAAACCTAAATAGGGATAGCTGATACTATGATCCAGATGAATAGCTTCAAGATGGGCATAGAGGTGATTAACCGACACGATAGGTTTTTCTAAAATAAGACTTAGAGTTTTGGCCGCCGTAATTCCGGTCAAGAGTGGACCCATGAGGCCAGGATGAGTAGTGACGGCAATGCAGTCGATGTCTTGAAGTTGAAGCTCTGCTTTTTTTAAAGTTTCTTTTAAAAGTGGAACAATTTTTTCCATATGGTTTCTGGCCGCGATCTCAGGTACCACACCTCCCCATTTTTCAAGTAACATTTCTTGAGAAAATGAATTTAAAACCAACAAATTTGGTCTTTCAGACTGTGGCAATAATGCCTTTTCTGGATCGGCCTTAATAAGAGCAATAGAGGTATCGTCACAGCTGGTTTCGATGCCTAATATTATTTTTTCTGACATAGGGCACTTTTGTATTGTTTCTTTTGCTGTTTTGCAAGAACCTATAAGCCTAAGAACATAAATTAAGGAGGATTTTCCATGAAAAAATTGATTTTTGGTGCTATTTTTTGGCTCATTGCACAAATGGCTTTTGTATCTACTAGCTATGCTGCTGATTCTTCATCAGGGTGTGGCATTGGTTGGCAAGTGCTTCCTAAACAATCCCTAGTTTCTTCATTCACAAGAAATTTAGTAAATGCGACTTTTTCTAACACTATCGCGATGACTTTAGGTACATCTGGATGTGCTAAGCACTCCATTGTTTATAACGAAAAACAAGGTTTGCATTTTGTTGAAGCAAATAAAGAAGCTCTAGTTGCAGAAATGGCTTCGGGAAATGGGGAATACTTAACAGCAATGGCGGAAGTTTTTGGTTGTCAGGACTCAAGCTCATTTGCCACAATAGTTAAGAAAAATTACCAAGCACTTGTACCATCGTATGAAATTTCTGGAGTTGAGCTTTATAAAAATATTAAAAATAACTCAGAAATTATGTCTCAATGTACTGTTATGTAATTTAGTTTTTGGATTATTTCCAATATGGGGAGCTTCAACATTTGAAGCTCTCTCTAAAAAAGATCAAATCACTTTTAAAAATCTGTACCATTTCTATAATAATAAAGCTCACGCTGATAGTTCTGGCTTTTATCTTTCAACCATTAATTCTTTCAGTATATCAAAAGAATACGAAAAATTGTTGGCAACATTAAAGTCTGATCCTTTGAAGCCAACTGGACATTTTAATTATCCATTAAAATGTGTTTTTCCTGCGCGTATTGAGTTTTTAAAATCGATTGGAGAGTTGGGGGATTTAAATCTATCTGACTGCAAAGAACTTATTGATTGGAAAAATGGATTACAAGTAAAATCTCTTAGCGTGGTTTTCTCTTCAAGTTATCCCAATAATCCGTCGAGTATGTTTGGGCATACTTTGATTCGATTAAATAGTGAGAAAAGAAATGAGCTGCTTGATTACTCGGTGGCATTCTCGGCTTGGCAAGAAGCCACAGACTCTGGCCTATTACTTGCGCTTAAAGGACTTTTTGGAGGCTATCGAGGATTGATAGAATTAACAAAATACTATCAAAAGGTGAACGAATATAATTATTATGAAAGTCGCGACTTAATTGACTATCCACTAAAGATGACCGGCCTAGAGGTTGATCGTTTTTTAAATCATTTGTGGGAAATTTATCAGACAACTTATTTTGATTATTTTTTTGCCGATGAGAATTGTTCTTCATTACTTTATAGAATTTTTGTAGTTGCACTCAAAGACCATGAAATGCCAAAAGAGAAAAGAATGTATTTTCTTCCTCGTGAACTTGTAGAAAATCTAGTAGAAGCCAATATTGTAGATCTTGACCATTTAAGCGTGCGTGGAAGTTTAAAAAAGCAATTTCAAAATAGTTATAAAAACTTAAACGAAAAAGAGCAAAATGATTTTTTAATATTACGAAAAAAAAATGAAATCACCAGGCTGGAAATGTCTGAGTTTAGTGCCAATACGCTTGAAAGTGCTAAAAATTTTTTTTATTACAAAAAAGCACGAGAAAAAGGAAATCTCGATATCATTCCATTTGATGAAAATAAGCGCTTACATGAAGTTTTGGTGGCAAGATCATTAAATTCGGATTCATCAAGTTTAGCGCATATTTCGAATAGTTTTTCAGGCGTAGTTTATCCTCATCTCTCACATCAACCACATGTCTTTAATTTAGGTGCATATCGATTTAATCATAAAGAATATTTTATGATGGGTGTTGGTGCTGGTTTTCATGATTTTACCGATTCAATTCATGGCAATGAAGCTCATCAAAATTTCGAAATTTTACAAACAAAAATGCGCATAAGTGAAAATGAAATTAAACTACAAAATGTTACACTTATTGACTTAATGTCACTGCATCCATTCGCATTTTATGATCCACAAGCATCTTGGGGAGTTGAAATCAAGTATCGAGACAATTTATATGAAAAGCTAGTACATGCTTCTTTTGGAGGTGGATTGGCTTTTAGCGCACAAGATTCTTGGATGTATGGAGTTTTTCTTCTACCTACAGTGGATATGACATATAAGGATAATGACATTTCAATTCATTCTGATGCCTTAAGTTTTTTAAGTTTTAATCATCCAGCTGATTGGAATTTTTTTATTGGAGGAAGAAAGGCTTTTATGCGGAAAAATTTAAAGCGAGATTTTTATCGATTAGATTCTCGTTTGGAGTGGACATATCGATTGAATCAATCAATTAACCTATCCCTCCAGCTAGAAAAAAAAATGGGCACTGAAATATTTTGGTCCTATCGCTTTTAGGGGAAATTCATGCAAAAAACTATATTAATATTAATCGGTTTTATTTTTCTTTCATGCACACGAATAATTTTTCAACCTGATCGAGTTCTTTACTCACTCCCTGAAAAAATGGGGTATGATGTTCGCGAAGAAGTTGTGACTTCACAAGATGGCACAAAGCTTGGTGCATGGTTTTTAAAATCATCTGAGAAAATGAATGGTAATTTAGCGGTAAAGGAAAAGACGTTAGTAGTTTTTTTTCATGGAAATGCTCAAAATATTTCAGCGCATTTTTCGGTTGTCTCCTGGATGAGTGACGCAGGTATTGATGTGTTTCTTGGTGATTATCGAGGTTATGGGATTAGTGAAGGTGAGCCCTCTGCAATAAAGGTTGTAGAGGATACTAGAGCTTTTTTAGATAAAGGGTATGAGTACTATAAAAGGGGAGGCTATGAAAAACTAGTTGTTTTTGCTCAAAGCCTTGGTGGAGCTCTAGTTATTAGTGCCCTAAGAGAATTTAAGACCATAAACGAGATAGATCTTCTCGTTTTAGATGCTACTTTTAGAAGCCCTAAGGAAGTAGCACACGATAAAATTTGGGGATTAGGCTACCTTCTTATTTCAGATTCTGCTTTTGCATCAGATCTTTTACATCTCTCGCTTCCCACATTGGTGATTCACGGAACTCAGGATCAAATTATTCCCTATAAGTTTGGAGAAATGCTTTTTAAAAAATCACCGGCCAGTGAAAAATGGTGGTGGCTTCTTCCAGGTGTTGGCCACATCGAAACTTTTCACTTCAATCAAGGAATATATCGCCAAAAATTTATTTCCTTCCTCAATGGTGCCAGGCACTTTTAAGCTAGGCTTTAGTTTACACCTAAGGGGCAAGCAACTTTTTTAAGTTTTAATTGGTAGGTCTTAAGATTGAGATTCGTGGTATTTGATTGGTACCATTCTGGACTTTGATCAACGGTATGGCATGCGATACAATTATTTTTCATCTGTTCTTTTTTGGCAGTATAATCAATAGTTGTTTCCATTCCAAAAGGGTGATCGCTGGCTTTACTGTGACAATTTAAGCACTGGACGTTACTTGAATTATGTTTAATGCCAAATTGTTTGTCTAAGTTATAAACTGATTTTGATATTTTTTTTACGTCTTTTTCACTAAGTTTTCGGAGTGAATTGAAAGATTCAGTATATTTTTTTAAATTATTATGAAAGTTTGCATCCATAATTGGTTCTTTGTTTTCATTAAGGAATAATTCTTTGCTTGTTTTAAATCCATCTGGCATGTTTAATCCATGTGAATGGCATTGAATGCAGTTTAAGTTATTTTCCTCTTTGGATTTGATTAATGTTAGATAGGCAAGAGAATGGGCAGATCCTTTCCAAAATTCACCCTGTGCTTTATGGCATTCAATACAAGAGTTGGCAGATGGAAATTTATTATTTTGTAAATTTGCATCAGACAGTTTTTGATGGCTTTGCTCACTAACTTGCAATTCACTCATTTTCTTTTTGTGGTTTTCTACAAAATCAATAAATGGATTAGGGGTTACCTTGTCTTTTAATTCGTCTCGTATTTCATGGAGTGTGTAGGAGTCATTTGTATTTTTTAGTGCGAGATCAATGGTGATATCACCGATGTAGTGGTTTTTTGAAAGCGTTTGAACAATTTTAGTTTTGCCCACATCTTGTGAAAATCTAAGAAAACTTTGTGAATGGGAGCCAATTATCCAATCGATCATCGGAAAATTTTCAGCTAGCGTGACGTCATTATCAATGCCGCCGTGGCTTAGGACAATTAGACGATGAAAAGGATTCTTTTCATCATAGTGATTGTCTTTTAATTCTTTAAGTAAATTTTTCATTGCCAAGAGAGGATCAATTAACTTTTCTTTTAGTTGTGGTACAGACTCCGGATGAACTAACGACACCAAAAAAATGCGCGAATGGCCTCGTTTAATTTGTGCAATATTGGCATTAGTTTTTTTTGAAGCACTCAAGAAATTAGGTGAGTAATTTGAAACGAAAAAATTAAAATTATTTTCATTATCAATATCAGTTAAAAACGTTTCTCCTAGTGCCAAGTCTTGATCCCCTGGTACAACTAAACGAAGTCCTAAAAGATCAAGCCCACGTGCAAGATTTCTAGCTCCAAAGCCGAGCGACTGATGCATGGACTCAGGAATAACTGAGCTTGGAAAAAAAGTATCACCGGTATCGACGTAGAAAATCTCTCCAGTTTTTTTTAGTTCACTGAATAGGCCATAAACTTGAGGGAGTCCTCCCAGCGGAAAATTTCTGCAGCCGCAAGGGTGAGTTTCGCCACTAATATTATGTGAGAAAACAAGATGGAGTTTTGGGGAATCGATAATCACTGTGTTTTTTTCTTTTTCACTTTGTTCTATAAAAAAAGAACAGTTACTAAAAAAAAGTGCACAACTTAAAATGAGCAAAAAACGCAGTTTCATAAAGATCCTTAAAAGAATTATAGTTTTGCTTTTAATTTTGCGCCTTCTTTTGCTTCTTTGCTTTCGGGATAGCGAGATAATAATTCTTCGAGAGTCATAGAGGCTTCGTTGTTTTGCTTAAGCTCTTTAAAAGTACGCGCTAGATAGAGTAGCCCTGTCGCATTGAATGTGCTTTTTGGATACTCTGAGAATAATCTTGAGAAATAAACCTTAGCTTCTTCGTAATTTTTTAGTCGGTATTCAATAAGACCTAAGTATTGAAGAGAGCCTTCTTTGTCTTTTCTCTTTGTTTTTTTATCGTCTACTAAATCCAAAAAAATACTTTTTGCATCAGAGTAATTTTTGGTTTTATATAGACCGACTGCCGCTTGGAACCCGCCCGCATTTGCTGCGAGGTCCCTGTCTTCTACTCCAACTTTTAAGTCTATCTGTTTATTATTTTTTGATTCATTTTTCTGCTCACTCAAGGCAGTTAATGTTTTAACAACATCTTCAATATATCTTGTCTGTTCGTTAACTTTCTCTGCAAGCATTTTTATCGCTTCATTTTGTTTCCGGTTATTTTCTTCAAGCAGTGAAATTTTATCTTTTAGCCCTGTGTTTTCTTTATCAGTTTCATTTTTTCTCTGCTGGCTTTCTTCGACTAATCCTGTGAGTCGTTGTACATGCTCTTCGATGGTCTGAAGTCTCAAGTTAGAATTTGCATTTGTTTTTTGATTTTGTACGATTTGTTGGTTTAGAGTTTCAACCGTTCGCTCTCTTTGAATGTCAGCTTGTGTTTTACAGCCTTGGATGGTGAAAATTAACATTGCAATTATAAGTGAATGAATAGAGCGAAATTTTCTCTTGAAATTTAACGAATGCATTTTTCCTTCCTTGAATAATAAAAACGTTTTATAGATTTTCTAACGTCTTTTTACGAATGGCAATATATTCAGCTCGTTCTGAATATTTCTTTGATAGAATGGCATATTGTTGTGCTTTGTTAAAATACTTTCGGCGATAGGCGGACTTAGCTTTTAAATAATAATATTCAGCTTTTCTAAAAAGTCCGGGAGCTTTGACATCGGCCTGAGCCTCTTTCGCGGCCATAAAAGCTACCTGGGCATAGCTCATGTCCATCTTAGGTCGTGTTGTCGCGAGACCACAACCTAAGAGGAATGTTTGAAGAGCGATTACTAAAAGAACAAAATTTTTTTTAATCACTTAAATAATATTATTTTGCTGTAATTACGAAATTACCTCTACGATTTTGTGACCAAGCACCTTCTTCATGTCCAAAGGCAACGGGACGCTCTTTTCCAAGAGAGATCGTAGTGATTCTTCCATTTTCAATACCATTTGCTAATAAATAGTCGCGAACTGATTTTGCTCTTTTTTCACCAAGTGCTAAGTTAAATTGTACAGATCCTCGTTCGTCGCAATGACCTTCTACTTGTACTTTTACTGTTGGGTTGGCCTTTAAAAATTTAAGGTTTTCTTGAAGAGCATCTGTGGTGTCTCCTCTAAGTGTTGCAGAGTTATAGTCAAAATATACAGTTACCAATCCACCAGCTTTTTTCGAATCAGAATCACCATTAATATCGAACGTTGAATTTGTCGCTGGGTTAGATGTAGCATCATTACTAACGCTGTCTGTACCTACACCTTCTGAACCAGTTTTTTTCTTTTGGGTTGAACATGCCGTCATTGATCCAAGCGTAGCTGCGATTAATACAATGAGAGTTGCTGATTTTAACGACCGTTTTAACATTTAGTGCTCCTTTAATGCTTTGATTTATAAAAATGTTTCAATCTGATATTTATAGATTAATATATTTTCTATTATGCCAAGAAAGCTTGTTAGAATAAAGAAAAATCGACAATGGAGTTTTTGTGTTAATGGTACTTAAAATATTTTTAATTTCTATGGGTTTTATCCAAGTATTTGCCAATGAAAACCCACTTAATTATGCAAAAAATCCAAATTATAAAACTAGAGAATTTGTTGTTACTACTAATTATGGTGAATTAAAAATAAAAATTCATGCAGCTGAAAAGAATTTAAAAAAAATAACTAGGGTTGAGGAAATTATTCGCAATGACTTGAGCGGAGTGATCGGATATTTTCAATTTGTTCCTAAAGAACCAGTTCACTTTAATATTGACCCTTATCTTTTATTATCAAACGGAAACGCTACAGTATTT
>CAYWBR010000013.1:0-46608 GCA_964456675.1 uncultured Bacteriovorax sp. | reverse complement strand
CTTTTTATTATTTATTACTTGCTCTATTTTACGGTGTTAGACATGAACGCCTCTCCAGGAAAATCTGTAATGGGCATACGTTTATTCACGGTTAGTGGCAAAAACGTAAGTACTAAGCATACATTTATGAGGGCTTCAATTACTTTGCTTTCTGTTGCTGCACTTACCCTGCCTACGTTACTAGATTTTCAGGGTAGATTATCTGGTACAAAAGTATTTAAAGATAAATAGGATCAATTGTGACAATGCTAACAGCGGAAACTTTAAGCTTTTTAGAAAAAACAAAAGGGAAAAAAATTGTTTTTACCAATGGCTGTTTTGATATTTTACACTCTGGTCATGTAATGTATCTCAAAGAAGCAAGGTCAAAGGGCGATTGTTTAATCGTCGGTCTAAATTCTGATGCAAGCGTGAAAAGATTAAAAGGAAGCGAGCGACCAATCAATAAAGAAATTGATCGAAAATATGTTCTTGAAAACTTAAAATCCGTAGATTGTGTACAAATTTTTGAAGAAGATACACCTCTAGAAATAATAAAAAAAATTAATCCGCAATTGCTAGTCAAGGGCGGAGATTGGAAAATTGAACAAATTGTTGGGTCTGATTTTGTTTTGTCAAACGGTGGAGAGGTTTTAAGTTTATCGTTCAAAGATGGTTACTCTACTTCTAAAATCATTCAAGATGCACAAGGCAGAAAGTGAATCTTGTCGAGGTAAATTTTCACCAAAGAAAATTTCACGTCTACTCATTTAAAAAATGCTCACCTCTAAGTTTAGATAGTTGTTTTGGAAAAATAATTTTTGATGATGTTAGCAGTTTAACAATTGGTAAACTGTTTAAAATGGTTAAAACCTCACTGGATATGAAGTGCGAAGTTTTAATTATAAATGAAATCAACTATTCACCAGAGTACTGTAAATTACACCAGAAACATCTACATCATTCATTGGAAAAATATTTTTATTTAAATATTTCAATTAGGAATAAATTAGTCTGTTTTTTTCATGATGAATCAATGGTCCACAATATTAACTCCTTGGCCGGCAATAATAAATTACTCAACTTTTTCTCCAACTAAAATGCTCAGTTTTCATTGGTAATTTTTTTACCTAATTTTGATCAAAAAGATCTTAAGTAGTTTTGTTGGTTTCCGATACTGTATAGGCAACATGTGGGGTGTTGCATAGTTCGAAACGGATTTAAACAGGGTGGTTTAAGTCTTAAACAAAACCAGGGAGGATGAATGATTCTAGGAGACTAACATGGGATTAAGAATTAACACAAACGTTCAATCATTAAGAGCTCAAAATTCATTGAGCAAAGTTGAAATGAATAAAGCGGAGACATTGTCGAAGCTTTCTTCTGGTTCGAGAATTAATAAAGCTGGAGATGATGCTGCCGGATTAGCGATTTCTGAAAAGTTAAAAGCTAATATCAGAGGTACTCAGCAAGCATCAAGAAACGCTGGAGATGGTATTTCGATGGTTCAGACGGCAGAAGGTGGATTAAACGAAGTTTCAAATATTTTAATTCGTTTAAGAGAGCTTTCGGTGCAATCAGCATCAGATACTATTGGTGATCAAGAAAGAAAGTTTTCAGATCTTGAGTTTCAACAATTAACTCAAGAGATCGAAAGAATATCAACATCGACACAGTTTAACGGAAAGCAATTGTTAACAGGTGAAGGTGAAAGTCTTGATTTCCAAATTGGAATCATGAACGACGCGAAGAACGACAGACTTTCTTACCGTCCGCAAGATTCTAATGCAAGAGCAGAGGCTTTAGGTGTAGGTGGATTAGGAGTTTTAACAAAAGAAGACTCCCAGATGAACCTAGAAAAAATTGATGATGCTATTAATAAAGTGAACTCTAACAGAGCAAATTTAGGGGCACTACAAAATAGATTACAATCAACAATTTCAAACCTAGAAGTTCGTACAGAAAATCTAGCGGCAGCAAATTCGCGAATTAGAGATGCTGATATGGCTTACGAGTCTGCAGAGATGACAAAAGGTAATATCCTTTCAAGTGCTGCAACTTCGGTGCTATCTCAAGCCAACAACTCTGGTTCAGCAGCTCTTAAGTTGATCGGTTAATCACTAAGTCACAGAACTTTCAAACTGCTAAAAACCCAAAGCCCCTCTGAATGGAGGGGCTTTTTATTTAAGTCAAATGGTTTAAATTCATGTAGAATTTTTTGAAATGCACTATAAAAATTAGGTGTTTTATGAATTACAGAGCAAGGGATTTAAAAACATTACAAGAGCTCTTAATTGCGACTCAAACAAATTATCAAGAAGCTAAAAACGCATCAGCAATGATTGATAATTACCTGGGATTTAAGATTGAGGATGTTGAAAAAAAATTAACTAGAGACATAAATTCTGACCAGCAATTTTGGATTGGCTTAGATGTCCAAGTGATGCAGACTCCTTTTAGTGAAATTTTAGAAATGATACAATATGCAAACTTGATAAAGGGTCAAAGTGTAATTGATTTAGGTGCGGCTTATGGGCGGATGGGAATTGTTGTCGGTGCCTTGTTTCCTGAGATAAATTTCTTAGGATATGAAATTGTTAAAGAAAGAGTTTGTGCTGGAAATAGGATCTATAAAAACTGGAATTTTTTAAATGTTGGCCTTGAGCATGTTGATTTAAGTAATCCAGCTCATGTCATTCCGGATGCTGATTTATATTTTATCTATGATTTTGGATCTAAAAAAGATGTATATGTAGTTTTAGAAAAACTTAGAATAAAATCACGGGAAAGACCAATTCGAGTAATCGCGCGCGGGGGAGGCGTTCGTAATTGGATTATGCAAGATTTTCCGTGGCTATCTCAATTTAAACCACATGAGCGATTCGATCATTGGACGCTATTTAGAGCATAGCTAGATAAATGTAAACTCAATTTCAGACTTTAAAAGATCAATAAATTTTTTCATATATGCTTGTCGTTCTAAGGCGATTTTAATTCCTGTCTTGGTATTCATTAAGTCAACCAATTTAAAAAGTTTTGCATAGAAATGATCGAGCGCAAATGCGCTATCATTTACTTCTCTGCTAATCGGAACAATCTCTTCTTCAGAATAGTAAGGACGTCTTAGCATTCCATTCACCGTCATCATGCGCGCAATTCCGATTGCTCCGATTGCATCTAAACGATCAGCATCTTGAACGCACATTGCCTCGATTGTTTCAGCTTTGATGTTGGCAGAAAAACTATGGGCAATGACGGCATGATGAATTTTATTAAAATATTTTTCAGGGTAGTTAAGCTCTTTTAATATCTCTAGAGCTTTATCAGCCGCATGTTTAGATGCGAATTGACGTTCTGGGTGATTTTTTGGAAGTGATACGATGTCGTGCAAATAAGCTGCAGGAATAACGATCCACAAGTTGGCCTTTTCATATTGGGCCAAAAGCTTTGCCATTTTCACCACTCTTTTTATATGTAAGTGATCATGCGATGGATCCATTGTTGATAAAAATTCAGCTTCACAAATTTTTATTAAGGCGGATTCATAATCATTTAACGTCATAAAGAGTTCCTAAAGTGTGCCTGGCACCTTTTAAGTTATTAAAAACAAATGAGAAAATAAAAAAAAAGCGAATACCAAATAAAAATACTCAAGTTTTTACCCGAGTTAAACGATCAGGCTTGTGTCTGACAATAACACTCAGGCATTAACAAATCGAGGGAAGGGACCTTCGACTTATTAAGGAGTACTATATGGGTTTAAGAATTGCAACTAACGTTGCCTCACAAACGGTTCAGAAGAACTTAAAAGAAGTTTCTAATGCAGGTAATGCTGAATTAGAAAGATTGTCTTCTGGTAAGAGAATCACAAAAGCAGCAGATGATGCTGCAGGGTTGGCGATCTCTACAAACTTAGAAGCGCAGACAAAAGGTTTAAGACAGGCAACAAGAAACGCGAACGACGGTATCTCACTTGTTCAAACAGCTGAAGGGGGATTAAACGAAACTACAAACATTTTAGTTCGTTTAAGAGAGTTAACAATCCAAGCTTCTTCAGACACTGTTGGTGAGCAAGAAAGAGGATTCCTAGATAAAGAATATCAACAGTTAACAACAGAGATTGACCGTATTGCAGCGTCGACTACATTTAACGGTACTCAGTTATTAAATGGTGAAGGTAAAGGCTCAATGGATTTTCAAGTTGGTGCATTTGCCGGAGAACAAAATAGAATTACGTTTGACTCTAGTGAGTCAGATTCATCTGCCGATTCAATAGGTGTTGGTGGTACAGGTATCTCCGATAAAGATGGTGCCCTCGATGCAATCTCGTCTGTAGACGGCGCAATTGAAAAAGTTTCAAGCATGCGTGCTAATCTTGGATCAATTCAATCTAGATTGCAATCAACTGTGAAAAACTTAGAAGTACAAACAATCAACCAGGATGCTGCTAGATCAGTTATTCAAGATGTGGATGTTGCTTCTTCTTCAGCGGCTCT
This sequence comes from uncultured Bacteriovorax sp., assembly GCA_964456675.1. Lineage (GTDB taxonomy): Bacteria > Bdellovibrionota > Bacteriovoracia > Bacteriovoracales > Bacteriovoracaceae > Bacteriovorax. The sequence continues at coordinate 42,133 of CAYWBR010000013.1, read as the reverse complement.
TGCATCTAACAACGTAGTTAAGAATGCAGCGGTATCGACTCTTTCTCAAGCTAACCAGATCCCTATGTCAGCGCTCAGACTGATTGGGTAATTTGATTGATAGACGAAGCCTCTCCTCTCTGGAAGAGGCTTCTCTTTAAAACAAATTTCCAATTGGAAATATCCAGAGAGAAAATTTTTTTAAATAAAGAATTTATAGTTTTGTTTGACTGAATATAGAACGAACTTTTCATATATCAGCTTGTGATAAGGCTTCTTTTGAAAAAAACGGCCTTATTTCTTAAGCCCAAAACCCTTCCACTTCCCCGTTTTATTGGTGGAAGGGTTTTTTGGCTTAGAAATTTTTTATTTAAAGACTTGAGTAAAGTATTTTTATCAATTTTTCTTCACACCTAAACATCTAAAATCTTTAGAAATCTGAATTATTTTATCAGCTTTTAAACTAAATCACTTAAGTATTTTCCTGACTGCCCCGATAGGTTAAGCAACTGACCAAAACAAGTCAGTATTAAACAAAAAAAGAAGTGGGGACTTCTTTAAAAACAGGAGAATTTTATGGGTTTAAGAATTGCAACAAACGTAGCTTCACAATCAGTACAAAAGAACTTGAAGGAAGTTTCTAATGCAGGAAATGCTGAATTAGAAAGATTATCTTCTGGTAAGAGAATCACAAAAGCAGCAGACGATGCTGCCGGACTTGCGATCTCTACTAACTTAGAAGCGCAAACACGCGGTCTAAGACAAGCAACAAGAAACGCGAACGATGGTATCTCTTTAGTGCAAACAGCTGAAGGGGGATTAAATGAAACTTCAAACATCTTAGTAAGATTAAGAGAGTTAACAATCCAAGCTGCTTCAGACACTGTGGGTGATGCAGAAAGAGGATTCCTAGATAAAGAATATCAACAGTTGATGACAGAGGTTGATCGTATCTCGGCTTCAACAACTTTTAACGGAACAAATTTATTAAACGGTGAAGGTAAAGGCTCAATGGATTTCCAAGTTGGTGCTTTCGCTGGAGAACAAAATAAGATTACCTTTGATTCATCTGAAACGAATGCTTCTGCGGGAGAAATTGGTATCGCGGGATCAACGATTTCAAATAAAGATGATGCTTTAAGTTCAATCTCTACAGTGGATCAAGCCATTGCAAAAGTTTCAAGCCAACGTTCAAACCTTGGTGCGATTCAATCAAGACTTGCTTCAACAGTGAAGAACCTAGAGGTACAAACAATCAACCAGGACTCTGCTAGATCAGTAATCCAGGACGTAGATGTTGCTACTTCATCTGCAGCTCTAGCTTCGAACAACGTAGTGAAGAATGCAGCGGTATCAACTTTATCGCAAGCTAACCAAATCCCAATGGGTGCATTAAGACTATTGTCTTAATAAGATTTGAAAAATAAAAATAAGAGAGAGATGAAAGTCTCTCTCTTTTGTTAAAAAATTGAACTCCTGTTATACCCCAATCCTCTCATCTTAACAGATGAGAGGCATTAGGAGAAAAAACAGAGGAATATATATGAAAGAAATAGCGAGAGATCGAAATTTTGAAAAGATAATTGTTGAAATAGTGCAAAGCCAGTCAGTGGTTGTGGCATGGCACTCGATAAATAAAGTGGTTTTTAAAATAGAATTACTCGCAAAAGCTTTTAGAAAAGAATATTCTGAAATCGAATTGAGTGTTAAATGTGGGAATGGCGAAGATTTACAAAAAGTTGTAGGTGGAAATAGAGTTTTAAATCTCTACCTTCCAACCGCTTCAATTTCATTTTCTTCACCAATAAAAATTATTAGTGAAGATTTTAAAGTTAAAATATCTCTTCCAGAATCATATCAGTTTTATGAACGTAGAGAAAATGAAAGAGTTCAGCCCCAAAAAACAATGTATGTCTCATTTGAGTATCAGAAAATTAATTATAAAAAATCACTTTTTGACATAAGTACTGGTGGGTTTTCTTTCATTGTTCCAATAAAAGAGAAGTTAAGCATCCAGAAGGGATCTGTTTTTTCCAATATGAATATTGAAATGAGTGGAAAAAAAATAAAAGTTAAAGCTGAGTGTGTAAATAGTTTTAGCGTTGATAGGTACAAGTTAGATAATCTTCCATATGGCGGTCAAAAAGTAGCCTTTAGATTTATTGCCATGGCACCAGAAGATCAAATATATATAAATAACCTTGTAGATCACTACTTAAAAGATTCTTTGCCATTTGTAGTGAACAAATAATAAAATATCAACATGAAAATTGTTGCTATATCAGACGTTCATATCAAAACGCCCGGAGACCAAGCGGAAAAACTCATCTTAGAGTTTTTTCATCATCCAGTTGTACAAGAATCAGATCATATATTTCTACTAGGTGATATTTTTGATTTAGTCATCGGTCCTCACTCTCAATACTTTAGACGGTTTCCGACATTTTTCCATACAGTTGGTGAGATGTTGATAAAGGGAAAAAATATTTATTATGTTGAGGGAAATCACGACTTCCATCTTCGTGGCTTGTTTGAATCATATTTCAAGGTCTTTCCAGACATTCCAAAAAATCATTTCCATTTGGCACCTGAATTTATTATACAAAATGGCGGCAAATCCGTTCATTTGGCCCATGGGGATGATATGGAAATTGATAATGTAGGATATAAAATTTTTAAAGGAATTGTAACATCCACTCCCCTAACATTTTATGCGAATAACTTAATGCCCTATTTTTTAATTAAAAATGTCGGCGAAACAGCATCTAAAATTTCTAGAAACAGAAACAATAAACGATATACAAAAAGTGTTGACCTCTCAAAAGTTGAAGATAAATTTAGACGTTCAGTAGAAATATTTCATGCAAAAAAAAATTGTGACATATATGTTTGTGGGCACAGCCACGTGAAAGATCTTTATCCGTCCGTAAATGGTTTCATTTATATTAATAATGGCTATGCACAGTTTTCTAGAAGCTTTATTCTAATTGAAAATGGAATCTGTTCTTTCGTGCCTCTGTAAGGTGCCAGGCACGCTTAAGGTTCCTGGTCTAATTCTAAGTCCTTTAGTTTAACGGATTCATTGCTCTGATGGCTTCTTTCTTTTTATTGCCAAAAATTTCTTCAACTTGAGAGATTGTTCTGTTTGAGTCTTGTTTGGTTATTGTTTCTTTTGAAACCCAAATTAGTTTTTCTGCGAAGTTTGCAATTTGTGGTAAGTGAGTAATGGAAATTACTTGAGAGCTCTCAGATACTCGCTGTAGCGATTTTCCAATAGAAAGGGCAGTCTCACCTCCAATTCCAGTATCGATTTCATCAAAAAGAAAAACAGAAATAGTATCATTAGAGGACAGTATTTGTCGTAACGATAACAGGATTCTGGATAATTCTCCACCTGATGCAATTTCTTTTACTTTATAAAATCCTTCTCCTGGATTTGTTTCTGCGGTAAATTCGATTCGTGATGAACCTTTTTGATTTAAGCCTTGGTTGGCGTGAACAGAAATTTTTATGGTTGCACCATTCATTTTTAAGTCGCGAATTTTATCAGTTAGCTCTTTTGAAAGTTTTTCAGCATATTGGACTCGATCGTTATGAAGTTTTATGCTTTTTGCATAAGCAAGCGAATATGTTTTCTCAATGCGTGTTTTTAATTGCTGAATTGTCTCGTCAAAATTATGGAGTTCACTTGCCTCATTTTTGAAAATTTTATAGTTTTCAATAAGTGACTCTGTTGTTCCTCCAAATTTTCTTTTGAGCCTCTGATACGTATCAATTCGGTCCATAACATAATCAATATTGATTTCTTCAGAAGATGTTTCTAGGTTCTTACTAATTTCGTAGCCGGCATCTTCGAGAAGTGACTGAGCATCTTTGATTTTAGCAGCGATCTTGTCTGGGAAAACATCAGAGTTTCGTTCCGCTTTTTGTATGATGGTTCGTAGTTGGTCAAGAACGTTAGTATCGTTTTCGCTTATAATATTTAAAATGGAGTTAAATATGTTTAAACGTTTTTCGTGGTTTAAAAGTTGATCCTTTTGACTTATGAGTTTTAACTCATCTGCCACCGAAGGAGATAGATCTTCAATCTCTTTAAGTTGAAATTTAACATAGTCTTCCCGCTGTTCAATTTTGTTTTTTTCTTCAATAAGTTGAGAGAGCTTTTTCTGGTTGGTAGTATATTCAGAAAATAGCTGTTGATATTCAGAGAGTTCACTTTCAATTTGTGCATAATTGTCTAATAGGATTAGCTGATAGTCTTCGCTGAGAAGTTTTTGGTTTTCAAATTGCCCAACTAGATCAACGAAACGTTTTGAAAAATTTTGCAAAACACTCGACGAGCAAGATTGGTAGTTAAGATATGTTTTAGCGGTTTCTGATTGATATATGATTTTTTTTACCACAATCTCGTTGCCCTCAAATGGATGACCTATTTCGTGAAAATAGCATTTTATTTCTTGGTCATCTGTATTGAAGGTAGCTTCAATTGTAGAGAAATCAGAGTTTTTCCTAATGAGTTTTTTATCTGCTCTAGCACCGAAAATAATTTGAAGTGCATCTAAAATTAAACTTTTGCCAGAACCAGTCTCTCCAACAATGGCGTTAAACCTAGGGTCAAAAGAAATAGTTTGATTTTCAAACGTGGCAAAATTTTGCAGCGTAAGAGTTTTTAAAAAAAGTCCAGGCATTTGGTTTTTCATAATAATTTCTCTTGTTTTTTGTATATTTATTTAATCTCTCTAGAGCCGTGTGTGAATTTTTCTTTTAATGTTCTAAAAAAGGTTCTATTTGGGTTCTTTACTAATTTTATAGTGCGACCTTTTGCTTTGCTCACCTTTATTGTCTCATGAGCTAGAATATTAACTGCCTGTTGTCCATCGAGTGTTATTCTAAGTGAATCACCTTGCCTAGCTGCTTTTATAGACATCTCAATTGTGTCTGGTAAAACCAAAGGCCTGTGAGTCAAGCTGTGGGCACATATAGGAGTCATGACGAGGGCATTAACATTCGGGTGAATAATAGGACCTCCAGCAGCAAGTGAATAGGCGGTTGATCCGATTGGGCTAGAGATAATCAATCCATCACCCGCTAAATTATAAACATGCTCCTCGTCTGCCTCAACAGTTAAAGTCAACATGCGTGAAATATGATTGTTTGTTACTACAACGTCATTTAAAAAATGACCTTTAAATGTAGCTTTTCCCTTATTGAAAACCTCTACCTGCTGTAAATTTAATGTTGTAGTCTCATAGTTGCCTTTTAGCGTAGCTTCTAGCTCATCAAAAAACTCTGATTTAGAAAATTCTGTAATGAATCCAAGTGTGCCCATATTTACACCAAATATAGGCGGACTAGTTTTTTTTATCTGTCGGCACACTCCGATAAGTGTTCCATCACCACCGAGAGTAATAATTAAATCACTCTCGCTATGAAGTTCTTCGTTACTTATAAAGCTTATATCTTTAGAGTTGTTTTTTATTAAATCTGTAACTCGATCTAGTTCATGTTCTAAAAATAAAACGTGTTTTTTTCTTCGAACAAGCCAATTTACAAGGTTTGGAACAATTATTTGAAATTCAGTATGTATTTTGGGTTTTAAAACAATTGCAATTTTTTTTAATTGTGCCACTTTATACCTCAAAAATTTAAAAAACGATCAATAGTTTCTTCAATGTTCATAAATGGTTTACTGATAACAATACAGCCATAATTCTGTGCCTTTTCTAAGACTTGTGGAGAACTGTAAGCTGTAATTATTATAAATAATTTAGAAATTTCATTAAGAGAATATATTTTTTTAGAATCTTCAATTACATCAAAACCAGAAATGTCTTGCAGCATTAAATCGCAAATAATACGATCGAAATTACTCTTTAAAATAAGTTCGATGGCCGACCTGCCATTGCTCTCAACCACAACATTGGCCCCTTTGCGTTCTAGCAGCTTTTTTAAAGATCGCTGTATTAAGGGCTCATCTTCAATGAGGAGTATGTTTTTATTCATTAGAATTTACCTAGTTCGTGTTAGCACTTAAGTCTAGCCAAAATGTTACTCCAGGAGAAGTCTTATTGTTTTCAAAATAAATTTCGGAATTCATCTTTTTTGCTAGCGATTGGCAAATCGAAAGACCCAGTCCAGTACCTAGATGTTTAGTTGTAAAAAAAGGCTTGAAAACGCATTCTAGTGATTCTTTTTTTATTCCTGGGCCAGTGTCTGAAATCAAAAGCCTTACTGTGTCTTTGTCGATAATAGAGATGGTAATGTCTATGCGATCATTGCGGTAGTCGTCTCGCACGGATTTAATCGCTTGTGCCGCATTAATAATTAAATTAAAGATGATCTGGGTTAAAAAACTTGGATTTGAATTTATATAAATTTCATGCCCAGTTTGATTATTGATAAATTTGGGGATTTGTTTGGTTTCACTTTTAGTTAAGGTAATGGTTTCTTCAATCAACGTCGTAAGAGCAATTTTTTTAACATCTTTGTTGTCTTGATATAAAGATGAGAACGTATTAATGATGGCCTGTGACCTCTCTGCGCTTTTACTTAGCTCATCTAGTAAAGAGGAAGTTTCTTCATCTCTTGCTTCAATTTTCAAAAGATCACTTGCTAATTTAATTCCAAAAAGAGGATTAGATAATTCGTGTCGAAGTGTGTTTAAAAGTTCGCCTAAAAGAGAAATACGCTGGAAGTGGTGAATTTCACCAGCGCTGCTAGATTTATTGGGGATATATATTTGAATGTCAAAGTTACTTAGTTCTGAATAGTTATAACGAACGCACTCATCGTGAGAAATGGAATCAAAAAAATTGTTTCTAAATAGTAACTTATCTTGATCATAAATTTCTAGTCCAAAAGGAAAATGATTAAAAAGGTGTTTTGAGATTTTATAGTGTTCTCGTTGAGAAATATCTTCACATAGCAGCTGAATATAAGGAGATAAATAATCAATGACTATTTCAAATTCTTTGATGTCTTCTTTTGTGTTAGGAATAAATGAATTCATCGAAATAAAAAAGAGAAGATTAAAATTTTTGAATTCGATTTCTTTGGCAAGAAAGTGTCCAACAAGATCAATATAAGGTGACTCTAGAGCTGTCTGGTTAAAGATTTTGGTCTTTGATTTTTTAATGGAGTTAAAAATTTGATTAAATGATCTTAAGTCAAAGGCCACTTCTCCGTTAGATAAGTTTTTTTTGTGGTTAAAACTTAAAAAATAGGGATTTCCTTTTTTGTGAAGGAGAACTTGGCAAGAGTCATATTTTTCAAAGCCTTCAAGACTTAGAATAAATTTTGAAAACTCAGAGAAGCTGGTGATTTCAAATATGTTATTTTTTTGGTTTTCAAGAAAAAACCAAGGCATTTTTTTATCAAGCGCAGCGCGTAGAGGTTTGAGCTTTTTAACAACACTATCGGTGCCGGGTAAGGAATGAGATCTGCTATGAAATTTAAGTAAAGCTTGGCGGTTTTTTTTTGAAAATGAACTTGATATATGGGAGTGAGCTTCCTCACTCCGAGAAGGTAAGTCGATTATCTTAGTTTTTTGAGCTCTGGAATTACTTTGATTTTCCATTGTGTAAGATTATCTATCAATTCAAACTCGAGCAAGTCACAAAGCATGATGACATCGGATTTTTCTTTGGCAGGAAGTAGGGCTTTCATAACAGACAGTAAGTGAATTTCTAGATTTTGAACTGATTCATCTTTAATTAATTGGTCTTTAAAATGGTGTCTTAAAGAAGCGTAGATTTTTGTCATCAGTTGAACATATAAGTCTAATAGTTCAATTACTTCAACAAAAGTACTGTTGGCACTATCGGCTTCTCCTGCATTGTATTCATCAATTAATTTGTAAATTAAATTGTTGATATGATCAATATAGGCAGTGCATGAATTCAGGGATTCAAATGCTAGATCAATAGAATTTGCTTGTACGCTTTGGTGTTTCATTTATGCCCCTCAATTATGGATTTGTTGTTTTGTTTTGAATTTGTTTATGTTCAACAATTGTTCGCTCAATAAGCTCGTATAAAATTTTCATCGCAGAATTTGTTTCTTCGTATGCATAAAAACTACTTTCAGTTAACTGAACAATATTGTCACCATAGAGATTCGCTTTTCTCAATGAGAGGTAGTCGACAATGGGAGATAATAGTGGATGCGTTTTTTTTACAAGTGTTTGTAGGTGGTCAACTTCATCTATCTTTTTAGAAAATTCTTTGATTTTGCTCACACTTGGTGTTTCACTAGAAATTTCTTCTAAAATATAGCGAGAATATTTCATACCAAACTCACACAACTCAAATAAATGCTGAACACCGACCAGGGTATGATAGAGTTCTGCATGAGAAGTTTGATTAAGTTTTGGAAACGGAAAGTTTTCTTCAAACTGAGAAAAAAGGAATGAAAAACTAATTCGGGTCAAGCTGCGCATTACTTCGCGAGCATCTAGAGTACCTTCAACAAGGTCAGTAAGCACTTGTTGGCCGTAGTTATTAAAGTGAGAGCTATATAGATGGATACTGCCGAGGTGAAAGCTTGAAGACTCTTCTTTTAAAGACGCAGAGGTAATTTTTCCCTTGGATAGAAGCTGATGAATTGCAACCGACACTGTTTGGTGTGGGATATCCATGTGGCACTGAGTATAGCTACAAGAATCTTGCGGAAAACAAGGGAAACATTTCGTTTTTGGTGCTAAGGTATAAGCGTCGTTGTGATATGGTGTAGTTTCATGTGGGCGAACAGAACCGAGAGCAATGGTTAGCGAAGGTGTGTCAGTTAACGAAGCTAAGTGGCCAACCATGGAATCATGTCCAACAAAAAGCTTGGAACTTTGAAGTGTCAAAAAAACTTCTTCAAGCGATGTTTTTCCCACCATGTTTACAATGCGCTCGGATACGGTTTTTAAAAGAGGATTTTCCGTTATAAGTTGAGAGCGTAAAATTTCACTCTTACTACCAACAAGTATGACTTTGTATTCTTTTGCATCTCTTAGTGTTTTATAAATTATTTCTACCCATTTTTCTGGGCGCCACATTTTTCTGTCTTGGGAAGCAAAAGGATGGATAACAATTTGTTTCTGGCGTAGACGCTGTATGTTTTCGTTTTTATCAATTTGTGGTTTATGGCTTTGTACTCCAACGATGTTTTTAAAAAGATCTACTAGCGAATAAGGATTATTGGCACCCGTTAATACATGGGAATAGAGAAACGTGGACCATTTATCGTTGATTTGCATGGTGTTTTGGGCACTAATAACTGGGCCAATTTTAAAATTGGCATAAATTACACTGGCCAAATAATTAGCAGTCTTAGAAAAAGATAAGTTTATTAAAGCAGAAATTGATTCATTTGCGTGAAGGTGCTGTAAAAAACTTTCAAAGCTATTCATAACTTCTTTAAGTGAGTATGACTCGGATAGATTTTCATAGTTTTTTGTTGGGATATAGTAAATAGCATCGAAAGTGTCGCGTAAAATAAAATCCAATGGCTTTCCCATTGATTCACGGCAGATTAAAATTAAGCGGTAATCAGCATGAAATTTCTTTATTGCTTTGGCGGTGTGTAGCGTTTGAATGATATCGCCAATTCGTGTAATTTGAATTAGTGCCAATGTTTTTTGATATGTTTCAGTAGGTATTGAGGGAGATTGGGCAGCATTATTTTTCATGCGCTTCCTCCTCTAAAACATTGAGCATAAATAGAATTTTAAAATCTTCCTCAGTAAGAGCAGATCCTTTTTCTAGTTTCTCTTTTACCTCTTTAGTAAAAAGAGCGACATCTTCCTTGAAAACTTCCATAAACCCATCCTAAGTTTTGGAAAAAGACCTTGGTCTTTTAGTTTGTTTGTTGAACGCTTTGATTTCGTTTATAAGCAAAAGCATCGCGTTTTGCTTGAAGTTCTGCTTCTTCTAGTAGTTTAATGCAGCCAAGTGTTTTTTGAATCTCACTTTTTAATTCATACAGAAGAGACTCAATTTCTTTAATGTTTTTTGCCAGCGATTTTGTTCCCAGAGACTCAATCTTCGAGCGGAATATGAGGCATGGAATTGCTGTTAAATGATTGCCTTCACAATTGGCCAACAGTTTGCCCAAGTTAAAAGCAAATTCTTGGCCATTTTTTTTATTTTCTTGAAGCTGTAAAAGAGCTCTGAGGGTACCCAATAAGTCTTTCATAACTTGGGTGATATTAGTTTTTTCAAGGTCTGCCCATTGTCGTGCTTCCTTTAAGCCTAGTTTTAAAACATCGACATAATTATTTTCGTCTTGTTCTAAGTCAAACAATGAACTAATGGCGAGACGACCCATGATGCGATTAATTTCAAGTTGAGTATCAAAATCTCCGGCAGTTGGACGATAAGTCACGCCTAAATTATCTCGACCTACTGTATAAAGAGAAACACCATCTGTTAATCTTGGAGAAGATGTTCTTGTGCTAAAAAAATAAAGCACGCTGGCGTAAAGATCTGATGCTCTGATGCTGAAGTTCTCACTAGGGGTTTCATTATCTGGATAATCTGATTTTCTAAAGCTACGATCAGAGATTTTGTTTGTTAATATCAAGTTGTCGGCATTCAGGGTGCCTTGTTTTAGGAATGGTGAATAGCCAAGAGATACTTCAATTACCGGTGTATCCGATAGGTCTGCAATGTGTTTAATTACAGTGTCAGGTGTAACTAGTAAATCTACATTCATTAATACTGATGCAATAGCTTGTAGATCAGCTTCTACCACAATTAGTTTGTTCTCAAATGCAGAATTTATTTTTTCGGCATATTCTCTTTCTGATTGCGTTGGTGCAATTAAAAGCATTGGTATAAAATCACTGGTAGCAGTCATTAAAACAGAAATGAAATCACAAAGTGTGTTGAATGGAATGTTTTTGCAAGTATCTGCGGTCGTGGGCTGTATCGCGATTACTTTAGTTGTAGCGCCAGAGCCATATGTTTTTCGAATATGTCCAATGTTGGCCAATGCCGCTTCGTTGTGTGCTTGATTGGTAACTAGTAGATCTGATCCCTTTTTATAGTCAATTCCAAGCATTTGGTGATAACAATCTACAAAGTGAATCGGAGAATATTTTGTAGTTGAAAGAACATCATTAAACATCAGCTCCCAGTCGTTTTGAGTGATGATATTTCGTTCTTCCGAAAAATGAATTCCTGTAACCTTGTCGGTGCTATCTTTAAAGTAAGAAGTTAAGTATGCGCCAATGGTGTCGTTAGAAAAATTAACAATATTGCTCCAGTTGGTATCTATTATTTCTTTTGTTTGACCATAAAGTAATTCTAGGGCAAAACCATCGGAAAAAAGTTTATTGGCCTTGAGCGTAGAGATTTCTTGGCGATCAATAGTGTGTATTTTATGCACACCTTTAATGTTTTGTGCTGCTTTAATTGATTCTTTGTAAACAAGTAACTCTATTTGACATACACCGGTTTGATGTAAAGAGGAAATAAGATGTGCTGTAGAATACACATCACCCAGTTTTCTTAAATTAATTATTAATATTTTTTTAGTGTTTGCCATTTTTATGCCTCACTCATGTCCTTTGCATTTTTGGTCATTTCTGAAAGGGCCATACTTAGGAAGTCTATGCCCTTTAGTTCTGTTCTTTTGGGTAGGTCGCTATATAAAAATGAATCGATCGTTTCGTGATCTTCTAGATGACTTAAGTAATTTTTTATTTCTTTTACGGTTATAAAATCTTGTATGGCGCCTATTTTTTTAGGAGCCTCATAGGTTAATATTTCTTTGAAATATTCTTGGTAAAGATTAAATGACGGAGGATGGGGTACTACCGCAGGTTTTCTTAATAAAAAATGTATCAAATCGATATCGGCATACAATTCTTCTGGCATAAACCCAGAATAGACAAGAACGTTCTTTTTATTAAGAAGCTCAAGGTTTAGACAGTCATGATAAATTTGTGAGTTTGGCTCAATGATAACGATTCTAAAATTATCACCATGAACTTGTGACATGTAATTTATGATTTCATTTACGTGGTAGGCAAAGCCTAATCCCAAAATGAGTACTTCGTTTTTTTGATTCAATTGCTCCGAGTATTTTTCAATTAAGGCTTGAGCTTCTTTGAAAGGGTTGTAGATAGAGTGCAAATGCACACCATTTACCACTGGAACTTTTTGTTCTGTTCTGGAATCTTTAATTTCGTAACTTTGAATTTTAGGTAAGCTCATATGACACCGTTGTTCCTCTTCCTTAAGGTTCAATAGGCCTAGAAGGTGTCGCTACTCATTAGCGACACTGGCTACAATTATTTCCTCATGAACTGAGGTTTTTGTCAATGAAGACTAAATAGTATTTAGCTATGAAATTTTTTTAGAGTTATTTCTTCACAGAATTGAAGGCATAGCCTCTAATTTTTTCTTTATTGGCAAATACAGAGGCAATTTCTGCACCTGTTTGATCTTTTAGTTGATTCAATTCCTCAAGTGTCGCCTCGTCTACTTGATTGATTTTCTCTGTTAATAAATTAACTTCTTGTACCCACATTCTTAGGATTTCAAGTTGGTCCATACGAACTTCTTTGGGGTCAAGAATATAGATTTGTTGCTCAATTGATTTTTGTTCTTGCGCGATGATATTAAGTAATCTTTCAAAGTTGTCTGCTAAGCCGGTTACTGAGTCAACTTCACCTGCACTAGTTGCCGATAACATGGCCCTTGCTGTTTGTAGTGCAAGTTCTAAGTAAGATAAGTGAGATTGTATGCCTTCAAAAATCTGGTTCATGATTTCTCCAAAAAATAGTTGTTATGGTTGTCGATTCTAGGGTTCGATTTTTTGTGTCGGAACGCTCTTTACTTGCTTGATAGCTTCTTGCCAGCCTTCGTATAAAGTATTTAGAACCTTTAAGCAGCCTTCCAGTGGTTCGACATCTATTTTGATATTTGCCTGAGTGCTAGAAAATAAAATGTAGTCATATAAAGACGACAACTCTTTGGCAATGTCTCCACCAATCTCAAAGTCAAGGCTATTATTAAGCTCAATAACAATGTCTTGCAATTTTCCAATGTGCTCACCTTTTTTGGCAACGTCTTTGGCCTCGATTGCCTCAATGGCTTTTTTACAGTTTTTAATGGCAGCTTGATAGAGCATTAATAAAATTTGTTCTTTGCTAGCAGTACTGACTGCTGTTTTTTTATAGGCACCATATCCGTAACTCATACTTCCTCCTCAAAGGGGTTCTGTTAATTAACCTAATTGTTGAACGGGATCAGCTGCACCTGCACCAAGTGCGGCTATACCAGCGCCGGAGGATCTAATTTTAGAAATAGTTCCTTCAAGTCTGGCAAATTTATCTTTCAAGTTTTTTTCTTTCTCTGCTAAAAATTTTTGTTTTTGATCAATCCTTCGATCGATTTCTGAAAGTTGATTCTGCATTGATCTTTTTCGCGACTGTAAAAGTCCGTCTGGAGATCTTAGGACAACGTTTACGGCATCATTTAAATTATCCATAACACCAGAGCTTTTTCCTTCTTCTAGAAAAGCACCGGTCAATATTTGAGAAACTGTTTGGTAGTCCTGGTTTAGAACAGATTGAAATTTTTTTTGGTCGAAATTTATAATTCCCTCACGTGAAAAACTTATACCAATTTCACTGGCCCTTTTTGGACCTTTTTCTGTAATGATATCTTTAAATATGGCACCACGAATTCTGCCCTCTAGAGATTGCAAGATACTGTCGCCACCAAGTGTTCTGGATGTATCAGTTTTTTCATCCATCGTATTTTGTTCTTTAATAAATTGAATGACTGCGTTTACCTTTGTGACAAGGTCACTGACTTTGGTTGAAACAGCTTCGGTGTCTTCGGTGATTTTAATGGAAAATTCTTCACCGGGTTTGGCTTTCTTTAAATCAATTTGTACTCCAGGAATAATGTCATTTGCTTTGTTTTCAGGAAGCTCGATCTCAAAGCCATCCATTTTAATTTTTGCGTCCTTTGCCTCTCGTTCAAATTCTAGATAAAAATCTTGATCGCCATCGACAAAATAAAAATATGGAAATTCAACTAGGTTGTCGTCACCGGTATTTTTAAAGGATAAGATGAGTCTCCATGGTGTGTCCGAGCCACTTCCATCATTAATGACGTTAGCGTTTATGCCTAAATTAGGATCTTTGTTAATTAATTTTGCTATTGATGAAAGTGATGAATTTTCACTGTCTACATAAATGTCGCGTGTTTCACCATCTGGTAGGGTAAATTGAATAAAGCCTACTCCAACATAGGATTCATCTTGATTTTCAAAACCAGAAGACATTGCAGATGATTTTTGCGCTAGTTCTACAACTTCAAATTGATAAGAACCTGGGACTGCACGGTTTTTGTCTGTTGTTACTGAAATGAGCTCATTGTTCGTATCAACTTTTAACTCTCGAAGTGCGCGAGCATTTGCATTCATGGCCAAGTGGCCACGAACGTCTTCAGTTAGTTTTACTAACTGATCGAGTAAGCCTTTTTTCTCAGTGATTTTGGATTTTTGTTTTTCCATGTTTTGCACAGGAATTTGCTCAGCTTTCATAATTTGCTGAACAATATCTTTGGGTAGACCCGTGTTGATGGAACCGAAAGCTACGGCCAAAACATCCTCCTGATGTTAATTGGTAAGAAAAATCATTTCCAACCTTGAATCAGTTTAACATTCCGTAGGACCAATCTCGACGGGGCAGGAATTTCACGTTGTGCGTAGAAGTTGAGTAAAAAAATTTAGCTTTAATTGGTTGTGCGAATTGTAGAGGGAGCTTAAAATAAAAAAGGCCGGTGATGGGGGCCGGCCTTTTGATTCTAGGTTGAAGTTTAGACATGGGGTGTTTTAAACTTCTTATTAAATTTATCGGATATTATGCAAAATACTTTAGAAAATAATTCTGGTCACCTATTAATAAAGTCAAAATTCTTTATATTTCGAGCGATTAGCTATTTCTCTTTTTTGCTAATACCTCTTTATGTTCAGAAATCATTAGACCTTCACTCTGCTGTACAGGCGCTCTTTATGAGTGTTTATATACTCTTTGTTGTTGCACAATGGTTTTTATTAGGTAAAGAAATTGATCATCGATTAAAAATTTATTTCAGAGTAAATTCATCAATCGATAGAATAATCTATAGAATTTTTTTAGGTCTGTTTTTCTTTGTCATACTATTTAACTTGGTTATTTTGTTGCCAGGCAAGTGGGTATACAACTCGTTTTGGATTATATGGTCGCTTCTTGGCTTGTTCTATTCGTGGCCTACGCGTGGAAAAATCATTCAAGAATCAGTGTCCTCAAATTTTGGTGAGTTTAAGTTTCTAGATGGCTTTGAGAAAACACTGGTTGCCTTTATTTTAATTATGTTCATTGTTTCCTTGCCCGACTACCCTCCTTTAATGGGAAGTGAGGCAATGCGGTTATATTATGATCCTCTTGAAAAAATTGCAGGACCTTTTTGGAATTTTTTAACAGTAAATTACTATCCATTTAAAAGTTATCCCATACTAAACAGAGCAGCTTGGAGCTTACATTTTTATCTCGTAAATATGGGATTATTTCTTTTGCTGTTTTATGCATTTTTACGCTATTTTGTGTCTCGTAGACTATCTCTTCTTGGTGTTTTTTCATTTGTTTCAACCTGGTCTTTTACAAAAATCTTTGTACATAATGTAGAATATGGAATGTTAACTACCTATACATTGTTATGGGTTTGGACAACTTTGTGGGTTAGTAAAAGCTCTACATATCGTGCCGGCTTATTTTTAGGGCTAGTTGGTTATTGGGGTACCTTAATCAACCAAGCATTCGCCCCCTTGCTTTGGATTCAAGTATTACTTGTCTATTTCATTTATCTAAAAAATAGAACCTATTGGTTTAGGAATCAATTTATTCGTTATGTATCGTTTGGATTTATCCTGTCATCGGTAGTACTTTTAAATCATCTCGATCCATTTTTTTCTGGTCTGTTTAAGGGAAATGCAATTTGGTCACAGTTTTTATTTGAAATTAACAGGAAAGCTTTTTTTGCACTATCGATTTTTGGTTTTATCATGTTTCTCTTAGTGTATTTTAAAAAAAATATTTCAATTTTCAGAGAATCAATTTTTGATCGCGATTATATGGAGATTTTTTGGACATCAATTGTCATTTGCCTTTTATATTCATTTATCGTTGATCCGTACACCTTCAAAGGATTTTCTTTGATATGGCCGATGGCTTTTTTAAGCTTAATACCAATAGAGATTTTGTTTCAAAGTATTTCGAGGCTACGCTCTAAGAGAAACATGATTTTTCTAATTTATATACTTATTTGTCTGTTAGATTCGCACTTTGAAGGACGAGTAAAAATTTTTCTAAAAATATTTAACAATTAATTCCCTTTTAAACTAAAACTAGAAAACTATGTTAGCATTTAACTAACAAGAAAAATCAATGATGGTTTTTCGAGGGAGTGGTTCATGTTTGCGACCGGCTTGACTAAAGGGATTTATGACAGCTTTTTGCGCGAGTTACAGCTTAAACGCTCGGAAATTGAACAGGCACCATTCATCTATGTTGACCCCGAATTGGGAACAATGAGGTATGTAACCAACCTTATGAGCACCAATGAGACCGAGTTTGAAGTTTTAGCGGTTTCGGTCGGGAAAGAAGGCTTAGTAGAAGTGCTTTCAACGGAAGCTCACTAGCCTTTATACGGTTAAATATTTGACCGTATAGTTGACAAAAACACATAGGTACCAATCATCTAAAATTTGGATGGTGTGAGAACTTTATCATTTTTTCGTGAACCAATAGTTATGTGAATTTCTTTTAAATCTTGTGCCAATAATTTGACGTTTTGTGGATAACTAAGGATAAAAATATATTTTTTTAAACATTTTCTAACACCCTTGGGTTCGCTGTCTTGATATCTCCCATAACCCTAAGATTTTTCAGACATGATTCGGAGATCGATTGTTATGGTCAATTAAGGTAAAATTAATGTTGGTGTGGATAACTTTCATCTTTTTGTGGATAAAGTACCCTAGTCAAGAATAAAATAGAAAAAAATGTAAGGAAATTTGATTTTATGCAGTTTAATTTTGAGGAAGACATTAAAAAAACAATTAAAAGCGCTTCGCGACATAAGGTTGGGCTTTATTTTTCATCGGGATCGTCAGAATCTCTGTCTATCGCAGAAAAAAAAGACCAATCAATTGTGACAGACTTTGATTTATCGATTTCAAATGAAATTAAAAATTGGAAAGAAAGTAATATCAATTTAAAAAACTGGACATTTTTTTCAGAAGAAGATCACTCTGAGCTTTTATTCCCTGCAATTGTTCTTGATCCAATTGATGGTACTAGAGAATTGGTTAAAGGTAGAGATGAGTGTGTGGTTTCACTTGCGATAATGCCCGATTCATCATTAAAAAAAACCGCTAAATCGTCCTTTGCCTATATTTATAACCCATTTAGTGGCTTTGAAATATATACTGGCATGTCGAATCTTCCAGTTATATCGAAGTCGCTACAGCCAATGTTAGGTTTAATTTCTCGCAGCGAATGGCATTTGGGTTTACATAATGAAGTTTCGAAAAATACATCAGACATTATTATGGCACCAAAAGGAAGTATCGCATTTAAGCTTGGATTATTAGCTACTGGGGCCAGTGATTTTGTGATTAGTTTTAAGCCTAAATCTATTTGGGACATCGCTGCCGGTACTATACTACTAAGGGAGCGGGGCTATTTGTTCTTTGAAAAAGGAAAACTTGTTGAGAACTTAGATAAAGTTCAATTTGATCCACCATTGGTATGGGTCCATCCCCTTCAAGTAGATAGACTTTTTAAAAATCTTTCTTAAAAACAAGATAATTTCTTCACACATTTTAAAAGCTTCATTGACAACAAGGTAAAATAAGGTAAAAACCACTCATCTAACGATAGAGGGGAACCATGAAAAAAATTGCAATTGCAATTGTATGTCTGCTTGTTATGACTCTTTACCCATCCATGATAAGTGCTGCTGGCATTTCGGTGATAGATGGTTTTAAAATTTCTAACAAGGAAGAATTGCATGCGAAACTTGCTAGAGATTTAAGCTTTCCATCTCACTACGGAAATAATCTCGATGCACTCTATGATGTTCTTACGCAGGAAAAAGATAGTACCGTTATAAAAATGATAAATGTTGATATATTAAAAAGAAAAGTTGGTAAAAAATACGTTGAAGGATTTTTGGCAGCGGTATCAGATGCATCAGACTCTAATCCAAAAGTTGTGCTAATTTTTGCATCAAGAATGTAAGAATGTTATGACCTTTAAAGTAAAAGATTATTATTTTCAAAAAGCTAAAAAAGAAAATTTCTTGGCCCGTAGTATTTATAAACTCGAAGAAGTTGATCAAAAATATAAAATACTTAAAAAAAATGATTTCGTAATAGACCTAGGTTATCACCCAGGATCATGGATTCAATACACATCTCAAAAAATTGGTGACCAAGGATTGGTTGTTGGTTGTGATATTCGCGATATTAACAAAGCGCTATTGCCAATTAAAAATGTCCGAGTTTTCCAAAAAGACGTACTCACAATTGAAAATTTAGAAGAGCTTGGAGTTTCTGAGCAATTTGATGTGGTACTCTCAGACATGGCACCAAATACCACTGGTATAAAATCAGTTGACCAAGATCGTTCATTAATTTTGGTGGAAATGGTGTTTTCGCTTTTGCCAAAATTTTTAAAGCCTAATGGGAATATGGTAGTGAAAGTATTCGATTCACACCAGGCCCAAGTCTTTTTAAAAGATCAAAAAAAGCTATTTAATGAGTTCAATTTTTTAAAACCAAAATCTACTCGTTCAATTAGTAAAGAATTCTTTGTCATTGGGAAAGGTTTTAGGCCATAATATTGGCATGGAACTAAAAAAGAAGAAAAACAGTAAGTTTTATCTCTTGTGTTCAACCCTAGGATTGGGTCTTCTTGCTTATGCCATGGGAAATTCTCTGGCCTTCGGTGAAAACAGCGAAACTAAAACCGATAAAGCAGCCTCTACTCTGGATGTTGTTCATAGTGATAATAAAAAATTTAGAAATTTACTCGATCAAGTATTGCTAAGACCAAATGATTGGCCAAAGCAAATTATGTTGGGCAGTAAACCTCACTTAGTTAATTATACTTTTAATGAAAGCCTTAACAGCTTTGTTCGCTCTCAGTTAAAGCAGTATAAAACGGATTATTCGACGATCGTCGTGATTGACAATGAAACAGGAAATGTTTTGGCGGCTCAGGGGTACGAGGGAAGAAGTCAAAAGTTCGATCAATCATTGGTGCTTGAAGCAAGCCATCCGTCTGCAAGTTTAATTAAAATTGTCACGGCGGCTGATCTTGTTGGTAAAGGCAATATTACTAAAGAGACGGCATTTGAATTCTTAGGACGAAGTACAACCCTATTTAAATATCAGTTAACTGACGGACGAAGGGGCCCTGGTAGACCTCAAACTTTTGAAATGGCATTTGCTAAATCAAACAATGTAATCTTTGGTAAAGCAGCTATAAAGCACTCATCTCCTAACGACCTAGTGAAAACTGCAGAGGAATGGGGCTTTAATACTCCTCTTTTAAGTGAAGTTTCAACCGTTTCTAAAATTAAACCAACAATTGATGATTATGAGTTTGCTGAATTAGCTTCAGGTTTTAATACAACGACTGTAATCACCCCTATCCACGGGGCGGTTTTGTCGTCAATCGTTGCTAATAACGGCATTCTTAAAAATCCAAAACTGGTTGAAAGTATTAAAACACCCAATTCAGAAGAGAATCTATGGGAACTTGCCAACGTCGAAAAACGAGTGATGACACCAGTTGTTTCAGAAGAGTTGAGGCATATGATGATGGCCACGATTGAAGATGGAACAGCTCGAAAACAATTTAGAAAAATGAATCGTGGTTTTAAAGATGTACTAGAGATTGGTGGAAAAACTGGAAGTATAACAGGTGGTAAACCTTTTGGAAAAAGAGATTGGTTTACGGCATATGCCATGCCCAAGGATCACTCTAAAGGTAAAGGAATTTCTGTTGCTGTAATGAATGTTAATGTTAAACGATGGCATGTGAAAAGTTCGTTTTTGGCCAAAAATGTAATTGAATATTATTTTAAAAATGTAAAAACAATTCCTATTACTCTAGCAGCGCCAGAGCCATCAAGATCTAGGTATAGCAAAAAAAGAATTTCAAAGACACTCAAAACCAACCGGTACATTGCCTCAAAAGCAAAAACTAAAAAAAAAGTTAGTAAGAGTGTCGTATCAGTAAGAGAAAAAAAATCACGCCAGCGTAAATTATAGTGAAAACCATTGCTAGTTCATTTAAAAAAGATTTTAAATGGTTTTTTCTTCTTGTTTTTTTTCTATTGATATTGCGATCTGTATTCTTAGAGCCATATAGAATCCCTACCGGATCAATGATGCCAACATTAATCAATGGTGATTTTATTTTGGTTAATAAAATGACTTATGGGTTTAAGGTTCCTTTTTCAGATGTAGTTTTCAATATTCCTTTTACTAGAGTTACAATTAATTTGGAACCAATCTATTTATACAGAGATAAAAAACCAAAGCGCGGAGAAGTGATCGTATTTAAATATCCAGTTGATCAAGAAATAAACTACATAAAGAGAATCGTTGCAATTCCCGGAGATGAGTTAGAGATAAAAAAGAAACAACTGTATTTAAATGGGAAAAAACTGTTTTATCTGCAGATCGACGACAAAGAGTTAAGAAATGATTTTGAATTAGTTTTTAAAGATTATAGCTTTGATCTGTTTAGAGCGAAAATTGATGAAACGGAATATCTTTATCAGTTAAACCGAGGAAACTTTTTTAATCAGAACTATGCAAAAATTGTAATTCCTGAAGGTAAATATTTTGTGATGGGGGATAATCGTGATTTCTCCTATGATTCGAGATCGTGGGGCCTGGTGGATTTTAAGCAGATAAAAGGCAAAGCCATCTTGGTCTGGTTTTCATTAACTCTTCCTGGAGTTGAAACTTATTTTAATTTAAATTTTAGAAGAATTGGACAAAAGCTTTAAAGCGATATCTTTGTGCACCCGTCATTGCCTTCAATGTTTTCCCAGCGGATTTCTTTATGCTCTCTTCTTATATAATCACGTAACCAATTTTTTAATATACCCGTGCCATGTCCATGAACAATGGTAACAAATGGAACATCTCCATCGTAAATATCTTGCACGGCCTTTTCGCATATTTTTTGAAAATCATCTAGTCGCATACCACGACAATCGATTTCTATTTTACCCAAAACTTCTCTTTCAATATGAATAAAAGATTTTTGAGTAGGGGTTTTAATTCCATCAGGATAGCGCAAGTTAATTGCAGGTATCCAAACCTGAAGCGGGCCGTGTTGAACTTGTACCTCTTTTTTCTTAGTGTTTATCTGTACTACCTTTACGTTTTTTCCAAAATTCATGGCAAATAATTGCATTCCAATTTGAATTTCGGAAAAAATTATTTCTTTGAAATGAGCATATTTCTCAACTTGCTCATCTGATGGAACAAGCTTTGGCTTTTCTGTGTTTATAATCTGTGACTTAAGTTGATGCACACGATTTTCCAACTGACGTGCCGATGTTATTTTTTCAACGCGAATTTCCTCGAAAAGTTCATGGGCAGAATCAAGTGTATGTTTTAGCTTTTTTTGAAAATCATTTACGAGTTTTTCTTTTTCAAGATGTAAAACCCCTTCCATCGCACGTTTTTGATTTCTAAGTTCTTTGTTAAGATCAGCATTTTGTGAAATCAATCGATCAAGTTCAGTGCGTTTTTGGGTGAGATCTAAAAGCAAAGATTCATATGTAACTTGCTTTTGATCAAGAAGATCTTTAGCGCGATTAGAAATATGACTGGTATAAGAAAATTTCTTCTGTAGATTGTCAAAGATTTTAAAGGCCAATGAACTTCCAGGTTCACCTACTATTAATTTATACGTTGGCAAATTTGTATCAAAATCAAAGCCAACATGTGAAGATATGTAATCTTTCCTAGCGTGCATGAAGGTTTTTAGCACTTGATGGTGAGTTGATAAAACAATTTTAGATAGACTTTTTTTGTGTAATTCATCTAAGAAAGAAATAGCTAGTGCAGAAGCTTCTTCAGAAGATGTGGAGTTGAAAATTTCATCAACAAGAATTAGATTGTTCGGACCTAAGTTATGTAAAAGATCTAAGTAATATTTTGCCTCCGAAGCAAAAGAACTTAAGCCAGCTTCTAAGTTTTGATGGTCGTGAGAAAAATAAAACAAATGATCAAAGGGAAATATGCGAGCCTGTGCCGCAGGTACAAAGAGACCCATATGAATAAACAGTATAGAAATCGCAATCGTTTTTAATACTACCGTTTTTCCTCCAGTGTTAGGGCCAGAGATAATCATGCCTTTGTGAGCGTCTGATAACTTAATGTCGTTTTTAACAGGATTACTTAGCAACGGATGAAACATCAGTGTTAATTCAATTTCTTTTTTATTGATAATGGTGGGTCTTGTGAGGCCTTTTAACAACGAGTAATTAGCCTTGGTGTTAATTAGATCTAAGCCTAGCACAAATTCACTAATTTTAATTAATTCATCAAATAATGGATGTAGTGTTTCGCTTAGACCAATAGTTAGACGTAATATTATCGCTTCAATTTCAGCGATCAGTTGAACGCGCTTGTTACTTTTAATGCGAATCTCGTATGGCTCTACAAAAAGAGTCATGCCTGAATTTGAGCGGGCAATAATAGGTCCCAAATCTGAATTAAATGAATCACTTCGAACTGCTAAAACGTAACGGTCATTTACGATATCAAACTGATCAAACTGGAGTCGCGGTGCAAATTCATCTGATTTTGCAATTCTTTGAATTAAGTTTCTTAATTCATTTTCAATTTCTAATACCTCAGAATAAAGCTTTCTAAGTTCTGGATGGCGGTCATAGTGTGGTTCGCCATTTTGATCGACAAACTCTCTTAGTGATGAAATAAATTGACGACGAAGTTTTTGATAAACATCTGGCCCAATTTTTAGGTGCTCCGAAAACTTGTAATCAACAAAATGCTTAAAAGCACTAGTATAACATTCGACAAGCTGTGCAATGGAATTTAATTCTTTACAGTCAAAAAATTTTCCTTTTTTGACATCCAGAATGCAATCAAAGCCAGGACTATAAGAAGGTATTAGTCGAGTACTTTCACTAAATAACAGGCTGTTCTCATCGAAGTTTTGATAGTAACGATCAAGATCAATAAGTAAGAGGTTTATCTCATCTGCCAAGCGTGCCTTTGGAGGTTCTTTTATGTGGGCTTTGGTTGCATCAAGACGAGCGTGCAAGCAAATATCATTTATGATAAGATTCCAATCTAGTAGCTCTAGATCTTGTTGGTTTTTGTGCAAAAGGCTTAGGTTCATGATTCAGACCTTAAATTATTTAACAAAAGTATGTGAAGAATATAACAAATTATTTCAAAAAATAGAATTTGTCCCAGTCCAAAAAGCATTTATTGGTCCACATTATTTAAATTTAATATTACGTTTTCCGGGTAAATCTATAAATTTGCTTTTAGGACTTGGTGAGAGGTATGAAGGCTTAGAAATTTCAGACGGCCCAATCCCTAGTCCAATTCGCCAACGAGATCGTTTTTTAGACTACATCCGTAAAAAAATTGTCGGTGCTAAAGTTGGGAAAATTGAATGTGATCAAACATTTCGTCGAGTTAGGTTGTCCATTTTAAGAGCTGGATGTTTGGGATATTTAGATCTTATGTGGCTTGAGAGAGAGCTATATTTTTCATGGCAAGAGCAATTAGAAGAAGGAAAGTGGTCACGTTTTTATTCCTGGAAAGGCGAATTTATAGATGATCATTCAATTAATTTTAATAATGTATTTATAGATTTTTCCAACCAAAAAGATCCGACTGGTGAAGACGTAGAATTTCAATGTTTTTCAATGAAATTATATTTGAAACAAGTTTTAAGTGGCACTAAGTTAGTCGTGAACCAATCCAAGACAAAAAAGTTTTTAGAGAAAAAAGCTAAAAATATTCAGGGTGATATCAATAGATTTAAATCTAGATTTATTTATAAGGAACAACTTTTGTTAGATAAGTTGTCGGTTGATAAAAGCAGTTTTGACTTGTGTGGGGTAAAAATAAAATTTAAACCAGAAGAAAGTTATTATCAAAGAAAGAATATTTTGTTTCAAAAAATTAAAAATTTAGATCAAGTGGAAGTTTTACTAGTTAAGAGATTGGATGAGACTACAGAACAATTAAGCAAGTCTGAAAAAAATTCTCAAGAAGGTAAAATTAAATTATCAGTGATTCAACCAGTCTGGGGAACAAAGGAGGATTTACGCCCAAAAAATATAATTGCAGATAAAAATGACTATCGCATTTTAACCTTTGATTTGCCGTCAAAAATCCGAATCCGTATTTCGTTGGACGCTAGATCGAACGATGAACTTAGAACTCAATCATCAAAAGAGCATTTGTGGTTTCACCAAGAAGTGGGTTCCGGTGCTCACTTAGTGGCCAAGACAGATCGATTTGATCAACTAACATCCCTAGATCTATCAATAATTGCTTCCATATTACAGCATTACAGTAAATTGGTTGGAAGTGAATTGAGCTTAATGTATGCAACCGTTAAAGAGCTTAAGGGAGTTAAGGGTTCCCCTGGTAAGGTTATAGTCAAAAAACCGAAATACCTGACACTTCTAATCGATAATGATTGGAGAAATAAAGTAATCGCCCACGAGTAATTTAAGCAAAATTTGCTCATGCTTTTGTTTCTTTTGGGACAATTAAACTGATAGTGTAAAATAATAAAGGGTATTAATTTAAGGATGTATTCATGAAATCGCTTTTTTTAGTTTTTTGCTTGAGTTTGGCCGTTTCGCTTTTTCCTGCCATCTTAAAGGCTGAAGATTCCGCACCCTCATTGCCTGAACAATTAGTTCAGTATGATGTTAGAAAATACAATTTGGAAGCCATGGGCCTGAAGGATCTTGTATTTGAAGTGCGCATGGATCAACTAACTGAAACACTTAATAAAAATTTATCCCTAGGAAAATTAATTGATGTTCATTTTAAGGTTTATTGGATGGCCCCGAATGAATGGCGCATTGAAGTGAATGGACTTCCTAAAGGATTTGAAGAAATAAAAAATGATTTAAAGCAATTAATATCAGGAAAACTTGAATATGTAATATCAAGACCATTTAGGGAAGTTGTTGTAGGTTTAAATTTTGAAAATCTTAGTGACAAGGGCATACAGTATATCCGAGCGTTCGATCCTTTATATACCAAACCGTTTACTGATATTTTATTACATTTTGATCAAAATGGAAGGCTGCTTTCAATGCGTACGAATGTACCTAATGCTGCAACTGATTCGAATTTTGAGTATGGAGTATTTCCTTGGAGTAATAGTAAATTCTTGGTAACAAAACATGTGGCAAAAACTAAGCTGGGGGTTTCTGAATCGACAATTACACATATTGTTGACTATGCACCAGTCAATGGTTTTGGATTACCCGCAAAAATGAATATTAAAACAAATAATAAGGTTGTTATACCTGCTCATGGAAAAGAAAAAGAGAAAACAGTAAGTCAAGATATGACTTCCCTACTAAGGTTCTCCAAGTATGAAACAAACACAGGTAAGGCAAAGCGTTTTATCGTTGATGGAGTGTTAAAATAAAATGATACTTAAGCTACAAAAAGCTTTCATTTTAGGTTTTTTAATAAGCTTGCTTGCATGTCAAAAGCAATCAGTTCCAGAAATTGAACAAGATTTCAAAACAGTTGAAGAGCAGCGTCGATTAGAAAACTGTAGCCAGGTAGATTTAACAAATAATATTTTAGATCATTATAATGTCCAATTGCTTTTTAAGTGTATGAAGTGGGATAATGAATTTCCAGCTTTATTTGAGTCATTAAAAAATATTCAGCGAGTTAATTGGAATCATATGATGATGCCAATTAACGATGCGGTTTTAAAAAATAAGTCGGTTCGTGATCGTTTTTTCCGCAATATTAGAGATCTCGATTCTAAAAATGGCCTTGATGATTTGAGTTTTGTATTAACTGCGCTTAATGAAACGAATTTTTTTGATGCAACAAAAGATTTATTTGAGTGCGTAGATGATCCAACTTTGCCTGAATGTGAAAAACGAAATGGCAGAATTCCTAAAAAATCAGAACTGCTAAAAGTTCTAGATTTTATAGGGATGGATACTGCGGGTTTAAAATATAGTTCAAACTTTATAAAGCTATTGATCGAGGCATTCAATAACAACAAAGAACCAATAAGAGAAGAAGTATTAAAATTTATTAAGGTCTCTGATTTTGTAAAATACCGATTAAGATTAGTTGATAGTATTGCCAAAAAAGCGGAAGTAGGCCTGAGCGAGCAAGATCGTAGTTTTATGACCCAGTTACTTTTAGCTGGTGACATAGAGAGTAAAACGCCATGGATATATACTTGGCTTCATGATCAACGATTGGGTTATGAGAATTTTTCATACATCCTCACCTATGCGTTTAATGCCAATCCAAATGTTATTAATGATTATCGCGCACTCGAAGATCTGTATTATAATGGGATTAATTGTAGTCTTTCTAACGTAAACAGTGATTACGCAATAGATTTCAATATTCCTAATCAGCTAAATAACTATGCACAAATTATAGTCAATAAAAGTTATGATGATTTGCTGCACTTTTTTTCAAAAGATATACCAGGCTTAATGCTGCTTGTGCCGGCGTGTCCCCAGTTGGTTTCAAATAAATACAATTCTAATATTGTTACAACTGCAAACAAGGCACTAAATTTAGTTACTAAGCCTATTTATTATGACCTATTTAAATTTATATTTTCACAAACCAACTTAGCATATGAACCTAGTAATAAGTTTGGTGAAAATTTTTATATTTTAGATTTTATATCTGATCTTTTTTTTCAGGAAGCTAATCTCGTTGGTGCTGAGATGATTAAGCATGCACCTAAAATATTGCCACTGACTTATCAAGTTATCTTTGATCTAGACAAGCAAGCGTATTTAGACGTCGGACGCGCAAGTGGTATTGTTCTAGATCGAAAAAATGATGAAGCAATAAGGGCACTTGCTCTTTTGTGGAATTTTTACACCGAAGAAGAAAAGAATTTTTTATTTAACTTTATTGATAGACATTTCGAGAACCAAACTAATTATGTAGACTTGTTTGTTTTTTATTCAAAGATGATAGATGACTCCATAGAGATAATTCCTGGACTTAAAAAATCTTGGATAGAAACAGAAGATAGTCGCGAAGCATCTTATTTGGCACTTCAAGATGTATTGTCAAATTTGGCAGGTGAAAACACCCTTAAAGATTTCAAGAAATTTTTCTCTCGAAATCAAATTATCAAAATTTTGGAAATATTATCCAACGGAGTTAAGCTCAATGAAGATGCAAAAAATGAGCTACGATATATTTATTCTGATAACTATGTTGAAGCAATTAAAAATGAACCATACGAATTTAGAGTTTTGTTGGGTAATTCAAAAGTAATAAATAAAGACTACGAATCACTTATCAGATGTCTTGATAACTTTACTACCGGCAAAACATTTTATGAGTTGGCCAGAATAATTTCTAGTGATTGTAAAAGTGTTCAAGATAATTATTTTGGAGTAAGACTCTATCGTTGGATGGGAGATTTTCACAATACCTTTACTTATCAAAATCCTAGTAGAGACTTGTCAGATTCAATACTTGATGAGGGTGGTTTATTTTCTCCACTACTCCTAAATACTAATTTGGGTTTAACAAAGCTAGTTGATTCTACGCTTGGACAATCAGAATATCATAAAAGCGGTTTGATCTATGTTTTGGATAAATTAAATTTTTATTTGTATAATTTTTCATTTTATGAAAAAAGAACAGGGATTGATTTGGCGGTATCAACACTTGATTGGATGGTGTTAGTAGATGCAAAATTAAAAAATGAAATTGAAACCTATAGAATTAGTCTTATAAAAGAATGGAGTCAGGAAGAGAATTATAATAAAACATCAAGTTTTTTAAAAACAACCAGTAGGGTTTTTGAAGGTTATGCCAAATGGCTTTCGAATGGACAATATCTAAAGTCAAAATACAAAAACTATGGAGCAGTAATACCAGCCTATAGCTGTGAGGAATACGTAAATCAGGATTCCGGCCCTTATAACTGTCCAACAAAAGAGCAGGTCAAGTTTCATTTAGGAAATATAGCTAGAGTTATGTCAACAGTATGGGAACCACAAAATGGATCTGCTATTGGGCAGGTTCTAAAATCCTTTAAAAATTTTGGTGGAAAGAAAATACCATTTCAGGGCAAAAAACAGAAAACGTATTATTTGACTCTTTCAGAATCACTCCGTTCAGTTTTTGATATGACAGATAAGTCGCTACCAATAAACAGGACAAAAGTATCTCTGGTGAATGATAAAAATAAACCAGTGACTCCAGAGTTAACGACAATGGAGAGAATTGAAACCGTAATTAGAGACGTGCGCTTTGAAAATAACTATATTGGTGTGGCTTACTTGAATTATGTAGTTGCAGCCGATGATTATAACGAAGAAGTAAAAACAAGAAAAAAACTATTTGCAGCTTGTGTAAAGGTACCAGGAGTTCGATGCGGTAAAAAAATGAGCGATTCAGATCTACGAATGGCAAAAAATGCTGTTGAAACTTATGACGGGTTACTCGATGCCAATAACGGTCGAGGTAAAGAAGCTAGGTTGAGCTATGGAAATTACCTAAGCACCTTTCAGCAAGCACTTATAGAATCTTCATCAACACCTGCACAGAAAAGACAATTACTACCGCTTTCTAGCGAGGTATTAAAAAAACATAATGGAACAATTTTGGCCGATCTATCACTTATGGCCGCTTTTTCTAATGTTGGGCGATTTATTCGATCAAGAATTGGAAGCACGAGAAAAGAACTAGATGATTTTCTAAATAGAAGAGATGTGAAAAAAGTAGATGAAGCACTTTTGCGTGGATTTCTTCAAGATAAAACAATTTTATCTGCTGAAAATATATTAAAAAAATCTCTTCTAAAAAATAGCGCAGATAAAAAAAGCCTTATAGATTTAACCGTCGATTGGGCCGCAAGTTTGCCATATCAGGACAGTCGTCGGGTAGAAGAAACTATTGCAAAGTTGGTGGCGATTGGTTCATATTTAGGTACACCGATAGACGTGTATGGTGAACTGTCGAAGTCAGCAGAAGTTGAGGAAATGAATGAGCGCTATAAAAATAATAATCTTTATGATTTATTTATCACTTTAGATGTTGTTTTTGATCTTTGGCCACAATTGGAAAAATCATTTCCAAAAAATGCTAAGCTTGTTGATTTGTTTAGAGAAATATCGCCATTAGTTGATTTTATTCATCAAGAATTGTTAAATTCAAAAACGGGAAGCAGGGAAGATGTTTATAAATTAGTGAACGAAGGCTATATTTTAATACGGGAATTTTTATTTGAAAAAAGAAAACAAACGATTTTTGCAAGCGCAGTCAAAGAGATATCCGGAATAGATATATTGACATCAATTGCAAAGGACGAGGTCCTTTTAAATAAACTTACTACACTAATAAGAGAACACTCTGCATTTGCTGGAAAAATTCAAGAGGATGATGGTGAAAATACACTCAAAACGATGTCGAAGAATTTGAATTTGATTCTAAATCATCCAAAGCTACAAGCTCACGGATATCGTTGGTATCTAGAGAATTCGACAAAATCTTTGAATTGCTCAGTTGATTCGACGAAGTGTGCCGTGAATTACCATTATGATGAACCGATGAAAATTATGCGCTATTTGGACTCAAAAGACCAACGTGGCGAAGTGCGGTTGAAATCAATTTCGTATGTTCTTTTTAAAGAAGACAGAGTTAATCTAGATGACTTTATCAAAACGGCATTTAGCTCAATGGTACTTGAGTAAAATTGATAGACTTTACCAAATGAAGAAAATACTTCATCTTCACTAGAATCTGATAAACTCTTATAATGATAAGACATCATTATAGGTAAATACTGTGAAAGTGATAGAACTCAAAGACATTGGTCTTGCTAAAATTAAAAAATTTGAATTCGAATTAAAAGAAGAAGATTTTGACAATCTTCCACGTGGATTAATTCCTGGCGAGTGGATAATTGCAGAAAATAAAAAAAATAATAAGTCGTATCTGGCCTATATTAATTTACATTCAGAATCACCTTCAAAAGCAAAAATCCTATTTGCCATTGATGACCATGCACCATTTAAAGTTCAAGGTGTAGAACAAATTGTTCTTGAGAATTTGTTGGTTAAAGCAAACGAGAAAAGAAAAAAGATAAAAGCACTAGAGCATGGATATCGCATGGTCCATGGAGCTCAAGATAACCTACCTGGATTAATTGTAGATGTTTTTGATAATGTCGTAATTGTACAAATAAATACTGCGGGAATAGATAGATTTAGAGATTGCGTACAAAAATTTTGTGAAAAAAATTTTCCGAATAAAGCTGTGTTTTTATTGGATGATGATGGCTACAGAAAACATGAGTTTTTACCTAGATTTGAATTAGGAGAAATTCCTCTGCAAATAAAAGTCACAGAAAACAATTTCAAATACGAAATTTCTAAAGATGTATTTCAAAAAATTGGTTTTTATTATGACCATAGAATGAACAGAAAAAAGCTCGAAGAATCGATAAAAGGTATGAACAAAAAATACCAAACAGGTATTGATCTTTTTTCGTATGTAGGCTCATGGGGGTTACATGCTTTAAGGGCCGGTGTAAATAGAGTAGATTTTGTCGATCAAGCAAACATGGCAGATGCAGTGAATTTGCATCTTGAGATAAATGGATTTTCTGGTCGAGGAGAATTTTTTAGAGCAGATGTTTTTAAGTTTTTAGATCAAAAAATTTCTGAAAAATCTAAGTATGATCTCGTTATTAGTGATCCACCTGCATTTACAAAATCTGAAAAAAGCAAAACCAATGCAGTTGTTGGCTATGAAAAACTTCATCAAAAATGTCTAAAAATACTAGGCGAAGATGGATTGTTTGTTGCTGCCTCGTGTACACATTATCTAAGTCTTGAAGAATTAGATAAGACAGTGCAAGTAGCATCAAACCGAGAAAGTATAAAGTTGCAAATGTTAGACCTGGGCATTCAGTCACCAGATCACCCGATAAGCTCATTTTTAGATAAAGGTAATTATATAAAATATATTCTCTACAGAAGGATTTAATCTATGTCTCAAGCATTACGAGAGAAAGTACTTACGGCACTAGCTCAAGCAAAAAGTGTTATTTTTGGCCAGGATGAACTGTTGGATGCAATTATGGCGGCACTTGTCTGTGAAGGACACGTTTTAATTGAAGGTATGCCGGGACTTGGTAAAACAATGTCGGTATCAACGATGAGTAGGCTTTGCGATTTGGCATTTAAGCGCGTTCAATTTACACCAGATCTATTGCCCTCAGACCTCGTGGGAACAATGATCTATTCTCAAAAAAATGAAGAATTTACAACAAAGTTTGGCCCAATTTTTACTCAGTTATTACTTGCTGATGAAATAAATCGTGCCCCTGCGAAAGTTCAAGCTGCACTATTAGAGGCAATGGCAGAAAAACAAGTGACCATAGGAGATGAAACCCACAGATTGTCTTCGCCATTTGTTGTTTTGGCCACACAAAACCCAATTGATCAAGAGGGTACATACCAGTTGCCAGAAGCACAACTCGATCGTTTTATGATGAAAGTAAATGTCGATTATCCAAATTTTAAGTCAGAAAAATCGATATTAGATTTAAAACGTAATTCATTATCAAAATTAGAGCCCGTTCTATCGACTGATGATCTTTTATCAATCCAAGAAACAGTTGATAGTATCTATACTGATGAAAAAATTAAAGATTTAATTGTAAAAATCGTTCACTCCACTCGGCCAAATAGTGATTTATTCAGAAAGGAATTCCAGGGAATAATTTTAGCAGGTGCATCGCCTAGAGCTGTAATTTGGCTCTATCGAATTTCTAAATATGTAGCATTTATGGATGGCAAAGATTTCGTTTCACCAGATCATGTTATGAAAATTGTTCCATCGGTTTTAGGACATAGAATAATTTTATCCTATGAGGCAACGATTGATAATATGACAGGACGAGATGTTGCACAAAAGGTTGCGAAACTTGCATTAACATGAAAATTAACGAAGTAAGAAAAATTGTTGGGAAATTAAAAGCCAATTTGTTCAAACGGGCCAATTCGTTTTCGGTGGGTATGTTAAGAACGAAGTTCAAAGGAACAGGGCTGCAGTTTAAAGAGCATCAAATATACTCATTTGGTGATGATGTTAGATTTATTGATTGGAAAATTTTGGCCAAGACCAATCATCCTTATATTAAAACATTTGAAGAGGAAAGAAATGTTGAAATTGTTGTTGTGTTAGATGCTGGTGCAACTATGTACCAGGGGGCCAATAACGTTTCTAAGTTGCAAGCCAGTATTGAAATTTGCTGCCTACTGTACTTGCTAGCTGAAGCCACAAATGATTATGTTCATGTACTCGTGATAACAGACAAAGTTACTAATATTCCAAAATCAAAAGGTGAGCTGGGGCTTTCAAGATTAATTTCTTCTTTAGAGGATATGAATATTTTAAATTCTCAGGGAAAGGTTAACTTGGATGTTGATTTTAAGACCGCGGTACCAGGTGAAGATAAGTATATGGCGATCATGAAGCATCTAAATAGAAGAAGAGAAATTGTTGTCTTGTCTGATTTTCACGATTTCATATCACCTGAGTTATTGAAAAAGTTACTTTACCGTTCCAATGTAAATATTTTTCAAGTGCTATCACCACTAGATGAAGCCAAAAAAGTACCCTACTATATATTTGGAACAAGTGCCTTTGGTAAAAGCGGAGGTTTTGGAAAATACTTTTTAGGCGGTAAGGTCGATAATTTAAATCTACTAAAGCGAGTGAAGAAAATAAAAATCCATGAACAATATTTAGAATCGTTTGTAAAAGAGATGACTAGATGAAGTTATTGGCCGTAATATTTATGATTGCATACAGCTTTACCTCATTGTCAGCGGTAGAAGTTAGAAACTTACTTCGCATGAGTCCAGTTGGTACACTTGAGCAAGGTGATTCTGTTAAAATCGAAATTCAGCTATGGCCAGTTGAAAACTTTGATGAAAAATATTTTTTAAACTTCAAGGATAACTTATTCTTAGAAAGCTTTTACGTGAGCGATGTTCACGTTGCTCGTTCAGAAAATAATTATGATGTCATTGAAATAAAAATTGATGGAATTGCCATTAAGCCAATGACAAAAAATCATGAAGTGCGCTTGGTTTTTGGTGATTATGCAACTTCGTTTTCAATGCCATTAAGTATAAAGAAATTAGATGGTTTAGATGGTGGTTTTACTATACTTGGGCAATCTGTAAATTTTTCAACGCAAAACATTTACGTAATTTCACTGACAGTATTAATTGGGGCCTTGATTTTAATGGTTTTGATATTTAGAAAAAAAATTAAATATTTGTTTGAGAAAAAAACGATCGACAGAGAAAGCGAAAAATTTTTTCAAACACTTTTTCATTCGGCAAACAATCGAGAACAGTTTGAAGAAATATATTTACTAAGAAATCGTTGGTTGAAGTATTTACCAGAAAAAAATCCTGCAATTAATCAATTTTTTAAAACAATGGAAGAACATCAATATAAAAGAACCTGGTCTAAAGATAATCTGTACGAGGTCAAAGACTCCTTTGATAAAATTCGAGGAGGCATTAAATGAATGAAATACTAAACCAGGACTTTGGACATCCAGAGTTTTCGGTCTTAGCTGCAATCGGCTTTGTCGTGTGGCTATTTGGATTTTTCAATTGGTTTAAAAAGCCTCAAGTTTTTTTGCCAAACAAATACAAGGTTAGTGGCTTCTCATACTCGAGAATGTTGTTTTTTTCTTTGGGTGCAATTGCATGGGGGTGTTTTGCATTATCCCTTGCGGGACCTAGAAAACCTTTGGGTAACCAAGAAGATAAGATAAATGTTAAAGATATCTATGTTGTTGTAGATTTATCTCGATCTATGTTAGCAGAAGATATGCCGCCAAATAGGTTTGAATCGGCCAAAAAACAAGTGCACGATTTTGTTAATATGTTTAGCTTAGATCGAATTGGTTTGATTGTGTTTGCGGAAAAAGTATTCACATTGCTTCCACTGACAACGGACACAAAAATTATATCAAAAATGGTGAACACTATACAGATGGGTCCCTTGGGTGATGGGACAAATATTGGTGATGCATTAGCGCTTGCGACAGCGCGATTGCTTGAATCAGAAGCAAAATCTAAAATAATTGTATTGTTAACTGATGGTGTGGCAAATGTTGGTACAATGACTCCATTGCAATCCGCAGAGTTGGCACGCGATAATAAAATTAAAATATATACAATAGGTATTGGTGGTGACGAAAATGCAACGATACCCATTGGTGGAGCCAATGTTTTCGGGGTTAGAAGATATCAAACAATTCCTGGTGGAAGCATAGATGTAAAAACAATGCGAGAAGTTTCAGAAATGACGGGTGGAAAATCATATTTGGCAAAAAATAATAACTCATTGAAAAAAGTTTTAGATGAAATTAATAGACTTGAGCGAACTGAAGTTATTAAACGCCAGGGGAAGATTGTATATGAAGAGCTGTATTATAAATACTTGCTCTGGGCATGTGCTCTTTTTGTTGTGAGTGAGCTTGGCCGACGATATATTACTAGAGAGCTAGTATGACACTTCAAAAATTTGATTTGATTATAATTGTTGTTCCGATGTTTATATTGTTTTCATTCTTCATTTGGCGATATTTCAGAAGAAGTCATCGTTATATTAATGAATATTGGTTTCTTGTCACTTCAAGGTCTGCATATTTATCTAACTTGTTTTTACTTCTGGCATATTTAAGCCTGGCGTTTGCGCTTTTGGATTTAAGAGGAGCAGAAGAAAAGGTGACAGCTGAAGTTCCGGATCAGAAAACTATTATTTTGATAGACTCATCCCTTTCAATGCTAACAGAGGATGTTCGTCCAAATCGCTTTATGAAAGCCATACAAGTGGCACGTCATTTGGTAAAAAATTCATCAGCAAACCAGTTTAGTATTTTTATTTTTGCAGATACATATCAGCGAATTATTCCATTTACCGACGATATTGATCTTGTTGATTCTCGATTGGCCGCTCTTGAGTCTTTGGCAACGGTGAAGGGTAGTTCCAATATTGCCTTTACTCTAAAGGGAATGGTTTCATATTTTCAAAGTGATGATGGTGAAAATGCGATGGGAAACATTTTGCTACTTACAGATGGTGAAGAGCAAGAAAAAGATGAAGCTATCAACTTGCCCAAAGGTGTAAGCTTAGCTGTTGTAGGCATTGGCACTGCAAAAGGCGGACAGATACCCATACGATGGAAAGATGGAAGCTTAAAAGGATTCAAGTCAGAGTCAGGAGTGCCTGTTGTATCAAAGTTAAATGAGCAATACATTAAGGGATTGGGAAAACAAATAAACGATTTTGACTACTGGATTGTAAATTCTTTCAACTTACCCACTACTGAAATTATTGATTTTTTTAGGACGAAGTATGTTAGCGGGGGAAGTCTTGGTGAGGTTCGAACAAGAAAAGCCTACGGCCAATACCCAATGTCCATCTTTGTATTGTTATATATTATATCTGTTTTGCTATCTAGATTTAAGACATTTAAAAGCATAACAAGCTTTACTTTCGTGCTGTTGACTGCAAGTTTATGGATAGCTCCCATAAATACAAAGGCCAAAGAAAATCAATCAAAACAAATCTCTAAAGAAACGTTAGACAGTTTAGAAAAAATTAAAGCTGGTAAAGCAACTAGGGGGGAAGTGTTAAAGACGGCAGAGATGTTGTTAAAAGAAGGATTTCCCGAGTCGGCAAGCAGGCTATATTCAGAACATGTAGAGGTAAAAAATAGCGTAGAGGTCGATAATAATTTTGCCACAAGCTTGGTCCAAACTAATAATTTATCAGCTGGCATCAAGTTATATAAAAATATTTTAGACCGACAAGATTTAAGTGAGGAACAGCGAAAAGCTGTTCGCAAAAACCTAATTACTGCCATTTTGAAAAAATCATCAAATAAAAATAGTGATGATCAAAAGAAAAACGATGGCAAACAAAATGAACAGAATCAGTCAAAAGAAGAATCGGGGGATTCTAATAAAAATGGATCTAATTCGGACACCTCTGATAATAAAAATTCAAAAGACAATTCAAGTAGTTCAGATAGAAAAGGGCAGACGGGATCTAAGGAAGAAAAAGATTTACGTGACTTGATGAACAAAGAAAAGAAGGACCAAAGCAGTAAGGGTAAAAATGATAGATCAAGGGAAGATCAAAGCGATAATCAAAATAAAGCCAAAGACAATTCCTCCAAAAAGGAAGAGGGACAAGCTAAAAGAGAAGATAATACTGAAACTTTTGAAGAGCGAGAAAAACGTAAGCGACTTCAAAAAAGAATGAGAAAAACCCCAGCGATTTTACAACAAACCCTTGATTTAGATCGCGATCTCCAAAGAAAATTTTTGGATGCATCTAAAGAAAAAATCGATGATAAAAATGTCGATACTCGCCCGTCGAAAGATTGGTAAAGGCTTTTAATGATATGAAAATTTTAAAAAATTATTTAATAAAATTAGTAATTGGACTTTGTCTACCGCTTTTTGCTGTCGCACAAAGCGTAGATGTGTCGGTTGATCCAACAGAAGCAATTGTTAACGAATCTTTTTATGTAACTTTTAAAGTAAAAATAACAGGCTCAGAAAGTCCTTATATTAATTTCACTCCAGTGAATGCAAGTGTATTAGGAAAAAGAGAAGCTTCTACTTCTATTAGCACCGTGATTATAAATGGAAAGTATAGTGTCACCAAAGAGCAGACCTATGTATATGAGCTAATCTCTGAAAGAACAGGGACTGCATATATAAAAGATATTGTTGTTAATTTAAATGGAGTTAATTCAAAGTTAAAAGATTTAAAAGTTAATATCATAAGTGAAAAAAGAAAATTACAAGATGTTTTCTTGGAAGCGATACCGAGTAAACGAAAAGTTTTTGTAGGAGAAGGAATAGATGTAAATTATTACCTATTCTATAAAGTCCCGGTAATTGCCAATGACGTTAAGGAGTTTCCAAAACTCAATAAGTTTATCAAGCGTTTTTATAAAACGACTGGAAACGTTGAAACTGTTCAATATAGAGGAGAGGTCTTTAGAAGAGTTCTTGCGTACTCCGCACGTGCTTATCCCGAAAAACCAGGTGTTGCAGTGTTAGACACGATGAAAATATCTGCACAAGTTGCCGATCAACGCTCTTTTGATCCTTTTGGTGGGCTTTCAAATTCGTATAGGCAAAAAGATATATCGAGCCCAAGAGTAGAAATAGACGTGTTGCCCATTCCTGTAGATAAAATGCCAACTAATTTTTCTGGACTAGTTGGACAGCATGAATTTAATTTAACGGGAGGTAAGGCAAAGTATCTTATTAATGAGCCGATTGAATTTAAGTTAGAGGTTAAGGGGCCTGGTGCTTTGGAAAATTTTCAAGCGCCCAGTTTGTTTAACTCAGACTTAATAGAAAGTTTTGATACAAAATCAGACATGGTAGAAGTTTCTGAGGGCGTTGCGGTTAAAAAATTTGATTTTACTTTTTTAGCTAGAAGCAGTGTGAATATAGAAGAAAGAGAATTGTCATTTAGTGTTTTTGATCCAGAAAAAGAAATATTCATTGAAAAGATAATAAAAATCCCAGCAATTGCGGTTTTTGGAAGTGCTGAACCGAGCAAGTCTGGAGATAAAAATACACAAAATAGATTGAATAAAAAAGAGAAAAAAATTGATCTGAACTTTGATTTTAGCCTCCTTCCCTCATGGTTATTACCCGTCAATGGTGACAAGAATAACAAGGTCGGATTAGTTGGTGTCGGTGATTTCACTGCCAGTACAAAAATGGATTTGGTTTTCTGGTTTTTTGCGGTGGTACTATTTATAATAAGCATTTTTCTTATCTATAAAGGATTGAAAAGCGACCAAATATCAGATGAAAAATTATATATTTTTGACAAACAGTTTAAAAAATTTAAAAAGAACCCTAGTTATGAAAATTTATACTTATTACTTTTAATATTGTTAAAAAATAGATCAAATGGTCTTGTTGACGAACTTAAAGAACTTTCTGTAAAAAAAGAAAGTATAAACTATGCTTTGTCGCTCTTGAAAACACTTGAAGAAGCTGAATATAGCAATAGGCCTAAAAATATATCTTCTAGGAAAATTGAGTACGGGCACTTGAAAGTGTTGAGACGGATTTTGAAGGAAAAACATGAAGGTAATTGATAATATCGATAAAATTTCTAACTCAGAAGAATTGTTTTTTACGATTGGTAATTTTGATGGTGTTCACTTGGGACACCGGCAGTTTTTAGAGACGATAAAAAAAGAGGCGCAATCTTTAAATGCAAAGTTTTTGGTAGTAACATTTGTTCCACATCCGTCTTTTGTTTTGAAAAACAGAAATTCTTTTTTGATCAATACGTATAACACACGAAGGGAGATTTTAAATGGTCTCGGTGTAGACTACTTGTATGAAATTAATTTCAATAGAGATTTCTCGACTCAGAAGCCTGGCGAATTTTTAGAGAGATATTTATTTTCACATCCAGGTATAAGGAAAATTTTTTTAGGACATGATTTCGCATTTGGAGCAAATAAGTCAGGGGATTTTCATTTTGTAGAAGAGTATTGTCGAGATAAAAACATCGCTCTCACAATTCAGAACGAATATAAATTTCATGGTCAAAATGTTTCTTCAAGTGTGATAAGAAATTTAATATTAGAAGGCAAGATATCTGGTGTTAAGTCACTTTTAGGGCGAAATTTTTCAATGTCAGGAAGAGTGATAAAGGGAGCTGGCAGGGGGCGGCAAATAGGTTTCCCAACGGCCAATCTTGATTATGAAAAAGAATGTATTGTTCCTTCCCGTGGCGTTTATATTACAAAAACCCAATTTAAAGAAATGACTTATTTTAGTGTTACTAATATAGGCAAAAATCCAACATTTAATACAGAAGATTTAATTCATGTGGAGACGCATCTGCTTGATTTTAGTTCTGATATTTATGGTGAAAAAATAGATGTGCAGTTTATTGAAAAAATCAGAGATGAAAAGAAGTTTTCATCAGCAAATGAATTGATTCAACAAATAGCTAGCGACGTGTTGTTTGCAAGAGAGTATTTTAAAAAATGAAACGTTTTGGCCTTTTAGGGAAAAATATTTCACATTCAAAATCTCCAGAGATTTATAAGGAAATCTTGAAATTTCCTTTCATTTATAAGTTGATTGATTGCAAAAGTATTGACGATGTACCCACGTTGTCTTCTTTAGCAAATGATTTTGATGGAATAAATATCACTGCTCCTTATAAACAAGTTTTTCTAGAATTAGTTAAAATGGATTCTGTGGCAACAAGGGTAGGTGCAATTAATTGCATTGGCTTTAAAGAAAAAAATGCATTTGCTACTAATACCGACTTTGAGGCCTTTAAATATGTATATTTAAAAAATAAGTTTAATGAGATAAGAAAAATAATTCTTTTAGGGGATGGTGCCATGGCCAATATGGTCAGTATTGCTCTTCAAGATTATGGATACGAGTACAAACAATTTTCAAGAAAATTAAATGGTGATTTAAATTTTTTAGATTATAAATTAATGGCCGATTATAACGATCATAAACTATTAATCATAAACACCTGCTCAAGGGAATTTGTGTTCAACCCTAAGCTTAAACCCAATTCAAGTACAATCTTTTTTGACTTAAACTATTCTTTTGAAGCTCAAAAAAATGCTTCGCTCATAAATGGGTTTAAATACTATGATGGTCTTGAAATGCTTAAAGAACAAGCACGTCTGGCCACAGTGTTTTGGTCAACTATTTAACTATTCAAAATTTTATTAATTATTTTTTTTTGTTTGCCGAAATGATTAAAAAAATCATCGAGATAACATGTTTAGAAAAGAATTTGCTGACGTAATTACTAAAACAGGTATGGTCCCTTTAAAGGACTTACGACCACTTATTCTTCAAGACAAAGATCCATTAGTTGTCGGAGAATTAGGTTTACTTGAATTTAAATTTTTTGATGATATCAAGTTCGCTAAGCAAATTTCAGAACTATATGACATTGCCTATATTGATTTGGCCCGAGCGAAAATACCAGAGCGAACTCTGCAGCTTGTTAAAAAATCTGATATTATAAAATATCGAATTATTCCTATACAAAAAAATTCTAAGGAAGTCTCTGTCGCTATTTATGATCCTTCAGTAAAAAAATTACAAAGTGAGTTGCAGACACTATTCCAGCATCCAGTTGCTTTTATTTTAACCAATTTATCTTCATGGGGCTCAATTTTTTCTGGAATTCCAGAAAGCATTGATGACATTTTAAAAACAATTCGAGAAGTTAAAACAGATCAAGTTGCAGGTCAAAACGTAAAAGAAGAAGATATTGGTGAAGATGTAATTAGCAGAGTGAATGAAATTTTAGCACGCTCATTTGTTATAAAGGCGTCTGATATTCATGTTGAGCCTTATGAGCATAATTTTAGGATAAGATTTAGGATAGATGGAAACTTGCAAGAAGTAGATCGTCCTGAAAAAAAATTTATGCTACCAATGATCTCTAGACTTAAAATCATGGCGCAAATGGATATTTCTGAAAAAAGAAAACCACAAGATGGTAGAATAAAATTAGAAATTGCAGGAAAGCCAATTGATTACCGTGTTTCATCACTGCCAACTCTCTTTGGTGAAAAAATTGTACTGCGATTGCTAGATTCATCCAATCTCCAATTGGATATGACTAAGTTGGGTTTTGAACAAAAGCAACTCGAAGTTTTTAAAGAAGGCATTTTAAAGCCATACGGCATGTGTCTAGTAACAGGCCCTACTGGATCAGGAAAAACGACTACACTTTATTCTGCTTTAGCAGAACTTAATACTATTGATTCAAATATTTCTACCGCGGAAGATCCTGTCGAGTTTAACCTTGAAGGTATAAACCAAGTTAACGTAAAAAAAGAAATTGGCTTAACCTTTGCTTCTGCTCTGAAAGCATTTTTGCGACAGGATCCAGATATCATAATGGTCGGAGAGATTCGAGACAAGGAAGTCGGTGAGATTGCCGTAGAGGCAGCACTTACTGGTCACTTGGTTTTATCTACTTTGCATACAAACGATGCGCCAAGTACGATTACACGATTAATAAATATGGGCATAGAGCCATTTCTTGTGGTTGCAGCACTAAATGTCGTTGTCGCCCAAAGATTATGTAGGAAAATATGTAAAGACTGCAAAGAGATTGATCAAAGTGTGACAAAGGAACAGCTTGTAGCATGCGGTATCTCTCCAAGTTCTGCAGAAAAAGTTGTGGTGTACAAGGGAAGAGGTTGCACCGTTTGTAATGGTAAAGGATATAAGGGGCGTGTTGCCATATATGAAGTATTAGATGTTAATCCAGGAGTGAAGGAAATTTTACTTCGTCATGGGTCATCAGATGAAATAAAAAAACAAGCAATTAAAGACGGAATGAAAACCTTGCGGATGTGTGCACTAACAAAGGTTGCACAAGGGTTAACAACACTGGATGAAGCAATTTCAAACTCTGCTTCGGATAAGATGTAAAAATCCAAAAAAAGAGGAATAGCATGAATGAGGATAATACAGGTAGAACGAACACCAATACTCAGGCCGGAGGGGTGGGGGAAAGTATTAAGATTCAACAATTATTTAAATTAATGGTTGAAAACAATGCTTCGGATTTGCACTTAACGGCCGGAACATCACCAGGTATTCGAGTTCACGGTGAAGTTATCAGGGTTAAAACACCACCGCTTACTGGCGAGGATACAAAACGATTAATCTATCAAATATTATCTGAAGATCAAAAAAATGAATTTGAAAAAAGATTAGAGCTTGATTTTTCATTTGGT
>CAYWBR010000012.1:36521-47437 GCA_964456675.1 uncultured Bacteriovorax sp. | reverse complement strand
GCAACACAAGGTTTCCCCATACCACGGGCAACAACAGCTGCATGAGAAGTCATCCCACCACGTGCGGTTAAAATCCCCTGACTTGCTACCATTCCAGCAATATCCTCAGGAGATGTTTCTTGACGAACAAGAACAACTTTAAAACCTTCTTCATTTAAAGTATGGGCCCGCTCACTTGAAAAGGCGATAATCCCAGCTCCCGCACCTGGAGATGCTGGAAGACCTTTGGCGATAACTGTTTTCTTTGCTTTAGGATCTAGTCTTGGATGAAGAAGTTGATTTAGATCTTCTGGATTAACTCTTAACACGGCCTCTTGTTTTGAAAGAATTTTCTCATGGACAAGATCCACGGCAATTTTAATTGCAGCTGCAGCAGTTCTTTTTCCGTTTCTTGTTTGAAGAATATAGAGTTTATTATTTTCAATAGTAAACTCAATGTCCTGCATGTCTTTATAGTGACCTTCTAATTTCTTATAAGTCTCAGTAAGTTCTGCAAATGCTTTTGGCATGGCTTCTTCAAGCGTCTTTAAATGTTTATTTGAATCGTTTTTTGAAAATCCATTAATTGGTTGAGGTGTTCTGATACCTGCAACTACGTCTTCTCCTTGAGCATTAATTAGATACTCTCCGAAAAACTTAGCTTCTCCCGTAGATGGATCACGAGTAAAACATACACCTGTAGCACACTCGTTGCCCATATTACCAAATACCATCGATTGAACATTTACGGCCGTTCCCCATGTATGAGGGATATCGTAGATCTCACGATACTTCACAGCTCTTGGATTTCCCCAAGAGTTAAATACCGCTGCGATTGCTCGCCATAACTGTTCCATAGGATCCGTTGGAAAACTCTCACCAGACTCTTCCATAATTATTTTTTTAAATACGCCAACAAGCTCTTTTAAATCAGCGGCTGATAGTTCTGTATCTTCATGCACGCCACGAGCTTCTTTTAAATCTTCCATTGTCGCTTCAAGCAAGGAAACATTGAAATCCATTACAACGTTTGCGTACATTTGAATAAATCTTCGATAAGAATCCCAAGCAAATCTTTCATTATTAGTTTTCTTGGCAAGCGCAAGTACTGTTTGGTCATTTAATCCAAGATTTAAAACCGTATCCATCATTCCTGGCATTGAAGCACGAGCGCCAGATCTTACAGAGAATAATAACGGATTTTCTAAATCACCAAATTTTTTTCCAGCTAGCTCTTCTACTGTTGC
Organism: uncultured Bacteriovorax sp.; assembly: GCA_964456675.1. Taxonomy (GTDB): domain Bacteria; phylum Bdellovibrionota; class Bacteriovoracia; order Bacteriovoracales; family Bacteriovoracaceae; genus Bacteriovorax. The sequence continues at coordinate 46,211 of CAYWBR010000012.1, read as the reverse complement.
GATTGCTTTTTTAACTTGGTCCCGAACTTCAGTATTAATTTCACGGCCACTTTTTTCATAATTAAGACACGCCTCAGTTGTAACAGTAAACCCTGGAGGCACTGGAAGTTTTAGTGCGCACATTTCGGCCAGGTTTGCCCCCTTTCCCCCAAGAAGGTTTTTCATGTCTTTGTTACCTTCATTGTGCTTGTCGCTAAAAATGTAAACCCATTTTGTGCTAGTCATGGAATTCCCCTATTTGGCGATGAGATTTTTCTATTCTTTGAAAAATTTCAGTTCGCGAATAAATTATTAAGGGAAGTGTAGCCTAAAGATTGGTTATTTGAAAATGAAAAATGCCTTTTCACTGTGGAGTGTTTCCCCAATGAAAAGGCATTTTGTGAAGTTTTAAAAAGTTATAACTTAAAACTTTAATTTATCCTTTAAATAACTATCAATTTTATCGAGAGAAATGCGCTCCTGAACCATTGTGTCACGATCGCGAATCGTTACAGCGTTGTCTGTTAACGTATCAAAGTCAACAGTAACGCAAAATGGAGTTCCAATCTCATCTTGTCGTCTATAGCGCTTGCCAATTGTACCTGAAACATCATATTCGCACTTATAATTTTGTGACAATTGGTTTAATAATGCTTCTGCCTTATCCTCAAGATCTGGCTTTTTCATAAGTGGCATTACTGCTACTTTTATAGGCGCTAAACTTGGATGAAATTTCATCACTGTTCTTTCTTTATCTGGGTCTCCTGCATTCTCAACTCTGTAAGCATCGCAAAGAACCATAAGTAATCCACGATCACAACCAACAGAAGTTTCAAGAACGTAAGGAATATACTTTTCATTACCATTAACTTGATCTACGTAATGCAAATTTTTACCTGAGAATTGTTCATGTTGTTTTAAATCGAAATCAGTACGAGAGTGAATTCCTTCAATCTCTCCCCAACCAAATGGGAACTCATATTCAATATCAAATGCAGCATCAGCATAGTGAGCAAGCTCTTCTTGTTTGTACCATTTTAATTTCTCTTCACGAATACCGTTTGATAAGTGCCAATTCCAGCGCAACTCTTTCCATTGCTCCATCGCATCTTTCTGCGTTCCTGGCTTAATGAAATATTGCATTTCCATTTGTTCAAATTCGCGCATTCTGAAAATAAAATTCCCTGGCGTGATTTCATTTCTAAACGCTTTACCTATTTGGGCAATTCCAAAAGGAAGCTTCTTTCTCATTGTTGTTTGAACATTTAGAAAGTTAACAAAGATTCCCTGAGCAGTTTCTGGGCGAAGATAAACCATTGATGATGTATCTTCCATGGCTCCCATTTGAGTCTTAAACATTAAGTTGAATTGACGAATATCGGTGAACGAATCCTTAGCTCCACACTTTGGACAAGGTTGCTTAATATCGATTTTATCAGCTCGATAGCGCTCTTTACAAGACTTACAATCCACTAAAGGATCAGAGAAGCCATCAACGTGCCCAGAAGCTTTCCAAACTGTTGGGTGCATTAGAATTGAAGCATCAACTCCCACAACATCTTGACGAAGTGTCATGGCCTTCCACCAGCGAGCTTTCAAATTATTTTTAAGTTCAACTCCGTATGGTCCCATGTCGTAACAAGAATTTAATCCTCCGTACACTTCTGAAGATTGAAAAATAAATCCACGGCTTTTACATAATGCCACTAGATCATTCATTGATTTTAAATTTGCTTCACTCACAACGAGCTCCTTAAATTGCGTTTAAAAATTACTTATATTTTATTCTTTTTTTGATAATTCGTAGAGTTTTTTGTACTCAGAAGAAAGTTCCATAAGCTCTTGATGAGTACCCTTCTCAACTAATCGGCCTTCTTTCATAACATAAATGCAGTCATAGTCTTGAATTGTTGAAAGTCTATGAGCAACGGCAATTACCGTTTTTTCCCCTGCAATTTTTTCCAGAGCTTTTTGCACAACTTTTTCTGATTCATTATCTAGGGCCGAAGTTGCTTCATCAAAAAGTAGAACTGGGGTATTTTGTAGAAAAGCTCGAGCGATTGTTAATCTTTGCTGTTGCCCTCCAGAAAGCCTAGTTCCCCGATCTCCAATCACTGTTTGTATACCATCTGGAAGTTTATTTATAAACTCCGAAGCGTAAGCTACATCTAGGGCATGATTAATCTCATCAGTTGAAAACAAATTACCGAGAGTTAAATTTTCGCGAATGCTATCATGAAATAAAAAAATGTCTTGGGAAACTAACCCAAAAAGAGTTCTCAGGTTTTTTAGTTTAATATCGTGAATATCAACGCCATCTATAAAAATTGAACCTTTTTCAACTTGATATAAACCTAATAGCAAATTAATCAGAGTGGATTTTCCTGAACCCGACAAACCTACAAGTGCAATTTTTTGCCCAACTTTAACTTCGAGATTTAAATTTTGAATAACATTCATTTCACCATAAGAGAAAGTTAGATTTTTTACTTCAATTCCCTTAGTTAATGTCTTTAGCTCTTGAATCCCCTCATCTTTTTCCTCATCTAATTTTAATATTTCTTTTAACCTTTCAAGGGCTGCTTTTCCTTGGCTCATTTTCACATTTGCTTGAGAAAATTTTCTTATTGGGTCCATTAATAATGCAAGAGCTCCTACAAATTGAATAAAATCCCCTATCGTCATTGCACTTGCCTGCACACGATAATATGCGAGTACTAAAACAAGTGAAAAAGCAAAAGCTCCTACTAGCTCAACAAAAGGATGGGCGATCTCTTCAATAACAGTAGTTTTCATTTGAGCATCAAAATACATTTTCTGAGATTTATTAAATCGACCAAGTACATATTGCTGCAAATTAAATGCTTTTGTAACTTTGTGCGAGGCTATTCCTTCGTTCAAAGAATGAGTAAGGTCGGCCCTTCCCTCTTGGACATTATGCTGGTTAGCTTTTACTTTTTTTCCAGAAATCTGAAAAATTAAAACAAACAATGGGCCAACTACTAAAATCACTGTTGTTAAAACCCAATCCGCATTAATGGCCAGTCCCAAATAGACTAGTGCTTTGGCCGGTTCGCGAATCACATCAACCGATGCCCTAAAAGATTGGGCAAACATTTCTGTGTCGTTAGACACCACAGACATCAAGTAGCCTTGTTTATTTTTATTATAAAAGCTTGTTGGCAATTTTTGAATTTTAGCAAATAAACGTTCGCGCATATCATTGACTATCTTATCTCCGATAAAACGCAACCAGTAAAAATGATAAAACCGAATTGGGAAATTTAGTATTCCAAGTCCCAAAAGCGACGCAGCTAAAAAATAAATTTCGCGAGGTTCAGAGTTTGCATTTAAGCCTTTGGTAAAAAGTGGATTCACCAACTTTAACTGGGCGCCAGAAATTAAAGCAAGTAAAAGCGAGAAAACAACTGCGCCTAGCGCTTTCTTTTTATGCGGCAAAAGATAAGGGAGTAATTCACGGAGCATTTCTTTATACATAGGTCATAAATATAGGCTTTAAATGCTCAAAATTCTAGCAAAAGCTTTAACCCCCCTCCTAATTAAATAGGTTTATACTACAAACCTACAAACTCTGTAATATTATTCATCTGCACTGAGTCAATGTAAAAATCTACCTCCATTTCGTTATATTTTAAGAAAAATCGACAACAACTCTGTTGTATTTTTCAGCGATAAATTAAAATATGAAAATATTATGAAATTACTCTACTTAGACGACTAAAGGATTAACTATGGCCGCATCAAGCTTACTTGCCCTCATAGACGATATCGCTTCAATTCTAGATGACGTAGCTGTTCTCTCCAAAGTCGCGGCCAAAAAAACCTCCGGTGTTTTAGGTGATGATCTCGCTCTAAATGCCGAGCAAGTTACGGGGGTCAGTGCCGATCGCGAACTCCCTGTCGTCTTCAAAGTTGCTACGGGTTCAATCGTAAATAAATTAATTCTTATCCCCTCAGCGCTCGTTATCAGTAGTTTTGCTCCAGTGCTCATCACTCCAATGCTACTTTTAGGTGGTAGCTTTCTATGCTTTGAGGGATTCGAAAAAGTTCTAGAAAAGATTAAAATATTAATCGGCCAACCACCAATAAACCAAGAACACCCCAAAGAAGCTCTGACTGAAGAGGATAAAATCAAAGGTGCTATTCGCACAGATTTTATTCTTTCGCTTGAAATAATGGTCATTATTTTAGGTACTGTGCAAACTTCCCCCCTCCTAACACGTATTTTAGTCCTCTCTAGTGTAGGGCTCGGAATGACTTTTGGCGTCTATGGTTTAGTTGCTCTTATTGTAAAGATCGATGACCTGGGAATTTATTTTAAAAAATTTTCACATATTTTTATCAATAAACTTGGCGATGCCCTTTTGGTCTTTGCTCCATTGCTTATGAAATTTTTAGGAGCAGCAGGAACAATTGCCATGTTTTTAGTGGGAGGAGGAATTTTGAATCACGGCATTCCAGCACTTCACCATTACCAACAAACACTCCCTACTTTACTGCAAACTATTTTCGACGGAGCAATTGGTATTTGCCTTGGGGCCATCATCGTGAGCTTAGTTCATCTATTCTTTGCAATAAAAGGAAAATTCATAAAACTAAAGTAGTTTAAGTAAGTTTATAACATTAACTGACATCTTTTAATTTCGGTAAGTTAAATCTAATCAGAAGTTTTACAGACAAATACCTATTGATTTAATCTCTTTAGGACTTTTTATATGGAGGAAAAAATGAAAAAAATTTCATTATTATTAATCGCAGTCGCTTTTTCAATGATAAACGTGTCCGCAGAACAATTAAAAGGCTTCAATATCCTTACCCCAAGTAAAATTAAAAAATTGCTAGGCCCCTACCCAACACCTGGATCGGTTGAAGAAATTGTAGACGTAAAAATTATGCTTGAATGGCAAAATAAGAGAACAACCGAAGAATGTAATATTGGTGATTCGCAAGCAGATGATCTTTCTGTTAAAGCGATTTTTTCTGATAATAATGGCCCAATCACAATTGATGAAGCTGAAAAACTTGAGACAATACTTTTGAAAAAGAAATTATCGGCAGGTGCAAATATTTTCCTTGCAAAAGCTGTTTTCAAAAGACCTCGACCATATGATGCCCACACTGAAATTAAACCTTGCATTGCTCTAGAGACTTCATATTCCTATCCAAGTGGCCATACAACTCTTGCACAATTTTACGGAAAACTTCTTTCTGATATGTTCCCTGAGCGTGCAATCTTGATTGGTAAGCACGCTGAAAAATCTTCTCTCGTGCGAATAATTGGTGGTGTTCATTATCCAAGTGACGTAGTAGCTGGAAAAAAACTAGCAGACGAACTCTACAGAATGGCACTTATCGACGATTAATTATTTTTTAAAAGACAGAGGACTTCGATTTGAAGTCCTCTGTTTTAAAATGGTACTGATAACAAAGATAGTTAAAAAGCATCGCCGGTATTGATTTAAACTCTAGCGCAATCGGCTGTATATCTTGATACTTAGAATTCGCAGCATTTCCCATAATCTCCCATAGCTCCCTACCTGATTGTAAGCCATGCTTAAATCTTTGGTTCATGCAAGGTGGACAGGCAAAACCTCCTTCATCAGGATATAAATGCATATCATTAAATTTCACCAATTCATCTCCACACAAACAACAATGCTCTCTTTCTGGAAATAGTCCCTGCTCGAGTAAAACCTTCGATAAAAAGATCGCAACCTGTGATAACGGAAAAAAGGTGCCAGGCACACTTAAGGATTTCTCTAAATAAAAAATTGCATTACTTAGTACGCGAAAAAATCCAACCATATCGGTATGGGCACCCCTGTGCGGGTCGTGTAAATTATCTTCAGGGGACAACTTCTGGGTAAGCTCCAAATAAAAGCATAATAAGGAAAACGCACGAAAATCTTTGCGGATTAAATCATGGTGCCAAGACAAAGACCACTCCTTGGCCTGGAACATGTCCTTAGTGGATCGCGCAGGGCGAAGTTCAATTTGAACTAAGTAACCTAATTCTAAAATAGAAGATTTTTGCTTGGCCCCACCACCGCGCCCACCATAAAACATCACAGAAATTTTTTTCCCATTTCGTAACAGCAAATGACATATTAGATGACGATCGTCATAGAGAACTTTTGAAAGAATTAAGCCTTCAAGCTTAGTAATCATATCGTATTTTATCTCGTTGGTTTAACGTTAAAAAGCCACTCACATCCTGTAAATTTTACCCGATTTTCACTTAAAGTCTAAATATTGGCTAGAATAAAAAGCGATATAAATTTCTCTTCACACTGGATTACCTATGGGCTTTAAAGGCATATTAACCCTAGCTTGCTTTTTTTCAATTGCGATTATTAATCATAATTTAGCATATGCTGCAGAAACTGATCAATTTTCCAAACTAGATCACCCCATAACGGACAGCGCGGACCTATTGAATGAAAGGGCAAACAACTACCTAAGACAATCTATACAAAAAATAAATATTAGCGAAACAGGCTGTGATGAAAAAGTCCTCTATAAAGAACTTCGCCTCTATTTCAATAATCACCTGAAAGGTATTTTAATGAAAGAAATTCTTAAGGATGAAAGTTTTGATAAGAGAAATATATCACTAGAGGAATCTATTTATAAAGGCTGGAGTCCTTGGGATGGACTTGGAATGGGGCTGCCATTTCTAAAATCAACAAACTTAACACTTACCAGAGTGATGAGAATTGGAGATCAAACGATTGGCACTGATAAATTAGAACACTTTTGGGGTCAAGGTTTTTACTACTTCAATACAAATTACCTAAAAAATAAAGGTACCATTAAGGCCATCAAGCAAGGAATCACCAAAGAAAAAACTATTCTCGGTGGAAATAAAATTGGCAATGGCGTTTTTAGCTATGGCGACTTGGGAGCAAACTTTAACGGTATGCGATTTTGGAATCATATTCTTCAATTGCGCCAAGATGTTTTAGGAAAAGATCATAGTATTGGTCCCTACGTAAAATGCGTAGACAACAAATGGGTACAAGGTAAAGAAATAGATTTTAAATATTACATTGATGATTCAATGGATGAAACCATTAATTGTTCAAAATACCCATCAAATTCAACTGTTGATAAGGTAAAAAAAGCTATCTCACAAAGAGGTTTCACCTGTCCAATGGATCAATCACGATTAGATTATTTAATTGAAAAATACGGTGAAATGGCAAAATGGATAATAAATGAAGAAGGAATTGGTGAACTTAAATATTTTAATGAGTTCTAAATGAAAATATTGATGTTTTTTGCAATTATTTTTTTCTCGCTTGCCACCAATGCCAATGATCGAGTTTTTCAGATTGCCAAAAATAACATAGCATCAAATATCATTGAGATCTCTGGAAAACAATATTTGAGTGCCGGGAAAAATCAATTTAGAAGTTTATGGACAAGAGATTTTTGCTTTTCAGCCGAGGGCTTATTACTACTTGGTCATGACAAAGTTGTTAAAGATCATCTAGACTTCTTAATCGCCAACCGAAGAAAAAAAGACGACCTCATTCCTCTCTATATGGACTCAATTTCTCCAATGATTCGAGTGGTAACTGGAAGTATTAATAGTTTACTTAACTCGAACATAGAGCTTAAGTCTCCTAGTAAATTAAAACCATATTACTTAATCAACGGTCAGCATCCATCAATTGATGCCAACATTCTAACTCTTTATGCCTCAATGAAATACTTGCAAAAAACCAATGATCAAGAATGGTATCAACAAAACCTTAAAAATCTATTAGCGATTTTTAAATACTACGAACAAAAAAAGACAGATGGAATAATTTATCAAACTGCTCATTCAGACTGGCAGGACAGCGCAAAAAGAGTTGGTTTTTCATTTTTTACCAATATACTGTATTATCAAGTTGCTGAATATTTTAAATTCATACCAAAAGATGAATTACGCGAGCTTAAAGATAAAATACATTCTGCATTCTATGATCCGAGCACTGGAATCTACCTTAGCATGCTCGGAAAAAAACAATATTCTCTAGATGGTAATCTATGGGCAATTGAATATAATATTTTTAATAATGCAGAAACTTTATACTTAAACCTATTAAATTCAAATCTACTTAAACAATTTGGCCTATTAGGCAATGCTACCTATCCATCCTACAATGCCCGCGAATTGTATCTGCAAGTCAGAATAAGTAAACTCAACGAATATCATGGAAAATTATATTGGTCTTGGTTACTAAATAAGTCTGCCAAGGTAAGTTTACTCATGAACGATCATGCACAATTTAAAATTCAAAATGATTTCTTGCAAAATCTTTATTTGAGCAATAAAGATATACAAGAAGTTTATGATCCTAATAAAGAATATGCACCATTTACCAGCACACTATATGATTCTGAAAAAAATTTCACATGGGGCTCTTCCACATATATAGAGTTATATAATTTAATTAAAAACCAATAAAAATATGTTCCAGAGCATATAAAAAACAAATCAAATGAATTAATTTCATGCTTTCTAACATTAAAGGATGCTTAATGGAGCAAATTCAATCGTACGTTCTGCCAATATCAATAATTGTTTTTTTTATTTATCGAATCTATCGTTTCAAAAGTATAAAAAAACAGATACCTAATTTAATAGATAAAGGTGCAGTGATCATTGATGTGAGATCAGGCACAGAATTCTTAATGTCGGCAAATCCCAATAGCATAAATATTCCACTAGAGCAGTTACTTAAAGGAATAAAGAAAATCGATAAAACTAAACCCGTTATAGTTTGTTGCGCCTCTGGATCAAGAAGTGGAATGGCCGTTCCAATATTAAAAGGTGCGGGATTTAAAGAAGTAATAAATGCAGGTCCCTGGACCAATACTGTTATTTAAAAAATAGTGAGTGCCAAGATTCATACTCAGCACTCACTTTTAAAAAATTTAGAATAAATTTGTACCTGGGATGTAAAAGCCAAAAATTATTAGTTCTAACAAATCGTCTAAGTCAATCATTTCATTATCTACAGAATACTTCACCATTTGATTCATTAGTCGACCTTCAAAAACTATTTTTTTTCCAGTCGTAACAAATATCAAATCTGTCCAATAACCATTGACGTAACCATGAAACTGGAAACCATCATCATTTTTAATAATCCGCAAATCATTAAGGTTTTTAGCGTAAAAGCCCGTAACATTAGTACGCCAATCGCTGCGATCAATTCTTATTGTAGCTGAGTTATTGTTATATTTTCCTGTTACAAATGCACCAAAATCACGATTATCGAAAACTAAATTCAGTGTATTTAAGCGATCGTTAACATTTATAATAGAATTACTTTCTGCAAAATCTAAATCACGGGATACTCCATCAATAATACCAACCAAATGAAGATTCGTGCCCAAAGTTTCGATTTGGTAATCGTACTTTCGATTTAAGAAATTACCTTGAACAGTTGTCACACCTTGGGCACTTTTTAAAATTGTTAAGTTATTTTGTGTATTACCAAAATCCCCATTAATTGTGGCCGCCCAAGCAGGTAAAATTAAGAAACAAGAAATAGCAGCTATAAGTTTTCTATACATAATTTACTCCTTTTATTACAGAACTGCGTTATCAACATATGGTGCTGATTCAGACATACAATTTAAGAATTTTGGATTGAATACTATATTGCGCTTATCTCCATCGTACCAACGCAC
>CAYWBR010000012.1:0-36511 GCA_964456675.1 uncultured Bacteriovorax sp. | reverse complement strand
TCTTGTATCATTAACAATTTCAAGGATAGCAAAATCACCATACATTTCATCTTGTGGAGTCTTTAAATTATCAAACATCATTGCATCTAATAAAATTGATTGCCCATCAACGGTATTCTCCGTTGGAATAGGTCCAGAGATATCAAAAATCACACTCTTGTCATCTAAACCTTTCTTAATAGAATCTTTGACCATTTTTGAATGTACCTCAAATGTACTTGGGTCATGAATTTTCCAACCTGTAGACTGGTAAGAGCCGGTATACTCACAAAGACTAGCAAGGCTAGAAAACGATAAAAACAATAGACCTAGTAAAATTTTCTTCATAAAAATCCTTTGAAAATTAGTTATAAATATCAATTGAAACTGGCACAATAATTTTTGCACCATTTTTTATATTCGACAATAAAAGCCATTCGTTACTTCTCCTTAAGATTTTCTCAATTTTTTTCTTATCTATTGTAGTAATTTTTTGTGTTAATATCGAAACCGACAAGTCATCGTTAATTTCTTTTTTTTCAATAATTATTTCGAAATTAATTTTTTCATTAACTTGAATTACTTTTAAAAGTTCTTTTTTTAAATATAGAACAAGGTCATTGTAGACATTTTTTTTCAAACCAAATTCTGTCCATGGCCTAAAATCTTCTCCACTTGTGCCATTCCCAAAACTTACTTCTCCATTTATTCCGTTATCAATATTAAGGTTTTCAGCACTGGCCGCATCAGGATTGCCATCATGAACTCGTTGGGACGCAATATAATGACTCCCCCTTTTCCTCATACCATCAGCTTCTGTTTTAGTATTTTTTAAAACTACCTTGTCTAATGTACGAATTTGATAATAAGACCTTGTTATCGGTATTGCTTTTAAAACATCCCCACCACCACTAAGGTTATCATTTTCAATCTTTTTTGTTTTGACAAAAAACAATGAAACTAAAACTAAAATAGTGCCATGAAAAAACAAGGATGTAACAAATGCCAAATAGCTACTTCTAAACAAGTAACTATTCGCTCGTGCAGTCCTCACTATTTCGTTTTCAAATTAGTAGAAAATTCATCTGAAATTGCATATTGCAAATCCACCTTACCGGCTTTTGCTTTTAAAACTTGTACTTTCGCATAACGCCCACTTCTAGTTTTTAACACCCATACGTCATCAGTCATGTGAAAACCTGTCCAACCATTACCGCCGTCATAAAATTTATTACCAATTATAAGTTCTTCATCTGAATCAAACTTATGGCCCTCTTCATTTGCATTAACAACTTGATGAAAATCTTTTATGCCTGTCTTGTAAGCACTGACTTTTTCTCCATTATTATAATTTTCCCCCAAATGGATGTAGACTTGAAACTTTGAAAAATCTACTTTTATAGCAAGCTCGTGACCGGATATTTCCGAAGGTTCGTAAGTTACTTTAGTGTTTTCCATATCTATTAAAGGAATTACCCCCTTAATGTCCATGTCTCTAACTGTTATTGTTTGCAATAGACCTTCGACTCTTGCATCTTGGCCAATAACAGCTCCTTCATTAATTTTTAAAGTGCTTCCATTTTTATCAACAATATGTGCCTCACAGCCAAGTGCAATCAACAGAGTTAAAAAGCTAATAATTTTTTTAATGTTCATAGTTCCCTCTTCAAATTAATAATTTAAGTTAACACCCAAAGAAATTAGTCTTGGTCGTTCTGAAATGCCGAATCGATAGTAATCGAAAATATTATTTACTCTAAATGAAAAATCAAATTCGTTGTTATATAAATAGCTAATCGCGGTACTGACAGAACAATAATCCATATTAACCAAATTATTATTAATGTCGTAGATATAATCATTTTTTTTACATGCGAACTCTGGCCCAACCTGTAGCCGGTCATTGATATTTTTAGAAACTTTGAGTTTTAAAGTATGCTCTGTTCTACCTGCCAATTTTTTTCTATTAGAGTCTATAGCATTTAAATACATATAGTTAAAATTAAAGTCGAAACTATTTACTGACAAACTACTGAACAAATCTGTACCGTATATGTCGACACCTGATATATTTCTATAGGTAAATTTATTTATCGAGTTATCATAATATTCCTGGATAAAATCAGAAACATTTGAGTAGAAGGTGTTTAATTTAAAGTATGCATCTTGAGTTTTTCTATTTACTTCAAAACTAACATTCTTGGTAGATTCTAAACTCAATAAAGGATTTCCCTTCATTACCATCACATCTACGTATAGATCTCTAGTCGTAGGTGATCGATAGCCTTCAGAAAAATTGAGTTTGTAGCCAAAGGAATCCTCATTATCTGGAAGAACTGCTAGTCCAATTTGCTTTGTAAGTTTATCTTCAAAATATTTCTGCCAATCATGCCGAACTGAAACGTTAAATTGGTAAATATTGTTAAAAGAATACTGATCTGTTATATAAACTGATTTGTTTTTAGGATAATAAATACTATGATTGTTATAATTAAATGCGTTACCATTAAATTTTTCTCCTTTATAGTGAACGCCAAATCCAATTACATTATTGTCGGTAACCATTTCATTTGAATTTTGAATTTCATAGAGATTAATCTGAGCTCGTTTATTCATTAACAACTGATTATTTTTCGATAAAAAGGTATCTCCGTTTTTATTATATGTAGATGTATTTGCAAGAAATGTATGAGTAAAGTTATGATTAAAAAGGGTCGCTTTAAAATCTATTTGTTTTCGTTGATTAGAATCAACATCAAAAACATAAGAGGAATTTAAAAAATTATAATATTTATTTCGATGTTTGTCGTGTACTCGGGAGGCATTTACATCCAACTCTAAGAAATCATCTGCAAAGTGATATTTGATTTTATTGTTAATTATATTTTTATATCCATCAATTGATTGATTGGCATTAAGTAGCAACTCATCATCTCGTGAAAAACTTCCATCATAAAAAAACGTATGATTATTAATTTTTTTATTAAATCCAAGCATAAGGGAATTTTTTCCACTTTTAAAATCATATGTAGAATTTTTTAACGTTAATTTAAAGGGTTTTTTATCTGCTTTTTTTTTCGTGATAATATTTATCACCCCTCCTAGGGCATCTGCTCCATAAATAGAACTCAGTGGCCCAGAAATTATTTCAATTCTATCAATATTACTTAATTGAATTCTTTCTAATTCGAAAATATTCATAGGCTCCATCGCCATTCGCTTACCATCAACTAGCATAAGCGTATGCTCCGGCGAAAAACCATAAAGACTTGGTGAAAGTTTATTACCATTTTTAACGAGATGAACTGAATCTTCTTTTGATAGAACATCTAAAAGCTGGGTTGCTTTAAGGGTTTTAATTGTCTTATGATCTATGATTTTTAATGGAATTGCCGATTGTTGTTCAACAAACTCGTGTTGTTTTTTTATTTTAATTTCAACTGTATCTAGTCTAATATCCTCTGCTTTTATATTTTTGATTATCAGTATCAGGAATAATAATAGTGCTTTAGACTGCTTCATTTTTATACCGTATGGGTCTAGTAACCTATGTTTGACTAGTCAAACATACTGCTATAAAGTATTCATGTCAATTAAGTGCTTGCTCTTAAAATTAATGATTCTTCTCAGCGTTTAAAAGGGCTTCAAATGAATATTAAACAGTTAAATCTATGCTACAAATTAGCAATTATCTTTTTATGTATAGTTCTTTTTCCTTATATTTCACTGGCAAAACAATTAATTATTGCAGGCCCTATGGCCAACGTTACTCATCCATTTATTGTGGCCAAAGATAATAATTTTTTTACGAAAACCGCATCTGAAGTTACATTTATGCAGTGGAAAACACCTGATGAGCTAAGAGCAATGATTGTAAAAGATTCTGCAGATATCTATCTTTTACCAACTAATGTTGCCGCCACTCTTATTAATTTAAAAGTTAAATTAAAATTTAGTGCAGTATCTATTTGGGGTATTTTATCAATTGTTTCAACTGATCCAAAAATTAAAAATCTAGAAGACCTTCAGGGGCAAGAAATTCTTGTACCCTTTCGTGGCGATATGCCAGATTTGATCCTTCAAGCATTAATTAAGCAAAAAAAATTAACAAATAAAATACATATCAAATACGTCGGAACGCCGATTGAAGCACTACAACTCCTACTTCTAAGAAGAGAAAATCATGTTTTGTTAGCAGAGCCCGCTACATCTATGGCAATCTCAAAAACCAGCTCTTTTCCCATGAAAATTGTGGCCCCTTCTTTATACAGAGCAATTGATATACAGAAAGAATGGGGCAAAAGCTTCAATACAAAAGAAATAATTCCACAAGCTGGTATTGCTTTTTCAAATAGGATTTCAAAAGAGCTCATTAAGGATTATCTTTCAATCTACAAGAAAGGTCTAGATATCTATAAAAGCAAAAAGAATGAATCCGCAAACATTGTTGCTAAAGAAATAAAACTTATTAACTCTGAAGCTATCGCCGAATCAATTAATTGGGCCAAAATTGAATTAAAAACAGCGAAAGAGTCTAAAACAGAATTAGAAAATTTTTTTAAAATTTTATTTGATCTAAATCCAAATAGTATAGGTGGTAATATTCCATCAGCAGAATTCTATGATTAAATTGCTTAAATATTATTTTTGGTATTTATTTGAAGCTTTAACCCCCTTAGCTGCCATATTCTTACTTTTCTCTTTATGGACCCACTATTCAAATGCATATGGAATAATTGTGCTTCCTAGTCCAATTGAAACAATTAAAGAGCTTAGTTCGTTGATAAATTCAAATGAGACTTTTACAAATTTTAAAATTACAACATACCGCTTATCTGCGGGCCTTATTATTTCTTTCTCTTTTGCTATTGTATTGGCAGCGCTATCTAAATCATTTAACACCGTAGTTTTTATCTTTAAACCTAACATAAGCGTAATAATGGGTGTTCCTCCAATTGCCTGGATGGTACTTTCTCTGTTATGGTTTGGATTCGGTGATCAAACAGTTATATTCTCGGTAATAATTGCAACATTACCTGCATTATACTCTTCGGTACTAATTGCCCTTAACACCCTAGAGAGTAAATACTCTGAAGTTTGTCGTATTTACTTCATTCCCTGGTATAAACAATTATATTTATATTTCATACCATTTCTTTTTTCGCAAATCTTAGCTTCAATGATATCTGCCATTAGCATAGGCTGGAAAATTGTAATAATGGCAGAACTTTTTGTTGCATCTAATGGTTTAGGCTCAGAGCTTTCGGTCTACAGAAGTCAGCTTCAATCCTCCAAATTAATGGCAATTGTTTTCCTATTAGTACTTGCATTATTTGTTTTGGAATATGGTATTTTAGGACCAATCAAACGAGAAGTTGAAAAATGGAGATGCTAAAATTAGAAAATGTAGATTTTCGTTACTCATACAATTATATTTTTGAAAAAATCAATCTAACAATAATACAAGGAAGACGCTACGCTCTCATTGGACCATCAGGAGGAGGTAAAACTACTCTATTAAAACTGTGCGCAAATTTAATAAATGTTAGCAATGGAAGAAGAACTGCCAACTACCGAGTTCCATCAATGGTATTTCAAGATGATCGCCTGTTTCCTTGGCTCACAATTGAAAAAAATATAGTTCTATCAACTTATCATTTAAATAATTTTTCAGGCGTACAAAACATTAAAACATTACTCACTGACGTCCATTTAAATGACGAAATCTTACAACTATTCCCTCAAGACTTAAGTGGAGGGATGAAACAACGTGTTTCTTTTATTCGTGCACTAATTAATAATCCAGATATAATTTTTTTAGATGAACCTTTTTCTGCACTAGATTTCTCGATAAAAGAAATTATGTGCCATAAACTTAATAACTATCTAGGCTCTTCAACTGCAAGCATTTTATTAGTTACTCATGATTTAACAGATGCCTTAAAACTTTGTGATGAAATAGCAATCGTATCTCCCGTAAACAAAAACCTCGAATGGTTAACGGATCTTCCAGAAAGAGATAGGCGTGATGAAATTTTCATAAAAAATTATATTGAATCATTTACTCATAACCCAAAAATGTTAAAACTATTCATAGAGGACAAGCACCATGCCTGAAACTCCCTCTGCTCTTAAGCACGATGAATTCTATCCAAAACTAGAAAATACCCATATTTTATTCGCCTATGGCTTTAGAATTTTTTTCTATTTTTTACCTTTATATGTCATTACGGCGAGCAGTGTATGGCCGCTGGTATTCTCTGGTACTATCTCCTGGCCAACTCTAAATGACATTGTCTTTTGGCACCTCTATGAATTTATTTTTGGTTTTGGTTTAACTGCAATATTTGGTTTTATACTTACCGCCATACCGGAAATGTTCCCTGGAACAAAAACGATAATTGGTAATAAATTGAAGTTGTTTTTTGGAATTTGGATTTCGGGAAGAGCTATTTCGCTGTTGTTCCCTAGTTTATTAATTGGCTTAGTGTGGATTATTGATAGCTTAATTGTAATTTTAATCCTAGCATGGATTACGCCTCCAATTTTAAAAGACAAAAAATTTAAACAATTTGGTATTTGGTTTAGCTTTCTTTTACTAACAATTTTGCACCAACTTTCATTTTTATCCTATTTTGAATTGATAAAACTCGATGTTCGAATGGTTCTTAATACTGCTTTTTATATCTTTATTATCTTAATAGTACTTGTGCTTCGTCGGGTAGTCACCGAACTTACAAATGTGAATCTCTACAAAAGCAAGATCAATGAAAGTTTTGTTGCCAAACCCTTTCGTTATAACATATTGGCACTTGCATTGTTGTCTTATGCAGCTTTAAATTTTTACGGTGTAAATGATTCTATTTTATTCTGGATCTCATTGTCTATCACAAGTTCAGCGTTAGGAGTCTTGCACGATTTTTCGACATTAAAATATAACCTATGGAATTTTTCAACGACTAGAATATTTTCAGCGATTTTTATAATGACTGCTTTAAGCTTCATGCTAAAAGCCTATGCACATTATACTCAGAACATAAACATGGTAGACCTAAATCATTTAATTACGATCGGAACTTTTTTGAGTACAATCTTCCTCACCATGACCATAGTATCTCATATTCATACGGGAAGATTTATTAGCAACGAGACCACTTATGAATGTGCATTTTATCTACTATTATTCGCGGCCATTCTGAGATCAAGTCCTGCATTAATTAATCATGTTAATGTTATATTTTGGTTATGGATTCCTTCTGTTATAGTCGTCTCTGTTTATATTTTACTATTTTTTAAGATCAAAACCCTACTTACAAGTCGTAGGGTCGATAACATGCCTGGATAATTTATTTATTTTGAACTTTTCTTAACATTTTTTCTAATGGACAAAAATTGGTAAAAGATGATTGCAATAAATTTGCACCAACAAAGACAGTAAAATATATCCAATTAGGATGATGAAGCATCGACATACCGACACTTAATAGAATAAATGATCCAGCAAACGCTCTAATTTGACTCTCGATACTCATACAATTCTCCTTTTTATGTATTTGATTTAATCCAGCTGCTTAAATTTTCACTCGACAATGCTCCAGAAATCCTTGCCTTTTCTTTTCCTTCGGAAAATATAACGAGAGTTGGAATACTTCTTATGTTAAAAAATTCTGCACTTTCTTGATTTTCTTGAGTATCTAATTTCACAAAACTAACCTTTCCCATAAATTCATTTGAAGTTTTTTCAAAGGTAGGAGCAAACATTAAACAGGGTCCACACCAAGGTGCCCAAAAGTCCACTAGTATTGGCATCAAATGCGATTGCTTGATTAAATTTTTTAATCCTACGGATTTAGTATTAGAGACTAAGAAATGATAATTTAACTGTTGCGCACATTTTCCACAAATTGCCTTTGCTTGTTTTATTTTTGTTATCTCAACTCGATTTATAGTATGGCAATTAAGGCAAGCACAAATAGTAAAATTCCCATCCATATGATTCTCCTTAGTAAGTATATAGTATTATACAAATGGCTTAAATCTTTATGACCTAGGACACAATTTATATTAAATTAGTGAATTGAATATTTTCTTTTAAGTCATAAGGCCTTATCATTTAAAACATATGCTATATACAACTATCTGGAAAAATGCTCCTAAAGATGCTCTTGAAAAGCTCGATTACTATTCTATTACTCTAGAATACAAACGAGGGGACACTATTTATTCTCCCTCTGAAAAATCTAAGGGTTTATATATAGTAATTGCAGGTCTTGTCGGAGTAAGCATCATTGGCGAAGAATCTGGTAAAGAGCATTTACTTCGCTTCTTTACGACTGGCCAGTTTTTCGGGCATTGCTCAATTTTTTCAGATGAAATCAATCACGGTCATAGTACTGTACTTGAAAAATCAATTGTTAAGCTAATTCCAAAAGATCGATTAATCCAAGTAATGAATGAGTTTCCTTCTCTTTATAAAGACCTTATAAGCTATTTAGGAACGGAATTGCGTCGTGCCGAAAATATGCATGTTATGATTCTAGAAAATCAAATTCTTCCGAGAACTGCTCAGGCTATTATCTATCTTAAAAATTTACATCCGGAGCATAATTGGACGAGAAGTGAGATTGCAAACTTTACCGCAAGCACCACCTCTACAATTATAAAGGCAATGGCACAACTTGAGGACATGGGACTTATAAGGCAAACAGGGAGAAGCATCGAAATCCTTGATCAATCTAAACTATTAAAAATTCAGAATATTTAATGGTGAAAATATTCTAGATTTATTATGTGCCAAAACATCAAAACACAATGCATTTAATGGCATAATTAAAGCTAGGAAATAGGTATGAAAAAAATAAGCAATTTATCCTGCGATCAGATATATGAAATTTGGCGAACAGAACCAGAACTAATAGAGTTATTAGATCTAAGACCTCATACAGATTATTCGTTATTCCATATTCCTGGTGCCATAAATATCCCATACTCTAATGATTTTTTTTCTAATTACCAGTTCTCAGAGCAAAAACTAACAGTTTTACTATGCCCTGGATTTGAAGAAGAAGTTAAATCTGATTTCTTGAAGGCCCAAACTCTTCATGTTGAGATCTCCTTCATGAATAAATGTCATGAGTGGATAAAAAATGGAAAACCAACGACTGGTAAATCTATCGATAAAATAAAAGAAGAATTTTCTGTAAAATTTTCTAAAAATAGTGATGATTTTATATTTATTAAGATACACAATCATACAGTAAACCGGAACACTTTTATTATCGGCGATCATATATCCAAAGAAGCTGTGGTAATAGATCCAGTTCGAGAAAATTTTGAACAAATAAATCAAATCATTCTGAATAATAGTTTAAAGTTGCTCTACTGCCTTCTTTTAAATGATTTTGCTCAAAACCAAACTGAAATTTTTAGTGAATTTAAAAATAGTAATATAAAAATTGCTAGTGGACACGACAACAATAAATCATTTGCGGATATCAACCTAGAAGATGGTCAAGAATTGCTTATTGGTAATGATTCTATTTATGTTATCATTGAAAACAAAAACAAATCTGTCTCAGAAGTCTCATTGTATTATAAAGGTAGAGTTATTACCTCTAACAAAAAAACTTTCGATGAAATTCGTGATAAATTACCATCTGGTACTATGTTTTTTTATACAAATGAATAAGTACATTATGAATTACTATTATGAACTCTAAATTCAAAAACAGCTTTTAAAATATCTGTTTTTGTAATTATTCCCACCATTTCATGTTTCTTATTTATAACAGGCATTGCACTTATCTTTTCTTCTACCATTACCTTTGCAACGTGAGCAATTGATGTATCCTCATCAACGAGAACAATTATTGTATTCATAATATCTTTTGCCTTCAAAAATTGAAATGTGCTCATTCCTTCTGCTTTTAGCAAATCTCGATCAGATATGAATCCTATTACCTTTGTAGAGTCATGCAATACCGGCAAATGCCTTATGTTCTTTTCTTTTGTAATTTTTTTTAGCACCTCTAATGGTGTACTTTCTTCAACTGTTAATGGATTTTTAGTCATTATTTCGTATACGATTACTTCTTGTCGAACACCTTCATCAATCTCCAGATCTTTATTATGCGCGCTCTCTGGCGTTAGTGTCTTTTCGATCCTTAAAGAAAAATTTTCATTTTCTAAGTATGAAAATGAATGATTTCGCCAAACGCCCTTAGTACACAAAAAAAATGCCATAAAAAAATCCCCTAATCGTATTATATTTCAAAAAACTCACACCCAAATGTACTTTACGGCCTAACCAATTATTTCATACATACCATGCCTCAAGCTATTTTTTAACGAAGATAATTTTAGGTCTCTTGGTTTTCTTTTTATCCCCTTAGAAT
Source organism: uncultured Bacteriovorax sp. (assembly GCA_964456675.1). GTDB lineage: Bacteria > Bdellovibrionota > Bacteriovoracia > Bacteriovoracales > Bacteriovoracaceae > Bacteriovorax. The sequence goes on along the minus strand of CAYWBR010000012.1, from coordinate 26,138 downwards.
CATAACCGTTCATTTCATAAACTTCAAATGTTTCGCCTCGTCTTCCCGCTCTACCAACCATTTGCACCCAAAAGTCACGATGCTGAATCGGGTAAAAAAGAAAAACGGCAGACAAGCTTGGTAGATTTACACCATGACTCAAGCATGTTGTGGCAACAATTACATCAGGATTCATTTTATTGTTCTCAATGTTTAAAAGATCATTTTTAAATCGATCAACTTCCCCACTAACACAACCAATCGCACATACCCCCTGCCGTTTTAATATTTCTATCAATTCGTCTACTTCATTTCTAAAAGCGACAAATACTAAAAATGTTTCATTGTTTTTTTTACTATTAAGTTTTCTCCAAAAATCTTTATAGATATATTTTTTTTGTGTCTCATGATAAAAATTAATTTTTTGGGGCAGTGTTTTTAGTCCATAATTTCCTAAATTAACAACTAATGTTGCTTCATCAATTAACTCTACATATTCTTTATATAGTACACTTTGTTCATCTGATAATGTTGCCGTTAGTGATATTAATTTAAAACATAGACTTCGTATTTCATAATAACATTCATACAAATGAGGTCTAAATCCTTGCCCCCAATGAAAAACCAAATGAGATTCATCTAATATAATCACCAGTCTTGAGCTACTTTTTGCTAAATGTTCTAAATATCCATTATGGATATGCTCAATAGTTGCCACTGCAAATCGTTTTTTATACTTTTCGAGATCATTTGAAAATTTCTCAAAATGCTCACTCTTATTTATCCTTATGGCCTTTGCCTTACCAAATCTTCCCTCAACACGCGCATAGCACTCATCGGCCAGTGCTCTTAATGGCGACAAGTACAATATTGATTGATCGGATTTCTCAAACAACTCCAGAAGAAACGTGGTTTTCCCAGCTCCCGTTGGGGCAACTAGAATTACCTCTCCATATTTACTAAAAAAAAGCTCTAAATTTCTAATCTGGAAAATATCACTAATCAAAACTACCTCCTGAATTCAGTCTCTTAAATGCATTCCCCTTTCTGCAAACAAGTTAAATTCTGAAGGTGACTAAGTGTTTAAAATATGGGAAAAATAAAAAAACATAAAAACAATATTAGTAAAAAAATGAACTCACTGATCATTAATCCTGAAGCTATATTAAAAAGAGAAGGCGAGAAACTAACAGTTTCCTCATTAAAAATTTATACTCACCTTCAAAATGTGTTAATAAAAAACCGTCTTGATTCAATTGAAAACAGTGCCCGTATTTTTAAAATTACAATTTTAGAAAAAGGAATATATTTTGCTAAAATTCTCTATGCAACTCAATCAGAAATTCAATTTCAAATTGTAAATACAGATCAAGCTCCGTTAATTGCTACGCCATGGATTGACATCATAATAGGTGCCTCAAGGCCACAGACGATGAAAAAAGTTCTCGAACACGGAACAACTTTTGGCGTAAGGGAATTTAACATTTTCAACGCAACGCTATCTGAAAAAAGCTACTTATCCTCTAAAATTTACACCGATGACGTCGGTGATATTTTAACCGATGGCCTAGCGCAATCTGCAAGATACTTTAACTTGCCATCAATCAAGTTAAGCAAATTCAATCCTGCATATTTATACCAAAATTATGAATATAAATTTGTTTTAGATTTTCATAATGCAAAAAAATTTTCAAAACTCCCTCTACCCGATTTTAGCAGTCTCGCTAACACCGAGGACATACCTAAGATCGTCTTAGCAATTGGGCCGGAAAGAGGTTTTATAAAAGACGATTTAAATTATTTTACTGACAATAATTTTTCGCCTGCCACTATTTCAAAATCGGTCTTAAGAGTTGAGCATGCTCTGTTTGCAGCATTAGGCCAGTTAGAATTATTAACCAATCGTTTTTAGAACAACGTAATAAAGGTGTTAAACATGATACGAAAAATCGAAATACTTTTTGATGAACAAATTAGACCAAGCCTTGCTTCACATGGTGGTAATATTGAAATTGTAGACTTAGACAACGATAAACTATTTGTTCGTCTTCACGGCGGATGCCAGGGATGTTCAAGTTCAAAACTAACTTTAAAAGATGGTATTGAACAATTAGTGAAAAAAAATTTTCCAAACATTACAGAAGTTGTTGACCTAACGGATCATGCTTCTGGAGATAACCCCTACATGTAAGTAGGGGTTAAATTCCTAACGCTTTATAAGTTAACTCTAGCGCTTTCTGATCTTTTTCTTGGCAAAAACTATCAACATTGGAAAATTCTAAATTTAAGTCTGCTTTAATTTTCGGGTTTATTGTGGCCATAGCAGATTTATAGCGTGAGATAACTTTTAATAAACCTTTATATAATTGCTCTGACGTAGTAAATCCCATCGCTCTTTCACAAGATGAATTGTCAATGGAAGACAAATCTAAAACATTCATATTTAGACCTAAGTCATTAACAAGAGACTCTAATGTTTTTAATTCACCTGATTGTGGAGCGCCTTTAACCCATGTTGAATGAATTCTAGATTCAGACAATTGCATAAGCGTTTCAGCAGGATTAGATTTTTGATACTTCTTTTCCACCAAAAAGAAATCTGCAGAATATCCTTTATCAATTTTCCCAAGATAACTTCCAAGACCTGCGATTTTAGCATTGTTCACTGTCGCCATCTTAAAAAGGTCATGATCGGTCAAAGCATTTTTTAAAAGACGTTCATTAATTTTTTTTGCCACTTTTAATTCATACAACATTGACTTTGTTCCGCTCAGCGACCAGTCACTTCCAAGACCAATTAATACTCCAGCTTTTTTCATTGCTGATATTTTTGCAACTTGTTTATAGAGTAAAGCATTTGAAGTTGGAGACCATATCATAGGAACATTTTGAGATGCCATATCAAGAGCATCCGACTCATTAAATCCTAGTCCATGAATAACCACACTTTGATACATCGATAGACCTAGTTTATTTAAAATCATCCACTCATCACGAGAAGATTGATCAACCCCTTCTCCTAAGTGTACATAAAAAGCCCTAGTCTTTTCTTTCCACGTTTCAGGATTATTACTAACAAAACTTTGCTGATTTAAATATTCTTCTTTTAACTTAGAAGCACCTGATGACTTAAATTTTTCATTACCAATATTATGAGTACCAAATGCTTCAGATGTAATAGGTTGCGCTGTTGAGCGTATGGTATCACTACCATCTAAAGTTATTCGCTCTAAGTTTTGGACTCCGTCTTGAGTACATTCATCCAGCATGTTTTCTAAAACTCTAGCTTTAGAAAGTGACTTCTTTTTGCCAGACCCTATGTAATATGGAGTTAATCCGCGGAATGTAATATCGCTTGATGTTTCATCAAAAGAAGTCGATCCTTGCAGAGACGTTGTTGCACCTAATAGTGCTTTAATTTCCCCAAAACGCAAGACATCGCAACGTGCATTTGCCAGGCACTTATTTTTTGCATCTTCGTCAACTAGAGATAAACACTCTGGAATTTCTGTATAAACTTTTTTATATACTTCCTTTATTCCTTTTGTATAACTTGAAACAAGTGGCCATTCATAGCGATTATTATAATATTTATTGGTCACCCAAAGAGGGAAAAAATTATACTTTAAGTGATTATGCCCATCAATCAATCCTGGATAAATAAGAACTTCTTTCACCACTGGAGAAGGTGCATATAAAGGAATATTACTTGATACCTCTTTTATTCTTCCATCTTCAATTACAATGTAAGCTTTTTTAAATGTATTCGAATCCGGATCTGCAATTTCACCTTGTATTGTAATTAGTGATGGATTACTGGCAATTTTTCTTGAACTAAAAGATACAACACCAGGTGAACTAGATTTAATACTTGTTAATTTCCAATGCTCTTTCTTTGAATAACCAGAAGTTAGTCCATAGAAATTATCAATTTGAGAAGTTCCATTCTTCAAATAAAATTGTAATGATTCCTCTCTAGAGTTATTAATTTTTTGATTATATATTTTTTGTAATTCTTCATCAGTGGTGTGCCTCTCAAGTACATTTCCACTCGCTGATTGAACTTCAGGAAATTCAAATCTGTCTACCACACTATAGTTATCAACATGATAAAGGCTAATCTTATCTCTTGATTTTAATCCTGTTGTACTATCTCCAATTACTGATGAAAAATGTGCTCCATAAGTTAAGAGTATAGGGTAATCTGACTTTAAAGGAGCCCGTCCAAATTTTTCTTTAAAAGCTCGTTCAAAATTTTCTTTATAATAAGACTCATGGAAATACTTACCAACAATGAGAGCACTTTGCTTTGGCTTTAATATGGTCCTTTTGGGATCATAAACAATTCGGCCAATTTTCAAAGTTTCCGTGTTTGGCACGAATCCAACTAAATCACCAGAGAACCCAGGGTTAGAGCTCAACTCCATCGTTTCACCATCCCGTGATGGAAAAAATCTATCATCAAGCCTAAAGCCAAATAAGTTTATTTCTCTGTCTCCAAAATTGTAAATCTCTACATATTCTCCAGCATCCACTAATCTTTTAACTTGCTTAAACTGGTATGGCGATTCACTCATTATTTCAGTAATTGCAATGGTTGGAATCTTTACGCTTTCATGAGTTGGAATAGAGAAAAATTTTGTTTTCTCATAAAGTTCCTGCTTCAAAAACCTAGCTACACTTGAACTTTTAACAATAACCGTTAATTCATCATTAGAATTTTCTGCAGACTGACTAAAATTATGAGAACCGAAAATTGTCACATTTTCATCAATAAGAAAAAGTTTATTATGTAACTCTCCATTTAAATTTGATTGAAAAAGTTTTACTCCGGCACTTTCAAGTCTCCCTTTTGTATTTTCTTCCTCAATTACCTTATTATTAAAAATCCCCTCAACGAATACTTTTTTAATTGATGCATTTTTTGGATAGAAATATCGAAAAATACCTTTTAGCTCGCCCTTGGGGGTAAGATAGTTTTTACTAGATTTCAGTGTCGCCTCTAGATCATACTTAATATTTTGTTGAAATTGTTTTTTAGTTGCTTCATCTATTATTTCTTCATTTCCAGTATCCTGTAATCCATTTTTTCGAACGACCACGCCAGAGTTCTCTCCTGGGTGCGGCAATAGCAAAACCGGCGAAATATTTTTACCGTGATACTTGTTTATAATTGAAGAAATCAGCATTTGATCAGCTATCGCAAAAGATGAAAATAGGATTTCTTTATTAGAGCTATACACTTCCTCTACTATCCTAGTTAAGCTTTTAACTTTTGGTGATAATATAAACTCAAATGAATGACCATTCACCGTTACGCTTGGATATGTGACTTTCACGCCTTTTTGAATTAATGATTTAATTTCCGCATCGTCTAAAGCGCGAATTGAATCAGCGGAGTTTTCGGTTACTTTATAAACTCCCTTTTTCTTTACTTTTGTGTTTCCTGAAATTAACTGTTCAAAATCAAGATTTAAAATTTTTACTGCTTCTTTATCTTTTAAACTTATTGCTAATTCTACATTTTCTACTGAGCCATGATTTGTTGGATTGAATGAGCCAAACCAAGCGATTTCATCGTCAAAAATAAAGTATTTATTATGATTAAACATTGTTTCACAACTAGGTGTTCCATCATCCAGCACCTGGGTTGCACTTTGTCCATTGAGAGCTAAATGATTTCTGAGATCTTCAAAATATTCACTGTAACCACTTTTGCCGCTATAGCATAAATCAGTAGAGACAAAAACCTGAACTCCTCGTGATACGGCATTTTTCAATTCTTCAAAAACTTCTTTTTGGTTAAATTGAAAAACGGCCATTTTAATAGATTTTTTCGAAGATTTAATATGTGAAATTAGTGCCTCCGTTAACCCCACTCCACCAGGGCTAATATATGGTGGCAGATTAAAAAAAATGGAGATCTTTCCAGGCACTATTTGATTTTTACCTATCAAACTTTCTGGGTACAAACCTTTTTCATTAAGAATAAAATCTGATATTTCTGAGGCTGGTAATCTTGAATCTAATTTAACAGTTTCAAGATTTGTAGGGCCTTTAAAAAAAGAGCACCCCTCTAAAAGGAGTGCTAGTATTATTAATAATGCCGTTTTAGACAATATTCTCATTTTGATTCCTTAATTTTTTATTTACCTGGACATGCCCAATATGATTTTTTTCCAGGATCATAATACATGCAGTCGCGATTTTTAGTTAATCCAGAAAATATTCCTGGAGCTTTCTTGTTCACTTCAGATCGAAGATTTATTACTTCTTCCCAAGATAGGGACACAGCTTCTGCAACGTGTATTGGATAAGATCCACCTTTCACTTCATAAAATTGTTGAATCATTTCAGATTTTGCTATATCTTTCGGCCTGTTCCAATACCATTGATTTTCAAATTCACCATAAAAATCTTCAAAAAGATCATTGTGTTGATCACCTTTATACACAACTAAGTTATCAAATTGATTTTGCTCAGCTGTTCTTGATAAATTATATGACCCAGAAAGAAGAACTGTTTTTCCGGTCACTCCATAATCAACTAAAACGAATTTATGATGATTTAGTAACCAACTCCTTGGTGATGGCTCATGTGAATAGTATTTTACACGCACTGGGGGAGAATTTTTTTTTCCTTTTAATGCATACCAATCTTGTACAAATTGTGGAGTCATCTCTAAATCATTTGGCTTTGATTTATATTCTTGATTATCCACTGCTAATTTTACATCAACTCCACGCTTAACTGCTTCTATCAAAGCATCCGAAACGGCTCTAATATTAAAGTGATTAAGAGATAGATAAATATTTTTCTGTGCTTCATTGATATGTTTAATTAAAACATCTCTCACCACCCAGGTTTGCTCGTTAGAGTTAGGATATGTTTTAGCTTTTAGTGAAATATACTTACCGATTTTATGGCCCTGAGAAGTTGGTTTATTAGCAACTATATTCCAGTTCATTGAACTAGAGTATAACGACATTGAACTTTTAACAGCTGGTACGTGCTCTTCACCTGAATCTGGAAGTGCTTCTGCAATTGACTCCCCATTAGAAATTACATCTTTCCCAGAGTTCCATAGAATTACGAATTCTTTTTTAAATTCTTTTAATAATGATTTTAAGGCTTCCGAGTTATCTTTTGAAAGCTCATGATAGACAAAGTTTTCAGAATATTTATTTTTTGCTCCATTTGAAAAATTTGCAGATGTGTTCACAACGGCGACATCATCCACTAGAGAAAATTTCTCGTGCATATTCATTGCTGCAATTTTAAATTCTGCACCCATTTTTTCTAATTTTGGTACTACATCTATAACCTTTTTTGAATCTTTAAGATCAGGATGCAAAACCACTCTAACTTTTGCCCCATTTTTCAATGCATTTTCTATTGCTTGATCTAAACCACTATCGCTCCAGCTATAAACTGAAATATGAGCATATTTTTTAGCACTAGCAATGATCTCGTAGGTCCGTTTAAAGGCTTCTTCTCCTTCAAAAGGTGAAAAAAGTGCATCTGGTGATACATTGGTACTGGCAATTTCACGTTGCTCATTATGCTCACTTTTCCAATTAGCACACCCTACGAAATTAACCAGGATAAATATCCACATCAATCTTTTCATCACAATCTCCTAATTACACAAATCTCTTACAATTCTGTTATTTTCAGAACTCTTTCATTATAGTAATTTTTGTTGTGGCATTCTTCTTAGGGAAAATAAAACCTAGAAAAAATCCGACAAGAAAGATCTATTAATTTCTTGATAAACCTCTTGAGGGAGTATTTTGGTCAAGCATTTATTGTATTCATCGCTACTTAAATCGCAAACCTGCAGCCCACAGAAATGATGATTCCTTGTTCGACACGGTAAATTCTCGCGGTAAAAATACTGATGCTTTGCTGAATCATATGGATGCCATTCATTAGGAGGTTCAGCTCCAAAAAAAGTTATTGTTCTTACCCCTACTGCAATTGATAAATGCTTTATCCCGGTGTCATTACCAATATAACATATGCTTCCACTAAACTCGCTCGCAAGCTTGCTTAAATCCCAATGAACAATTTTTGTATTCTTCGGAAAAGATAATTCTTGGATCTCATTTTTTAACCTTAAGTCAGCTTTAGAGGTCGATAGCGGAATGACAATTTCAATAAATGGATTGTGCTGAAAAATTAGTTCGGCAAGTTGTTTGAAATAATTAAGTGGCCATTTTTTTGTTTCCCTCGTTGCAACAACTCCAAAAATGATTCGTTTTTTAGAACCTAGATCTTTTACCCTCATATCAGGAGGATAATTTATATAATCTGGTATCTTCGCTATTTTTCCCCAAAAGGAATAAACCCCATCCAAGTCTCTTTGAATAAGTGGCTTTATTACCCCTTGATCTAATACAGATGTTCCTGATTTTTTATGATGATTATGAGCTGTATAGGGAATTTTTTTTAGCGCACAGAAGGTAGAAAATGCTTTTTGTCCCCTTCCACTTTGGTGCATTTCATGGATCATATCCACATTAAAATTCAATAGATCACTCCAAAGATCAATAATCTCATTTAAAGTGTTCATTTTTAACGGGTAAATAAAATCGGCAGCTGTTTTAGTTTCTTCAAAAACTTTTGCAGTCCATTGAGGAACACCATAAATGATGGTACTCTCTGGATAGAGATCTCTAAAATACTGAACCGTAGATAGACCCATAATGGCATCGCCGAGGGCCCTATTTTTGGCAATAAATATAGTTTTAGGTTGAAACATGTTTAAACTCTCTGTAGCAATTATAACTTATAACGAAGAAAAAAACATCCAAAGATGCTTGGATTCTGTCATTCAAATTGCCGATGAAATTGTTATAGTAGACTCTGTCTCTACAGATAAAACAGAAGAAATTGCCTTAAAGTTTTCTAATAAAACAAGTCTTAAATTCATTACTCAACCCTTTCTCGGCTATATTGAGCAAAAAAACTTTGCTCTAGACCAGACTACTCACGAATTTGTACTTTCCCTAGATGCTGACGAAGCTCTGTCTCCTGAACTTTTACAAAGCATTAAAGATGCTAAAAGAAATTTCAGGGCAAATGCCTATTCATTTCATCGCTTAACCCACTACGTAGATCAATGGATTTATCATTGTGGTTGGTATCCAGATACAAAGTTAAGATTAGTTAACAAGAATTTTGCAAGATGGATGGGAATAAATCCTCATGATATTTTAACACTAAAAGTAGATACTCCGATTATTCACTTAAATGGCGATTTACTTCATTATAGCTATGATTCAATTTCTTCGCATTTGAATCAAACTAATAAATTTACCTCTATCGCCGCAAAGGCTGCTTTTGATAAAGGAAAACGTGCGAATCTTTTTCAAATTGTTACGCGACCAATATTCAAATTTTTTCGCGACTATTTTTTTAAAAGAGGCTTTCTAGATGGTCGGTATGGCTTCATCATTTGTTTTATTAATGCTCTAGCTGCAATGTTAAAATATGCCAAGCTCCATGAAATCCAGCAAGGTAAAAAACCATGAAAATAGCGATTCAGCATCATACAGCTTTACCTATTCACGGTTACGGTGGTACAGAGCGTATTGTATTTTGGCATATGAAAGAACTCGCTCGTCTTGGTCATACTGTTTATTTTATCGGCCCAAGCTCTAGTGATGTTGAAAAATATGGAATTATTCACATAAAGGAAGATTCTAATCAAGCTGAGAACTGGATTGAACTCATTCCAAAAGACACAGACATTATTCATCTAAATTATAATTTTAAAGTACCCATTAACATTCCAACCATAAATACAGTTCATGGAAATGGAAAACCAGGAGAAGTTTTTACAGATAATTCAGTTTTTGTTTCTAAGGCACATGCCAAACTTCATAATGCCACTGCTTACATTTACAACGCTCTTGATTTTGATGAATATCCCATAACTGAAGAAATATTAAACAAGAAATTACAATGGGATCATTTTTTATTTTTGGCAAAAGCCTCGTGGAAAGTTAAAAACCTAAAACATTGTGTAGAAGCCTGTAGAAAAAATCATAAACACCTTCATGTCGCTGGTGGAAGATGGTGGGGACTTTCTCGTTATATTCATTCTCACGGAATAATTGGGGGTGAAAAGAAATTAGAACTTTTAAAAAATGCCGATTGCTTATTATTTCCAGTTCGCTGGCCTGAACCCTTTGGCATAGCTGTCATTGAAGCCATGGCCTATGGTCTTCCCGTGATTGGTTCAAAATATGGAAGCCTTCCAGAATTGATTAAGCCAGAAGTGGGTTTTATCGCAGAAAATAAGGAACAGCTCATATCCTTAGTTAGAGAAAATAAAAAACAATTTAATAGAGCTGAAATTCGTTCCTACGCTGAAAAAACTTTTGCAATTGACCAATACAGTAAAAAATATCTAGAACTATATGAGAAAGTGATTAAGGGTGAGACGCTTAATTCTAAGCCCCCAACCCTCACACTCAAAGAAAAAGCTGAAAATCTACTTCCCTTTTAACATTGATTACAAATGATATCTAACTGATGTCACTACAATTCCAGGCTTAAGTCTTAACATAGTTCTAAGAACGAAAGTCATTTGGTTATGTAGAAACTGATGATACCATTTTTTGGTAACAAACTCTGGTATTACCACTGTAATCATATCTGATTGAACTTCACCCTTAACAGTGTCAATGTAATTTAACAAAGGAAAAAGCACTGACCTAAATGGTGAATGGACAATATTTAACTTAACCCCCAATCCAAAAGTCGCCCATGATTTTTCTATTTTCTCAGTTTGAGTTTTATCGATATCAATATAAACAACTCGCACGTCATGACTTATTGAACAGGCATATTTCAAAGCTTTAACAACTCCTGGATGAATTCCAGAAATAGGAACAATAGTCACTAAATCTTTCACATCTGATTCCAAAAGTGCGGACTTAATAAATAGTCATTTTGATGTTTACTCAAAATTCAAGTATTGGCCATATATTTATCAAGTCAACATTGCATTCAAGTCTATTTTAACATGCATGTTAAAATAGCCATATCAAAGTGAATTGCTTGATCCGTATAATGCTTTATTTCTAAGGTTAGTACTCATGAAAAGAACAATTTACAAGCCAATTCTTCAAGACCTTAAAAAGAAGATGGTTTTCATTGGTGGCCCAAGACAATCTGGAAAAACTTACTTGGCCAAAGAAATTTTAAAAGAGCTAAAATCTCAAAACAATTATTTCAATTGGGACTCAGCAGAAGATAAAAAAAAGCTTCAAGTTGTTTCTGTGCTAAATTACTTTACCTAGCCTTCACACAACGCACACTAGTGCTTCCAATTTTTCGCATTTCAATTTTTGAATTACATTGATTATCAGCGTATGGGCACCGGCTTTTAAAGGCACAACCAGTTGGAAGATCAAAAAGTGATGGGATTTCACCAAGGACTTCAATCTCTTCTTTAGACTCACTTCCTTTAACTTTAGGCGCAGAAGCTAAAAGCATTTTTGTGTAAGGATGTTTTGGATGATTAAACACTTCATCTCTTGGACCATATTCCACAACCTCACCTAAGTACATAACCAAGATTTGATCTGAAACGTGCTGAACAACAGAGAGATCATGAGAAATGAACAAGTAACTTAAATTCATTTCTCGCTGAAGTTCCAATAATAGATTTAAAACTTGTGCTTGAACTGAAACATCAAGTGCTGAAACTGGCTCATCTAAGATTAATACTTTGGGCCTTAACATTAATGCACGGGCTATTCCAATTCTTTGTCTTTGCCCACCAGAGAATTGATGAGGGTAGCGCTCTGCCAATTCTTTTCTTAGTCCCACTTTCTCCATCATATTGATGGCCTCAATTTTAGCTTTCTCTTTAGATAAATTTTCGTTCACCATTTTTGGATCAGCGATTATTTCCCAAACTCTTTTTCTAGGATTTAATGATTGGTAGGGATCTTGGAAAACCATTTGAATTTTTTGGTACCAATCTCTTTGAAACTCCTGAGATATCTTTTCACTAGCAACCAGAGCAGTTCCAGCAAGACTAATATCGCCTGATTTTAAATTCTCAATTAATGTTAAAACTTTTGCGAGTGTTGATTTACCACAACCACTCTCCCCTACTATCCCCAAGGTTTTACCTGGTTCTAGAGATAAACTAATATCTCGAAGTGCTGGAAGATTTATTTCTTTAGAAAATATTCCTGATTTAACATTATATTCTTTATAAAGATTTTTAATTTCTAAAATTGAATTCATATTTAAAAACTCATTTCCTAAAGTGGTTTAATACATCTAACGTTATTTATAATCGCTGGTGCATTCATTGTGCATTTTTCATCTGCATAAGTGCATCGAGGTGCAAACTGACAACCCTGGGGTCTAATATTTAACATCGGAACAACACCTGAAATACTTATTAGATTTTCTTTTGGCTTAAAACCTCCGCCTTCAGGACGAGATTTTAATAGAGCTTCTGTGTAAGGATGCTTTGGATGATCTATAAGATCTTGAGTTTTTCCACTTTCAACAATTTCTCCCGCATACATAACTTGAATACGATCTGCGTATTCTGCAACTAAACCTAAATCATGGGTAACTAAGATAACACTCATCTTTTCTTTTACTTTTAAATCTTTTATTAAATTTAAAATTTGCTTTTGAATTGTAACGTCTAAGGCAGTGGTTGGTTCATCGGCAATTAAAAGCTTTGGGTTCGTTGTTAAGCTCATAGCGATCATCACTCTTTGGGCCATACCACCAGAGAGTTCAAATGGGTATTGATCAAACCTTTTATCCGGACTAGAAATTCCAACTTTTTCCATTAATTCAAGAGCACGTTTTTTAGCATCAGACTTATTCATTTTCATATGAATAGTAAGTGGTTCCATTAACTGATATCCGACTTTTAAAAAGGGATTTAAGGCAGTCATGGGATCCTGAAAAATCATTGCGACTTCGGTTCCACGAAATTTTTTAAAACTTTTTTCATTATTTAAATCAATTGAATCACCATTAAAGGCAACATTGTCGGAAGTAATTTTGGTTTCTTTTGGAAGCAATCCCATTATCGCAAGATTTGTAATACTTTTTCCAGAACCTGACTCTCCTACTACTCCTAAAATTTCTCCTGGCTTTACTTCAAAAGAAATCCCACGAAGAGCATGAAGATCATGATCATGTTTTGGACCATGGAAGTAGAGATCTAGATTCTTAACTTCAAGTATGTTTTCCTGATTGTTTTCATGTAAGTTTGGCATAATTTCTTATCTACCTTTTTTTAAACGAGGATCAAGAGCATCTCTTAAGCCATCACCAAAAAGATTAAATCCAAGTACAACTAAAAGAATGCAAATACCAGGAAGAGTCACGAGCCATGGACTCGACTCTATAAATGATCTGGCATCAGATAACATTGTTCCCCATTCTGCCATGGGAGCTTGCGCACCTAAGCCTAAAAAACCAAGGGCCGCTGTATTTAATATTCCATCTGAAAAACCTAGTGTCCCTTGAACAATTAAAGGAGCTACACAATTTGGTAAAATCTCTTTAAACATTAATTTGAAATTACTTGAACCATAAAGTCTTGCGGCTTGAACATAGGGTTTATTTACTTCCTGAAGAACTTGGGCACGAATAAGACGTACAAAACTCGGTAACACCACAATTGTTACTGCAATTACAGCATTAAAAATTCCAGGCCCCAATACTGAAACAACAACAATTGCAAAAAGAACTGACGGAAGTGCCATGATAAAATCCATAAGGCGCATAACAACGCGATCAATGATTCCACCATAAAATCCAGAAACTAATCCTAAAATCGTTCCAATTAAAGTTGAAAATAGAACTACTAAAAAACCCACCATCATTGAAATTCTTGCGCCATAGATCAGACGACTTAATAAATCTCTTCCCAGATCATCTGTTCCAAAAAAATAAGAACTATTGCCACCAGAAAAAGAAGGAGGTAATCGCAAAAAATCGGTATTAGTAAGAGTTGGGTCATGGGGACTAACGATAGGAGCAAATAAACCTACTAAAGTGAAAAAACAGATAAGGATCAGTCCGGCGACTGCTCCTTTATTTTTTTTTAATTCACTCCAAATATCTAAAATAAATTCCATATGAAATTCCGATTTATTAAATTTTATTTCTTAATTTTGGATTCAAGATGACATAAATAAAATCCACTGCAACGTTAGTCATAACGATAACAAAGGAAATAATTAAAACTCCACCTTGAATAACTGGATAATCGCGAGACGTTAACGATTGCACTATCCACTTTCCAATTCCAGGCCATGAGAAAATACTTTCTGTTAGTATGGCACCAGTAATTAGAGTTCCAAATAAAAGTGCAAAAGTAGTAACAATTGGAACTAATGCATTTCGAAGAGCATGAATTCCAACTACCCTAAAAGGAGATAATCCTTTAGCTTTTGCCGTTCTTACAAAATCTTCGCCGAGCACTTCTAGTAAACTCGATCTGGTCATTCGCGATAATATCGCTAATGGAATTGTTCCGAGGGCAATACTTGGTAAAATTAAATGTTTTACCGCACTCCAAAAAGGAGCAAAGCCATTTTCTGCGATAACATCTCTTTGAAGTGTGTCGATTAAATAAAATCCCGTCCAATTTGGAATATCAAATTCAATGGCGATTCTTCCTGATACAGGAGTGAGCCCCAAATGAACTGAGAAAACAAGAATTAGAAGAAGTCCCCACCAAAAAATAGGCATTGAAAATCCAATTAAAGATGAACCCATAAGAGTATAATCAAGAAATGAATTGCGCTTAAGTGCGGCGATAATCCCTAGAGGGATTGCAAGTATGGTTGCTCCAAATAGCCCAACCATTCCAAGCTCAATTGTTGCGGGAAATCTTTCTTTAAATTCATCCCATACCGAATTTTTAGAAACTATGGAAGTTCCAAGGTCACCAGTTAAGGCTCCTTTGGCAAAATGAATAAACTGTTCTGGCATAGACTTATCTAGGCCAAGATTGTGTTTCATTTCTTGATAAACTTCTGGACTCACACTCTTTTCACCAATTAGTAAAAGAACGGGATCCCCTGGGATTAAACGAATAAGGATGAAGCATAAAAAAGTAATCCCCACAAGTGTGAGGATTACATCAGTTAACTTCTTTAAAAAGAATTTAAACATTTTAATTAGTCCATTTTTACCATTACAAAACGATTTGACCCTAATGGATCAACTTTGAAACCTTTTACTTTTTTATCCATTACTTTAAATACTTTTGAGTGCGCAATAGTTACCCATGGAGCATTTTCTTTAAACATCTTCTGAGCTTTTTTATACAACTCAGTTCTCTTTTTGATGTCAGTTGCTTGTCTCGCTTCAGAAACTACATCATTGAATTTTTTATCACACCAACGAGCATAGTTAGATCCATTTTCTGCCGCAGCACAACCTAATAAAGTATTTAAAAAATTATCAGGATCCCCGTTATCACCTGTCCAACCCATTTGCATCATGATTTGTTCGCCATTTTTAGATTTTGCTAAATATGTTGGCCAATCAAAGGTTTTAAGTGTCACTTTGATACCAACTTTAGCAAGATCTGCTTGCATAAGTTCACCCATTTTCTTTCCATTTGGGTTGTATGGACGAGAAACAGGTAGAGTCCAAAGTTCAGTTTCAAAACCATTAGGCATTCCTGCTTTCTTTAAGTACTCTTTTGCTTTTGCAATATTGTAATCATAATCTTTTGTACTCTCATCATATGACCAAATTGTCGGTGGCATTGGGTTTTTAGCAACAGTTGCATTCCCCATATAAATTGCCTTGATATAAGAAGCACGATCTAGAGCATGGCTAATTGCTTTTCTAACATTGATATTATCAAACGGCTTTTTTGTTACGTTCATTGCAAGATATCCAACGTTAAGTCCCGCAGCTTCCATTACTGTAAACTTTGGGTTCTTCTTCATATCTTCGATATCTGTTGGGCTTGGTTCATTAATCATATGACATTCACCGGCCTTAAGTTTTTGGTAACGAACTGAAGGATCTGTTGTGATTGCAATAATTAATTTTTCAATATTTCCACGTGGTCCAAAATATTGAGGATGAGCTTGATAGCGAATAATTGTATCTTTCACATAAGATTGAAATACAAATGGTCCAGTTCCCACTGGCTCTTTATCGATCATATCTTTTTTATTTTCTTTAGCTAATTTATCAGCATACTCTTTTGAAAGAATACTCATAAAAGGCATCGCCATGTTAGCAACAAATGGTGCTTCTGGTTGAGAAAGAGTCATCTCAACAGTTAATGGATCAATAGCTTTTACGCTTTTAATGATTTTACCCATTTCCATACCATCGAAATACTCATAGGATCCACCGCCAATTTTATGGAAAGGATGATTCGCGTCTCTTTGTCTTTCAACTGAAAAAACAACATCGTCTGCATTAAAATCTCGTGTTGGAGTAAAGTTTTTAGTTGTGTGAAACTTAACTCCCTTTCTAAGTTTAAAAACGTAAGTTAATTTGTCTTTAGAAACAGTGTAACTTTCAGCAAGACCTGGAATTACTTTTGTAGATCCCTCTTGGAATTCTACTAAACGATTAAATACAGGGTGAGCTGATGCATCGATTGATGCCCCATCTGTTACGATTTGTGGTCCAAACGAACTTGGACTTCCTTCAGAACAAAATACGAATGTTTTAGCATTTGCACTTAAGCCAAGCCCAAGTGTTAGGGCAAAAAATATTGCACCTTGAATCGGTCTCATTTTCATTGATACATCCCGGTTATAAGATTAACAATTAATTGTTTCTCGAATAAACCAATGTGGCAATATTAAAGTTGATAACTTATGTCTGTCTAATACAAAACCGTTTAAATCAGTTAAGCTTGAGACATGATTTCTTGTCTTAAATTTATATCGACAATAACCGAAACTAGGGCATCATAAAACGTAAATATTTAGACAGAAAAATTAAGATATGCAAAATGTTTGTTAAAAATTCAATTATTGGCCTTATCCTATTACTACCCTTTTTGACCAATGCATCTATTGGGAAGTTTGCTTTTACAAAAGGTCTCGTCTCGATTGAAAGAGACGGCTCATCTTTAGCCGTGAAAAAAAGCGACCTCATTCAAAAAAATGATGTCATTAGGGTTGGCCCTGCTTCACTTGCGGTCTTGTCTCTAACAAATGCCACCATAAAACTAGAAGAAAATTCACAAATCAAACTTGACGATAATCAGTTAGCATATGACACAAATATCGAAATTGATTTCGGCACACTGTTAATTAATAAAATTAAAAATCATTTGAAAAATCAAAAAAAATCGAAAGTACACATTAAAACTAAATATGCATCAATGGGAATTAGAGGAACAACATTATTCGTATATCAAGGCAAGCAACCACAAACCACACTTTCGGTACAAGAAGGAGAGGTTGAATATATTGCCAAAAATTCAAAAGACTCTATAGCCGTTAGGGATAACATGTCTGTAATGAATAATATCGAAATTAAAAATTTAAAACCTAGGATATTTGGTTTTGAGAAAAAAATAAATTTCAATCTCGATCCATCAAAAAATCTAAATTCTCAGAATGATTTAATAAATACCATCGAAGAGTCCTGGAACAATTATAAAAATGAACAAGAACATCAATGGAATCAAAAAAAATTAGACGAAAATAATACTTGGGAAAACTGGAAAAAAGAAAACAGTTAGGAAAAAAGGAGTTCACATGAAAAAAATTATTACGTTATCATTGGCAACAACACTAGTATTTGCAAGCTGTGCAAATAACTCAAAAAAAGAGGAAGATAAAGCTCCTGTAGCTGCCGATCGAGTATTTAAGTTAGACTATGAACTTGTCGACGCATCAGATAAGCAGTTACCTGAATGGTTAAAAGACCCTTCAAAAGTTGAAAAATCTAGCGATGAAAGAAAAAAGAATCGCTATTTTATCAATGAATCATCAAATGAGTCACAACGTTTATGCGAAAAATCTGCAGAAGCAAGAGCAACTGCTCATATCGCTGCTGAAATTGCTCAATTTATGAAAAATGCATATGCTGAGGCTACTCAAGGAGGAGGCGCAGATGAAGATGTTTCTGAATACATGCAAGAAAAACTAGGGCAAGAAGCACAGTCATTTCTTGTTGGCGTAACGATGATGAAAAAATATTGGGAAAAAAGAAACTATAAAGAAGCTCTTGGAGCAGAAGAAGACAAGGTAAAATACTATTGTTACGCAGTCGTAAGAATGTCTAAAAAAGATGTAGAAAAAGCTGTTGAAAGATCTCGTGCAAAACTTTTGGGAGAGATTCCAACTCCAGAAGTAAAAGTTAAAACCAATGAAATTTTAAAAGAAGTGTCTGAAAAATTTGCAAAATTAGAAGAGCCAGTAAAAGTAGAAAAAGAAGAAGAAGAATAGTTTTAATAAATAAACAAATGCCCTCAATAAATATTGAGGGCTTTATTGGGAAAAAATTAACATGAAGTCTATTTTATTTTATACAATATTTTCTCTTGCAATAACAAATACACTCGCTCAAAAGACTTACGTAGATCCAAATTCTAAAGAAAAAAAAGGACTTTTAGAGCCAGGTGAAAATGCGACTACGCAAGTGCCACCGACTGCCAATGAAAAAGAAACCACTGCTACCAAATTAACACCAGATCAACTCCGCTACTGTAGCTGTATCGACTACACTAGAGCTCTTGAACAAAAAATATCAGTTGCTCAAAATCTACAAAAAAAAGGCGTCATGACATGGGATGAAGCCTACAAAATCGAACGCGAATCAGAACTAGATAAATATAATGGACTTGTAAAAAAATTTGAAACAACCAATAATATTGATCCTGACTCTTTTGAATGTGATGTGAAAACAATTGAAGCAAACAAACCGAAAGATTTCAAAAAGTATCTTGATGAATACGACAGAGCTTGTAAATTTAAAGAAATTGAAAGAAAAACTCTTTAAGTAATAAAAAGGATATTTACATGCTAAAGAAAATTATACCAATAATATTTGGAACTCTAATCATTAATATATCTGCCGCCGATAAGCCTAAATGGATAAATGATCCTTCAAAAGGCTGCGAAAAAAAAGATATTTGTGCAGTTGGCGAGGGTAGCGACAGAGAATCAGCAACTCTTAATGCAAACTTAGCAATGTCTAAAATTTTTGACAATCAAATTTCAAGTAATTTTACAAGTAATACAGGTTCAGACGGCGGTAAAGTAATAGAAACTGTAAATGAAGAAATTAAGCAGATTACAAAAACAGCTCTTCAGGGTGTTATGATTATTAAAACTCATGAAGAAGATGGGAAAAATTATGCCCTAGCCTCTCTAGATAAATCTAAAATCCGCGCTAGCTTACACAAAGAAATCATATCAATTGATGATAAAATGAAAGCTCTCTATGATGACAAATCTACATCCTCCCTAGTTCAACTAGAAATGCTTTTTTTCAAAAGAGAAAACATTGAAAAGCAATATTTATTTCTGGGCGGAAGCATAATAGAGGCACCTTTCAAATATAGCGAGATATTTAAATCTAAAAAAGAAGCGACTAAAAATATTATCGTACACGTCTATCTTGATGAAGATGAGCCAAAAGCCATTGAGCAAATACTTGCAAAAGAAATATCAAACCTAGGCTTTAAGGTAACGAGAGGAAGAACCAGAAATCCTGAGTCCACTCATATTGTAACCGGTGAGGTTTTGGCCGATAAACAATATATGAACGTTGATGGCTTTGAAAAATATAGTTGGCACATAAAAGTTTCAGCTATGACCGCAAAAAAAATAGGAACTGGCGAAATGGATATAACCATCACTGAAAGTGGTAGAAACTTCACGCAATCATACGACAAGGCAATGCCCAAAATAAAAACTGAACTAAAAGAAAAAATAATTGATCTAAAAATAGATTAACAAGGAGAAAACAATGAAATCATTATTGGTACTAACAACAATTTTATTACTTGGAACTGGTTGCTCTAGCTTTAAAGCACAGAGAGTTGATCGTAACGAGGGTGACGAAAAAGCACTTTCAATTACTGATAAATGGGTTCAGCGCGATACTGAAGATGCAGTTAAAGATCTTGTAAAACAAATGGAAAAGCATCCTTCTTTCCAAGAAGTTTTGAAAAACTCAAAGAAAAAACTTAAAATTTTTATTGCGGAAGTTCAAAACGAAACTTCAGAGCCATATTTTCCAATCAGAGATATTAATGATGAGCTGTTAAATGAATTTTCATATTCTGGAAAATTTACATTAGTTGATGCAGAGGCTAGAGAAAAACTTCTTAAAGAAATTCAGTATCAAAATGATGGGATGGTAGATTCTAATCAAGCAAAAAGTATTGGTAAACAATTTGGTGCAGATGTTTTAGTACTTGGCTCAGTAAGAATGCAACCCGAGTCACGCGATGGAAAAACAATCAAGCAATACTCTGTAAACTTAAGAATGACTAATCTAGAAACAGCAGAAGAAGTATTAAGAATCAGATTTAAAACATCAAAATACTCTGAACAAAGTAAAACTGGCTGGTAATTAACAAACTCTAAAAGGAAGATATATGAATATAAAAATTTTAAGCTTAGGTTTTGCATTGGCATTGCTAAGTTCGTGTGCTTCAAACTCAAACAATGTACAATTAGAACTTAGAAAACATATTGCTGCAAATAATTTAGCAAAAGCGAAAGAGCTTGTTCTTTCTGAAAAATTTCTGACAGAACAAAACAATAAACTACTTAATCTTTTAGAAAAAGGGCGCGTTTTTTATTTAAATCATGATTTCTATCAAGCACTATTAACTTTGAATGAAGCTAAAGAATTGAGTGATCAGCTATTCACTGTTTCTATTTCAAAAAAAGCTGGCTCACTTGTGTTGAATGACACTGCAGATAATTACTATGGTGAAAACTATGAACGCTCACTAATTAGATTCTATCAGTCAATGACACATCTTCAACTTTCTAAAGTTGGGAAATACGAAAAATATACTATGCTAAAAGAAGGTGCCGAAAAAGGAAAACTGGAAAAAATTGAAGTAGCAGAAAAAGTGCTCAATGATAATGAAAAAAAATTTCATGTTACAGCTGCTAAGTCAATTTTAATTGAGTGGGATTCTTATTTGAACTCTATTAAGTCAGTAACAGGTGGAGAAGTAACATTCAAAGACGATTTGATGGCCAAAATCTATGGCGCATTTGTGCATGAGAATACCGGAATCTCGACTGATCTACAAATTGCAAAAGATCTATACAAAGCTTCAAAAGATTTAATTTTAAAAAATTACAATATCTATAAAAGCTTCAATGACAAGAACGCAAATTTTAAAAAAGATTTTTCACAATTATCAAGCATGCCAATTGATAAAGTTGAACAAGATTATGTGACTAAAACAGCGTTTCAAGGAAGCCTGCTTTCGTACATCAACAATCGAATAAATGATTTAGAAAAGGGCAAAACTCATAATGTCCTGATCATTTTAGAAGAAGGTCTGATTAATCCTAAAACTGTTAAAAAAGTTGATATTCCTCTGGCCAGTGGTGGAGCAAAAGCTCAAGCGACTGCTGTTGATGGAAATTTTATTTCGTTTGCAGCCCAAATTCTAAGTAGTACAGATGCATCAGACATTAAAATTTATTTCGAACTGCCGGAAATTCAACCTCCTCTAGCACCGACAAAAACAAAAGTTCAAATTTTTTCAATGGATGGCAAAATCGTACAAGATATCGATATGCAATTAATTAATCCAATGGGTGAAATCGCGAGCCAAGCGCTTGAGCAACAAACCATGGCCCTTTACACAAAAACAGGTCTTCGCGTGGCCGGCAAACATATGGCAGCACTATTGGCTTCATACGCAATTTATAACACTAATAAAAATAAAGGCGACTTGATTGCGATGGGAATGGCCAGCATGGCTTATACTGCTGCCAACAAAGGCATCGAAATGTCTGAAAAGGCTGATTTGCGCTCTTGGCAAACATTACCTCAAAATTTCAAGGCAACTTCTACCAGTTTATCCCCTGGTGAATACAAAATTATTGTTGAAAACAATGGTGCCAAAAAAGAGTTTGGAAATATCATTGTTGATAAAAATTCTAAAAACTCAATTATCACTTTGAACATTTAGGAGTAGAAATGAGAATATTATTAATGTCATTAATTGCATTGACTCTTACTTCTTGTGCGATGATGGGTTCTAGAGAAGATGCCCTAAAAAATTCAATGTCTTCTATGACAAAATTTAAGGGTGAAATTTTTTATAAAAATGAAATATATGGTTCATATAAGGAAATTGACTTCACTGCCGAATCGTATGCAAAAGCCTTGACGCATCTACAAGAGAGTAAACTTCTTCCAACTCCAGGAATTACCGAATACCCAACGAATACCATTCAAAATCCACTATTAAAATCTGTTGTAGACATGACAAAAAGTGCGCCCACTCCGACTCTCACTAAATACTTAGAAGTATTTAACAAAGACGGAAAGAAAATTTACGATCTCTATGTAGTAATGAATCCTTATAGTATTAACGATAAGACAAATGCAGTAGAGCATGAGGCGTGGGTTGTATTTGCTAACGGTACTAAAAATTATACAGAAAAAGTGAAAGATGCTGATAAAGGAACTCTTGAGTATTATTATTTCGATGAAAAATGGCCAAGTATTTTGCAAAAACTAATTTAACGTTTTGATAACTTCTTAATGCCTCTAATTAAAAATAAGAGGCATTAAGTTCTTTCAACATTTCTCTCATCACAACTGAAGGAACAACCATGGCACTCGTAATTAAAGAATGGGAATTAAGTGAAAAAAGTAATAATAATGAAGCTATTGTCTTTATCCACGGAAGAGAAGAAGGCATATTATCTTGGTTATTATCATTGTTTAAAATTGATCCATCTACTTCATTAAGTATTTTTGCAAATAAAATTGAACTATCCCAAGGTTCATGGGAGGGAAACAAAAAAATAATGATCCCTACTAATCAAATATGCTCTGCTTATTTTGGCTATACAAAACCTTGGAAAATGGCAGTAATTTTATTCTTCGTATTCCTTCCTGTAATTGGTTTAGGAATTATAATTGGCCCCCTTTATTATTTTTTAAATAAACAACTAGAACTTGCAGTTGTTGCAAATAGCGGGGACGTCTACTCCATTGCCTTTAAACGCTCCATTATTGAAGGAATTAATATTGATGAAGAGCAAGGACATAATATTTTAAATATTATTGAAGAACTTATTTTAAAAAATAGCGGAAAATAAAAAAATGACTTTAGTACTACAAGAATGTACTGTAAACGATCAAGCAAATCTAGACGAGCCTATTTTAGAAATTAAAGGAAGGGAGGCTGGATTAGTTCTATGGTTATTAACTATTTTAAAAATAACCCCCGTTACTACTTTTTTTATCTATTATAATAAAATTATTATTAACCAAGCTTCGATTCATGGAAAAATTCAAAATTTAATTCCTATTACTAAAATAAGCCAATGCTACCTAGCATATTACAAGCCTTGGAAAGCTGCCTGTTTTCTATGTCTAGTATTTTTTAAATTTTATGGAATTGGTATTTTAATAGGCTTTCTATATTATTATCTAAACAAAGAACTACAAATGGTATTTATCGATAAGTCAGGTTCTCGATATACCATTTGTTTCAAGCGATCAATCATTGAAGACAAATCGTTTGCTGACGAAGAAGCAAATGAAATACATTCAATGATCGATGCGTTAATTACTCAAAATAAATAATTTATTTTAGACTTATTTACAGAAATACGCAGTGCCTGTTATTTTTACATTTGCACCATTTGCTATTGAGTCTTGAATAAATATTGAATTTGCGTCTAATTTAAATGCTTTTGCCTTTGCTTGCTCGACCGCCAAAGATTCAAGCCCCTTATCATTAAATCCCTCAACTGCATCAATTGCCTGACATTTTTCAAGGTCTTTTTTATCTAAAATCCTAATTGTATTTATGTCATTACGACTCGGGCCTGCGCAAGAAATTAAAAAACTAAGTAGTATTAATACAATAAACTTATTCATTTTTCCTCCTATGGACTATCTATTCATTAAAACCGATTGCCTTACTTCACTAATACGCTCTAGGTTAATATCAACCACTCCTACTTTTTCACCATCTTGAAGATCTAACAACACTTCTCCCCATGGATCAACAACAAGTGAGTGGCCAAAAGTTTGTATTTTGTCATTATGGTGACCCCATTGTGCAGAAGCTACGACAAAACATTGCGATTCAATGGCCCTTGCACGAAGTAAAGTATGCCAGTGCGCTCGTCCAGTAGGTACTGTAAAAGCAGAAGCGTAAGTTAAGATCTGACAGCCAAGTTTTCGATACTCTAGTGCCATTTCTGAAAAGCGAAGATCAAAACAGATGTTCATTCCAACTTTAACATTATTAACTACAATGACTTTTGATTCATTTCCTTCAGCATAAATTCTGCCTTCAGAAATTTTTTTATTTGGAAGATCACACGCAAATAAATGAATCTTATCATAGCTGCCTAAGTCTTCTCCGAATTGATTAAAATTATAGGCACGATTAATCACTTTTTCTGGATTACTGAGGTTTACCGTAGCGGCTGAACCACCAATAAGTGCGACTTGGTGCTTTGATGCGAGATCTTTTATTTTTAGATACCACTCGTTATTTTTTTCTACTAGAAAAGGTGAAGGTGTCGATCCATCAGACATTGACAGAAAACATTCTGGAAGAAAAAAAGTTTCTGCTCCAGATTTTTTCCCTTCTAAAATAAGATTCTCAATCACATTTAAATTATGTTGAGCATCTAAAATTGACGTAAGTTGAATAACACCAATTTTCATAATTATCCTTTTTTAGGAATAAATTTACCAATGGCAAAGTAATCAAATCCTTCAGCTAAAACTTTGTGAGTATCATATAAATTTCTGCCATCAAAAATGACTGCTTTCTTTAAACGTTTTTTAATTTCCGCGAAATCAGGTGTATTAAATTCACGCCACTCAGTCACGGTGATTAGAGCATCAGAATTATTTAGAGCATCGTACTTGTTATCAAAGTGAGAAATTTTTCCTTCACACTCCTTATATTCTTTCATGACATGCAAATAATTTTCGGTTGCCACTGGATCAAAAATTTGAATTTTTGCACCAGCTCCAATGAGTTTGCGGGCCAAAGCAATCGCTGCAGTTTCTCTAACATCATCAGTATTAGCTTTAAAGGCGACTCCCCAGAAAGTGAAGATTTTCCCAGCTAAATTATTTCCATAATAGGCTTGAACTTTTTCAAAAACATAAGCTTTTTGTTCTTCGTTAACGACCTCTGTTGCATCAACGATCTTTAAGTTCATCCCATGTTCTTTTGCGGTATAAACTAGGGCCTTAACATCTTTTGGAAAACATGAACCGCCGTAGCCAGGGCCTGGATAAAGAAAATGCCCTCCGATTCGTTTATCAGAAGAAATCCCTTTTCTTACTTCAACAATATCTGCTCCTGTCTTATCACAAAGACGAGCGATCTCATTAATAAAAGAAATTTTCGTCGCCAAAAAACAGTTAGCGGCATATTTACTCATTTCAGCTGACAAGTTACTCATCCCATAAATAGGATTACCTTGGCGAACGAGAGGAGCATATAATTCTTCCATGGCGGCGTATGCTTCTGCTGAATTATGGCCAATAATTACGCGATCAGGGCGCATAAAATCTTCTACAGCAGAACCTTCTTTTAAAAACTCTGGATTATTTACTAAGTGAAATTGTTTTTTTGTATGTTCATGCATGAGCGAACGAATTTCATTATTCGTTCCCACTGGTACAGTTGATTTGATAACAACAATTGCACCATCGCTTAAGTTTTTAGCCACTTCAACGGCAGCTGCCCTTAAATATTTTAAATCGGCACGACCATCATCGGCAGAAGGAGTTCCAACACCTAGGAAAATTGCTTTCGCATCTTTTACTGATTCATAACCAATAGAAAAGCTCAATCGCTTCGCTTTAATATTTCTTTCTAGAAGTTCATTTAATCCCGGTTCATAAATTGGCGACTTTCCTGCTTTAAGCATTTCAATTTTTTTGGGATCAATATCAATACAAGTCACATC
>CAYWBR010000011.1:37753-47447 GCA_964456675.1 uncultured Bacteriovorax sp. | reverse complement strand
AATAGTTTTATGGAAGAATACAGAATATCAAAAAGCCGTGAAGAGATTATAAAATGCCTCGAAAAAAAATTTGAGGCATCTGGTGTGTTTACAGTCTGGCAAAAAAATAAAAAAGGTGATCGTGAATTTGTTATTGAGGCCACATTGCAAAGTTTTAACCGTGAAGAAGGTTTTTTTTCGTTATTGATTTCTAATGAATTATTTAATAAAGCGAATAAAGGAGAAGAGTTTTACTTCTTACTGCATGGGCATGAGTTTGTTTTTAAATCTAAGATGAGTATAGATCAAAAAAAGGGAGAGTATCGATTTCAAATTCCTAAAGAAGTTCGATTGAGAGAGCTTCGAATTTTCCCTAGAACTTATTTTCAACAAGAAGATAAAATTACAGTTGGAGTGATATTTAAAGCGAATGAAAAAAACCAAAACTTTCAAGAAAAAATTGAAAGTAATTGTCCTGTTTTAAATGTATCAAAAGGGGGAGTTTGTATCGTTGTGAGCAAAGAAACTTTAAGTACAATCGATTTATCAAAGGAAATAGAAATTACAGGTCTATCGTTTTACGATAATCTACAATCTGAAATTAAAGCGGTGGCCAGAAATGCACGAGTATATATACGAAAAAGTTTTACTACTGATGAGTATTACGCGTTAGGGCTTGAATTTAATGCTTAATCGCCATCAGCGCCAATAGCTTCTACTGGGCAGGCTTTTAGAGCATCCATACATTCGTTAACTTCATCTACTGTTTTTGGTTGTTTTATAACAAAAGCATGGCCGTCAATATCATTCATTGAAAAAAATTTAGGAGCTTCAACTACGCAAGCATCGCAGGCGATACATTGATCATCAACGTAGAATTTTCCTTCGGCATTTTGTTTCCATTTATGATTTTTGTCGGCCACGTATGATCCTAAAAGTTAAGTACGTTATTGTTAATTTTAACAGTGGTATCAGCTTCTAGTTTTTTTAGCACACTATCCATCATTTTACGAGAAAGTGCCATTTTTAAGCCATTTTTTTCTTGCTCTTTTTTCTGTGCATCGGCAGTGACTTCAGTGTTTGATTTAGAAGCTTTAAGCATTGTGATATTGCTAGCATCATCAAAAAGATGAACTGCCTCACTTGCATAAACTTGTTTCATTTGCTCTTGAGTTAGGTAAGTGCTATTTGAAAAACCATCAATAACATTCAACGTGACAGTTGGTTCAAATTTTAATTTGAATTTATCAGCTAATGCCTTTAACTCGTTATCTTTACCGGCTTCAAAAAGCGCTTTGGCTTGGTTAGATATATCGACTGTTAATTTTTTCAGTTCTTCTTGTTTGTCTTTTCGGATCATTTCCGTAGCAATTGTATTTTTGTGGGAATCTAGGGTTGCGAGTACTGCTGGTTTTTTAGATTCAACCAATATGAAATGGTATCCAAACTGGGTTTTAACTGGTTCTGAAATTACGCCAGGTTTTAAGCTAAAAGCAACTTGGTCAAACTCAGGAACCATTCTTCCACGCGAAAAAGAGCCAAGATCTCCACCATTGGTTTTTCCTGATGGATCATCCGTTTTTTCGTTGGCAATTTTTTGAAAATTTTGGATAGTTAGCATTTTTTTTATGTCGTCGACTGCTTTTTGAGTAGCTTCAGCTGATCCTTTGTCGCCAACAAGAATATGCCTAGCTTTTACTTCTTCTTGAGTATTTAAGCTTTCTTTTCTTTCATTGAACTGAGATTCTACACGATTCATGTTTGTTTTATCTGCAAGAAATTTTTGAATTTCATCGCTACTAACAGGAATTTGATTTTTTAGAGCATTTTTTGAAATGCTTAGCATTTTAACGTTATAAGAGTTTTTCCTAAAATTTTGCAGGTCTTCAAGATAGCTATTTGAAATAGGGAAATTTTGCATTAAGTTTTGAGTTTGGCGCATTTTAAGATCATTTATCATATCTTTTTCAAAATCTTGTGGGGATAAACGGTTTGCGGCCAAAAGACCCTTGTAGCGTTCAATGTCGAATTGTCCATTTGTTTGAAAATAAGGTAATTTTTTAATTTCGCTTTTAATTTCTTCCTCAGAAGGGTAAGAGCCCATGAGATTAGAGAATTTAACCATAAGTTTTCTTTGCACAATGTTTTTTAAGGCATTTTCTTTAACTTTGAAAGCTTCAATTTGCTGGCTAGTGAGATCACTACCACCTGTAATTTGTTTATAGAATTCTAGCTGACGATTAAACTCCATTTGATATTCTTCAATTTTAATTGGCAAATCGCCGACTCGTCCTACTGAGTTAGCCCCCCCGCCCATGCCGGCTTGAAAAGATTCATAGCCAGTGAACATAAATGAGATAATAATCAAACCAATCAAAATAGTGACGAAGATTCCAGCCGTCTTATTTTCTTTAAACGTGCTCATTTTCATTCCTTGATAAAAAGTTAGTTAGTTTTTTAAAAATCACGACTATTATCACTCGTACTTCTGTCTTCGTAAACGACAAAATATTTCTTCTAACTTCTTCGTAAAGTTTATTGGCAATCCTCGTGGATTTCTTTAAGCTTTTAGATAAAAATCTTAAATCATCAATTTTTTTAGGAGTTAACCTTTGAGCTTCAACGAAACCGAAGGGCGAAGAACCAAAATCGTGATTAATTGCGCCATTTTAATTATGGCCATTTATAGCTTATCGCAAAGAGATTATGTTTTTTTGCGAACTTCTTACGCCGATAAATTAATAATTGATATCTTGGGGCCAGTGCAAGATTCTTTGACGAGTGTGCAACAGGGTTTGTCTGGTTATTTTAAGCACTATGTTGCCAATGTTTCTGCCAGTAAGGAAAACCTGGTACTGAAAACCAAAATTCACGAGTTACAAAATGAAATATTTCTCAATCAAGAATCTATTAAAGAGAGTTCGCGATTAAAGAGTCTTATTCAGTATGGTGAACAAATTGAAAGAAAAAAAATCTTGGCCCGAGTTGTTTCATGGGACTCTTCTAATGAGTACAAGGTAGTTAGGATTAATCGCGGCTTAAAAGACGGGATTAAGCTTCAATCGGCGGTAATTAGTTCGGAAGGTCTGGTTGGTTATGTGTACCGATTAACTGATCATTTTTCCGACGTTATTACTATTTTAGATTCTAATAATAGAGTTGATGGAACGGTGGAGAGACTTCGCTCTCATGGGATTGTTGAAGGCTATAAAAACAATCGCTGTATTATGAAGTATGTTAATCGCACTGAGCCTATTATATTAAACGATATCGTTATCACTTCTGGGCTAGGTAATGTTTATCCAAAAAGTATTAAGATAGGATTTATTTCTAAAATTGAGCGCGAAACTTATGGAATTACTCAGCATATAGAAATTACCCCTTTTGTTAACTTTTCAAAGTTAGAAGAAGTAATGGTTTTGGTGAATGAGCAAGAAGAACATAAGCAATTAGAGTGGCAAGCACTTGAAGAGCAGTTAAACGCTGGGAGTGAGGTTAGAAAATGAAAACCCAACTAAACCAAATGTTTTTACCACTGATTAAAACAGTAGTGTTACTTATTATATTAGAATTGGTGACAACTGCGATTTTTCCAATGATCGGTTTAGAAAACTATCGCATACCATTTAATATTTTATTTGTGTTGTTTTTGGGGTTGCGCCTAGAAACTCCTTATTTGGCTGTTTTAATTTTTGTCGTCCAATATTTTCATTCCTTCTTTTCTATTGAAGGTTGGGAAATGGGTACCATCGCCGGGATAGTTATTTGCATTGTCGTTTCATACGTTCGAGGTATGATACATTTTTCATCTTGGTCAATGACGATGATGATTACATTTGTTTTTCAGTCTCTATGGTTTCTAGTGGTTTCACTACTTGTCTATATTCA
This sequence comes from uncultured Bacteriovorax sp., assembly GCA_964456675.1. Taxonomy (GTDB): domain Bacteria; phylum Bdellovibrionota; class Bacteriovoracia; order Bacteriovoracales; family Bacteriovoracaceae; genus Bacteriovorax. The sequence continues at coordinate 43,580 of CAYWBR010000011.1, read as the reverse complement.
AGTTGGAAGTTTTGATTATGTATTTGATAAGGCTTGGAGATTTTTACCTCAAAGCATTGTGATAGCTCTGATTTCACCAATATTTTTTTACTTGCTAAATAAAGTTTGGAGAGTTGAGGAGCGCGGATTAATGGGTGACGCTTAAGGAGTAGCTAGGGATGTTTGGGGAAGATGATGTAGTCCGAAGTCACCAAGAACGCGCGGACATAATTTTAAACTTGGTTGTAGCTTGTTTTGCAATTTTACTTGCAAGGCTATGGTATTTACAAATCTATAAAGGAAAACAGTTTTTTAATTATTCATTAGAAAACCGCTTGAGAAAAGATATCGTGCGGGCACCTCGCGGGATGGTGTTTTCGCGAAACAGTGTACTTCTCACGCACAATGTACCTAGATTTGATGCTGTCATTATTCCACAGTATTTGGAAAGTCGCGATGAAACCATTCAGTATCTAGCAAATGTATTATCGATGAATCCAGACTCAATTTCTAAAATTTTAAAAAAATTTCAAGGACAGGCCCGCTACATACCAGTAGTTATTAAAAAAAACATTAGCAGAAGAGAAGTGGCCATCATCGAGACTGAAGCACACAAGTTACCAGGTGTCATGATTGAAACATTCATTAGTCGAGAATACACAGATAAGGATGCTGGCGCACATTTACTTGGGTATATTTCTGAAATTTCTCAAGAAAAATTACCCAAACTCCGAGAGCGAGATAAATACGAGTATAAGCTGGGAGATTTTATTGGACAGGCAGGGATCGAGCAACAGCTGGATTTAGATATTAGAGGTATAGACGGATATCAATTTATGGAAGTAGATGCTCGTGGCAGAATGAAGCGCCATGTAGGGTCTGACGACCTGTATATGGGTGTCGATAACAAAAATCCTCTCCCTGGTAATAATGTTCGTTTAACAGTGGATAGAGATGTACAACTTGCAGCCTTTCATGCCTTAGATGGAAAAGATGGAGCTGCCGTTGCGGTGGACATTGAAAGTGGGGAAGTAATCGCTATGGTATCGCGCCCTGGTTTTGATCCGTCAGTTTTTTCATCTGGGTTAACTTCAAATTATTGGGGCCAACTGGTTATGGATGAGAAAAGACCTCTTCGGGATAGAGTGATTCAAGAGCACTATTCACCAGGATCAGTTTTTAAAACACTAGTTGCAATCGCAGCCTTAGAAGAAGGGATTGTTAATGAAAAAACAACTATAAATTGTACTGGTAAATTTCAAATGGGCGCAAGAACCTTCCACTGTTGGAAAAAAGAAGGGCATGGATCGGTTGATATTTATCGCTCTATTCGTGAATCATGCGATACGTACTATTATAAAATTGGTACACAAATTGATATCGACACTATTCATAAATACGCCACACTTTTTGGTATGGGACAGCGCTTAGGTATTATTCTTCCACGCGAAACAACTGGTTTAATTCCAACAAAAGCGTGGAAGAAAAAAAGAACCGGCCAAGAGTGGCAAAAAGGTGAAACGCTTTCATGTGTTATTGGCCAGTCATTTATTAATACAACACCATTGCAATTGGCGATGTTTTATTCGACTATTGCTAACGAAGGAAAGTTGTGGCGGCCACATGTTATTAAGGAAGTATTTTCTTCGACAGGTGAGCTTAAAAATAATGTTCAGCCAGAGCTTATTCATCAATTTAAGTTATCAGACGCCACCTGGAAGATGATTAAACAATCGTTGTATGAAGTTGTTAACGTGCCAGGAGGAACTGCTTATTCGCAACGAGGTAAGGGAATACAGATGGCAGGAAAGACGGGGACATCTCAAGTTGTATCGTTTTCTGCAGATAAAATTTTTAATAAATGTGAAAATAACGAATATAAATTTCGTCATCACGGACTATTTGCAGGATATGCCCCATCAAAAAATCCAAAAATTGCTTTTGCCGTAGTTGTTGAGCACGGTTGCCATGGATCATCTGCAGCGGGGCCGGTAGCCAAAGCAATGGCTTCCGCTTACATGAATAAATATTATCCTAGTTATCAGAAGAAGCTGATAGATCAAGAAAAAATGACTTATATGGAAGTTATTCAAGATAATATAAATAATCCATTTCCTATGGTTATGGAAAATAATCCACCTAATTATTATGATGAAAAGGGTGTACAAATAAAACAGTGGTCAATAGACCCGAATGCAATTTTACCAGTTAAAGCAGCTGGCGGAGAATAAGATGGTTTTTAATTGGCGCGAAGAACTTAAACGCTATGATTTTTTCTTTTTCGGAATCTGTACCGCTATATTTATAATAGGTATTCTTAATCTTTATTCGGCAACTCACGCTGAAGCAGGAACAGGCGGCAGGGAAGATGGTCTTTATAAAACTCAATTAATGTGGTTTGCTATTTCTTGGTTAGTGGGATTAGTTGTAAGTTTTATTCAGCCTAAAAATTTTTTTCGATTGGCCTATCCTGTTTATCTTATCATGGTTGCAGTTCTTGTTTTAGTATTGGCGGTAGGGCACGTGGGAATGGGGGCACAGAGATGGATTGGAATCGGTTCATTTAAGTTTCAGCCCTCTGAGTTTATGAAATTGTCGGCCGTTTTAGTTTTGGCCAGATGGTATTCTAAGGCCAGCCCTGACCAAGAAATTGGAATAAAAGAGCTCATTATTCCAGGTATCATTGCGTTTATTCCAGCATTGTTGATTATTGTGCAACCAGATTTAGGAACAGGGTTACTTGTTCTCCTAATATTTTTTAGTTTGACCTTTTATCGTAGACTACAGTGGAAGTTGATTGCAGTTCTTGCAGTTGTAGGAGTTATACTATCAGGTGTGGTTTACGAATTTGGATTGCACGACTATCAAAGAAAAAGGATTATTACTTTTGTTGATCCTGAGTTTGATGCTAAGGGTTCTGGGTATAACGCCATCCAATCAAAAATTGCGATTGGTTCTGGGCAATTTTTTGGAAAAGGTTATCGGCGCTCATCGCAAGGAGCGCTAAATTATTTACCAGAAAATCATACCGACTTTGTTTTTGCTGTTTTTAATGAAGAACATGGTTTTATTGGTTCGATGGTTTTAATTTCACTCTATCTAATTTTATTCTATCGACTGATTTGGCTTGCAACCAATGTGAACAAAATGTTTGATTCACTAGTTGTGATCGGAGTAATGGCGATATTTTTTTGGCACACTTTTATCAATATGAGTATGGTTGCAGGTTTAGTTCCCATTGTCGGAGTGCCGTTACCGCTCATGTCCTACGGTGGTTCAAGTTTACTGACTTTCGGAATTGGCTGTGGACTCATAACGTCAATTTCAAATTCTAGAAACTTGTTCTAAAAAAATAGTTCTAAATTCGGACTTGACGGAGATTCTAACCTCTGAAATGATATTAGTCTGAGAGACGTACCATTTAGGGAGCTCATTCATGAAGAAAGTGTCAAGCATTGGAAGCTTATTAAAAAAAATCTATCGCGTTTATTCGACAGAGTTGCTAATAGCTCTTCAAAATAAAGGTTATACTGATCTTCGTCCTTCATTTTTAGAAGTTTTAATTTTTATATGTGAGTCAGAAGCGCCAACAATTAAAGAAATTGGTGTGGGTTGCGGACTAAAAAAGCAGACGATGACTTCGCATTTAAATGAACTTGAGGTGCGTGGGTATATTGAAAGAAAAGTAAATCCCCATGATAAGCGAGAACAAAACGTCTATTTAAGTGACTATGGCCAGCGGTTTAAATTCAATTTGACTGAAGCAATTAATGAAATTGAAAAAAATTATACTGATCGCATTGGTGATAATGAGTTAGATAGAGTTGAGTTGTTACTGAAGAATTTCCATTCAAAACTACTCATACCGAGTTCATTTTTTGATCATTTAAATTAAGCATCAGGATTTTGTTCAATGTTTTTACCAGGCCAAAATTCATAACCGCCAGAAATATTATTAATATTGAAAAATCCTTTTCTTACTAGTAATTCAGAAGCCTGAATTGATCTTAATCCATTTTCACTAATAATCAAAAGTGGAAGCGTTTTAGATTGTAGTTCCGCAAATCTAAAATTTAAATCTTCAAGCGGGATGCGAATGACTCCATTTAAATGAATGGGGGCCTGATATGTTTTTTCAGATACGTCGAGTAGAATATAATCAAGATTAATATTTGAGTAAATCTGAAATGCCCTGTGGGGAGAAAGATCATTATATGGTCTGCCTAGAAGGATAGTTTGATCATCAATTTCTTCTCCATTTTTTACACGTATTAAGTGGTTTCTTTGAAGCATTATTGAAAAATCTAATTTTTCTTCCATTCGATTAATATTTTTTTCGATATTACTTAATCGGCTGTTCATAAACTCTAGCATTTGAAAAATTTTAAGATTCATCACTTCACCAATATTTTAAAGAGTATAAAAAATTGCATGGACAGATGCCATGCAGGTTGATTTTATCAAGGTCTAGAAAGGAGGGTTAGGCGAGGAAAAAAATGCTAGATAGCGCCGCTCATTTTTAAAACTTCGAGACGTTGTTGATCGGTAAGATTTTCAAAATGGCAGTGTAGTCGGTTGACCGCATGGGCCTTTGAAAATTTAGTGAAAAGATCAGTGGCTTCTGAAATATCAAAATAGTGCTTTTTATCGGTACCAAATAGTTTTCTGACAACTTTCATCGGGTATTTGCTTCTAATTTCTTCCTCTACGTAATATTTAGAAAGGCGACCGGTTGAGGAGCATCTGATGAATTCGACATTTTCATTTTGAAGATAATTTTGAATATTGTTCAAAACCTTTTCTTGTGAATCATTAAAGGATTCAAAGATTTTTTGTGGAATTTGATTTTTTATAATGGCATCAGCATATGGACTTTGGCTTCTTTTTAGAACTTTCATAAGGAACTGGTCATCGTGTTCAATATAGTCCTCAATACTTGCAGGTATGCGATATTCGTTCGGAGTTTTTTCAAAATACCGATAGAGTAATTGCTCTAAGCATACAGCGCGGTAATGAAAGTACACCATGATAAACATATGATAGCGTGAAAGTAGAAAGTCATCAAAAGTGACAACTGCTCGTTCGTTAATTCCAAGATATGCTTTATTATCTAGTACGCACATCTCTAGATTATCTAGCATCCAATCTAAGTCATAAGAGCCGTAACTAACGCCACAAAAATAGCTATCTCGTAAAAGATAGTCCATTCGGTCACAATCAAGTTCAGAGGATACTAATTGGCTTAGGATTGGGAAGTAATTAACGTTATCCACAGTAAAGTAGTTATCATCGGTTGAAACTCCAACTATGAGATCTGCAATATGGCGCCTTTCTATGCCAAACTGTTTTTCAACTAATTCGAAGGCTTCGGCAAATGACGAGTCAACGATGGATTTTATGGTGTAGTCTTCGTGGGTGGCTTGTCGGTCGCGAGTTTGGTCTTTTTTTGATAGATAAAGCTTAGGAATTTTTAATTCAGAAAGCATCGGCATAACAGTCTCAGTTGAATGAGAAAGAGGTGCGTGCCCAACATCATGTAAGAGACAGGCCAATTTAAAAGTTTCTTTTAGCCTTAAGTGGTCGCTAGACATTTTATTTTTTTGAAATAGTTGATCAAACGCCTTCGTCGCAATATTCATAACCCCAATAGAATGAATGAATCGCGTATGTGTAGCACCAGGAAAAACGTATTCAGAAAAACCAAGTTGTTTAATATTTCTCAATCGCTGAAAAAATTCATGTCTGATAATTGGAATTTCAGAGGGAATAATATGTATTGATCCGTGAACTGGGTCTCTTATTTCCATTTTTTATGTCTCGCAATTAGTTAAATTTTTTCTAAATTATC
>CAYWBR010000011.1:32164-37743 GCA_964456675.1 uncultured Bacteriovorax sp. | reverse complement strand
AAATTATCAATATTGTCTTCAATCCATTTTATAATATCTAGTGACTCAAACATGGGGTCGCCATCAATAAACAAGCAAGGGACTGTTTTTTTTCCAGTAATGAGCATAAGTTTTTGCATATTATTGGTATTTTCGTAAATATCGAGGAGGGTTACCTTGATCTTTTTATCATTGATTACTTTCAAGACTCTTTTGCAGTATGGGCAAGCATCAAATTTGTAGAGTTCTAATGTGGGATGTTTCATGGTGTGTCTCAAATAAAAAGGGGGCCATCATTGCCCCCGTAATTAATTTATTAGTTAGTAATCATCATCGTCGTCAAACGAGTCGTCATCTTTTGCTCCACGAGCATATTGCTCATCTTCGTCGATATAGCTGTCGTCAGAATCAACGTCTTCTGGCTTATCAAATGCATCGTTGTAGCCCCAACCATAAGAGTATTTTCCATCATTTTCTTGTTGAAAATCTTCATCTTCTGGATCGAAGTCATCACTAGCATCTCCCGATGGCTCTGTTTCGAATTCTTCTTCGTCTTCGTCGTCCAAGTCACTCATTGGAGCTAATTCATCGTCGTCTAAATCTTCACCTGATAATTCATCTTCGATTTCCATGTCGTCGTCTTCGTCGAAATCTGAAATAGGAATTATTGAAGTTGTTTTTTTGTATTTTAAAATAGCTTCTTCTCGCGATAGTTTGCTATCTTTTTTTGATTCTTTTTTCGTTTCTACCTTTTTTGCAGCTGGTTTTTTTGTGTCTACTTTTTTGGCAACAGTTTTTGCTTTTGTTGTCATCGTTTTTGTTGCTGTGATTTTTTTAGTGATGGTCTTTTTTGCCGCTACTTTTTTTACGGGAGTTGTTTTTTTGGTTACTGCTTTTTTGGCCACAGCTTTTGTTACTTTTTTAGCAACAGTTGCTTTTTTTGCAGCCGTTTTTTTTGTCGGAGTAGTTTTTTTAGCTACTGCTTTTTTCGTAGGAGCTGATTTTTTAGCTACGGCTTTCTTTGCAGGAAGAGCTTTTTTGGCCACAGGTTTTTTGGCCGGTGTTGATTTTTTTGCCACTTTAATACCCTCGTTTTTTTAGCATGAAAAATATGTCAGCAGTATAGCGTTGTTTTTATAATTCTATCAAGATGAAAGGGGAATTTTTATTTTAATAATTCAGTGTGGCACTGCTTAATGATCTAAATTGCGAAATTCTGATAGTTCGCTACTTGGAAGTAAGTTTTTTAAATTTATAGCTCCCATAAGATCGTTGGATCGATCGACTCCAGATTTTTCTTTAAGCGCCGGGTATTCTTCATAATCGTTCTTTCCAGATGAACGAACGACACTTTCTAGTGGGATGAATTTTGTGGAATAAAAATTTCTTGAAACGTCTATATTAGAATTAGTAGCAGAAGCTACTTTTAAAGGGTGGGCCGTTGTACCATCATTTTGCGATTCCGTTCCTTGGCGAGGCCCAGGATAATAAGCGGAGTAGAGTTCTTTATCTGCAAAGAGAGCATCGTTTTGATAGTATGTCGTTTGATAATAAATATTATTTGTCGTATTGCCACCTTCGCTTCTTTTACTTAAATAAATTGCAATAGATTTTGGTAGAGGTTCAATGCCGCAAGCGGTGTAGTCTTTGGTGAAAAAATGCCAGAAGCGCGAGGCAATGTCTAATTTACAATTGGCCGGATCAAGATCTAATGGTTCAGCACTTGCTGGTCTATCTACTCCCGCGTGAATTTCTTTTGCGGCCTTTTCTCCTAGTTGCGGATTTGAGCGTGAGGCATCTGCTTTAATCGCTGAAGCTACAGAGTGAAGTGCTGTAATATAAGTCATAATAGAGGGCTTAATTTGCAAAAGATAACTTCTTATTTCGGCCTCAACTTCAGCTGCTGAAGTATATAATAGATTATCACCAATCAGAGGAGCAAATAAGCGATAAAAGACAATATTGGCGTTTGCAGGTGAGCCATTAGGCGGAGGGATTGGAACAACCGCTGGTGGAACATTGGCGTCAGGTCTTTTTCTAAAATCTGGTACTAGATAATTAGTGACGTCATAGCGAGTAGGTTTACGAACTCGAGCAAAGGCTTCCTCAAGTTGAGAGGATTGAATAACTTGGGTTCTAGATCCAAGTTCTGCTTGTAAATAGCGAAGCTGATTCCTATCGTGCAATCCTAATTTTTCTGCTGGAATATGATTGGCAGTAGGGGCGGGTTTTATTTTTTGTATGTTTTCAAATCCACAACAATGCCCGGTGATTTCACCACCATTGACGAAATCGTAAATCATATTGGGAATAGTGAAGTGTGTACTTTCGCCTGAGCCCGGAATGCCTCCGATATTAGTAATATCTCTGGCCCAAAAATTTCCATCGGCTGGAATTGGATCTCCTCGTCTGAAAGCGGTGTTTCCCATATAACTTGGTGGTAAATCGATGATTGATGAAAATGCAGCACTTCGTTTCTGATTGTCTTCTCGGGCTTTTACTGCAGCATTATCGAGTTTAAAAAGCATTGGGCCAACTCGCCCACCAAAAGGCTTAGCAGCAGCGTATGTTTTAAGAGTTATACCGTCGCCTTTTTTAAACGGATAAAAAAGTCCGATGAACTTGGCTTCACCCTTTACAGCGTAGTAAGTGACTAGTTCTGGATTTTTCACAAAGCCCATAACGTAACCAGGAACAGGCAGAGCTGTTTTAGTAACACCACAATTTCCTTCTTGTAAAACAGTGCCATCAGATCCCGTTTCAAAATTTTCTGTTAACGAGACAAAACTTGAAAACATAGTGGCATAATTTACAGTATAAATTTGTAGATCAGCATAGTATTTAGTGGTTACCTTTTCGCTTGTACCTGGATATGTTTTTGATTGTGGAATTAAAAATGTAGAGGCATTAAGATTAGAACCCACATAGGCATTTGGCTTGAGCTCGTATAGTTTAAAACTTTGAGTCATTTCATCTAAGCCTGCGTCTTTGTATTTACTTCCGCTAAGATTTCTAAAAGCACTATAATATGCTTTTAATGGCCTTTCGTTATAGCCATATAGTGCACCAACACTTTCTAGTTCTTGGGCCTTTGCTGGGTCTATTCCTTCACTTACAGGTGGACGATTTAGAATCATTTCTAAATTTCTTACTCTTAAGGCGAGTTCAATTGCTTGGGGCCACGCTCCGATTCTTCCTCCTGCAATTAGAGGAGCACCGGGAACATCAACTCCAGTGGAGTAAGCCCAAGAGTTGGCAGTAATATAATTTAGCTGAGAACGTGAAGAGCAATCTGCAGCTTTTTCTTGTACGAGTTTGTTCACAAATGATTCATGTATTTCAGAAATTCCAGCAATGGGAATGGCGCCAAAGCGCGGAAGACCTGGTAGGGCATAGAGTGCGCATATATTTCTAGAAGTATTGTTATGAATACAAATTGAGGGAACATTGAATTTATCAAAAGAGCTCATTTCACCAAGGCCAGAGCCTGCAGTGATCGCATTTTCTAAAAGAAACGATGCAGGGCCAGGTGCACTGCCTAGTCTTGATTCGTGAAGTGCGCCGTTTCTAGGGTTAGCGTTATAGGGTGGGTGCATGAGTCCCAGTTGACCCAAGACATAGTACTTAAACATCCACTCTTTAAATGTATTTCGGATTTCCCAATTTACGTAGCCAATATTTGTGAGCTGTCTGGCTTGAGTCGCAGCTCCAGACCAAGCCGCTGCATCCACGGCATTTTGTAAATTTATTTTTGCTTTAACAAAAAGGCCCACGTTTATAATGAATGCCAAAAGCCCCATCACGATGACCATGATGATACCAAGAAAGATCGTAAGTTGACCCTTTTCATTTTTAAAATAGCTCTTTTTTGTCACCAGCAATACCTCTCAGTCTCTAAATGCTACTAGAGAAAAAGCTTCATGGTCAAACCAATATATTGAAATCTCTCAAAGGTGCCAGGCACACTTTAAATAATATTGAGGTTTAAAATTTGGCATCATTCTTGAAGTTGACTAAATCAGTCTAGATAATCCGAGTCTAGGATAGCGGAACGTTCGTTGTATCTCGGAGGACCTATCAATCAAATCCCTCATACCGCGCGTGAGCGCTTCCCAACTGAGCAAGTTTCTTAACTCTGGGGTTCGCGGGAACCCCAGCAGCCTATTTTGCCCTCTACTCTGGCATGTGGATATTGGTCTAAAATAAAGAGCAGGAGACAAATAGAATGAGCAATACCAGAATATATAAGTATAGAAATCCAACTATGAAATTCTTTTGTCCTCTCTGTCGAACAGAACGGGCCATGACTGTTAAATCAAGACTTAGCAAAAAGAATTATCTACAAATTGTTTTAACGGGCGTAGTTTTAAGTATGGTGCTCTATCAATTTCTTGGAGTGCGCTCTTTTATATCTGTTTTTTTTATTTGGGCCATATTTGAGTTGGCCGTGCGCTCTGATTTTAAGAAACAAGTTCCCTGTCCCCATTGTGGCTTTGATGCAACATGGTACAAAAAAGATGTAAAGGTGGCTCGTCAAAAAGTGAAAGAGTTTTGGGATAATCGTGATCAAAATTCTTCTGACGCAAGTTTAAATAAAGTCTAATTTCAATAACATAGTTCTAAGAAATTCCTGACAGATTTGTACAGAATAAAGTGCTTCTAAAACGTGCTTTAAGGGTTTATCTTTACCCTTCAACAAATTATTAGGCAGTAAGTTTTTTAAGTACGTACTTACTGTTGTCAGGAGGAATTTTATGAGTGTTAACAAAGTAATTATCTTAGGTCGATTGGGACAAGATCCAGAGTTGAAATATACTCCAGGTGGAATGGCAGTATGTAATTTTACTGTGGCGACAAGCGAATCTTGGGCAGATAAAGCTGGTCAAAAACAAGAAAGAACTGAATGGCACAGAGTTGTTGTTTGGGGAAAACTTGGTGAATTATGCAATCAATACCTTTCAAAAGGTAGACAAGCATACATCGAAGGCTCACTCCAAACTCGTTCATGGGACGACAAGAATGGCCAAAAGCGATACACAACTGAAGTTTTAGCAAAAACGGTTCAATTTATTGGATCAAATGCAAATGCTGGCGCATCAGAAGGACGTGCTAATAATAACCAAGCACCTTCTTACGATGAAGGAATTGCCAATCCTTCTTACGATATTTCAACAGATACTAATTTTACTGCAGACGATATTCCGTTTTAGTAGATGAAGGGGCTCGATGGCCCCTTTTCTCTATTTTACGATAAGGCGAAAGCTTCCTAAATTTTCAATTCCGCGATCAATATTCTCACCAGTGATTCTATCGTTCAAAATAAATTCTGATTGAACTGCAATTTCAAAAGACTTTTTACCGATTGGAGAGTTGTCATATTCAAGCGCCTTTGTGCTAATTTTGGCAGTATAAGTTCCATCTGCGTTTTTGATAAAAGCTTGGCGATCGATCAGTTCTCCTTTTCCACTAAAAGCTAAAAGTGTAGTGTTTGTTCTTACCATTGAAATTTCTTTCTTTGATAGATCTGTAGTTGAAAAATCGGTAACCATTGAAGTTCTTCTTTCGATAGAGTAATCACGAACAAAACCAAATTGATTATT
>CAYWBR010000011.1:1986-32154 GCA_964456675.1 uncultured Bacteriovorax sp. | reverse complement strand
TTTAATGGGCGGTAGACGCCGCTGATAGCATGGTGGTTTACGTCAGACTTATTTTGGCAAGTAGCTATGCTACCATCATGAGTTTTAATTAATTCAGTAGCGCTAGACTGTACGCTAATTGCTAAAACGATTACTGTAGCTAATGACTTTAAGAAAGGTCCCATAAAAACTCCTTAGAAGTTAAATATATTTTAAATTTTCGTAAGATTAGCAAAGTAATGTTCCTTTTTGGGCAAACCTATAAACTCTACATAGGGGACAGCGCTCTTAACTCCCCAAAAACCCGACAAGAATCTTTTTCTCAACTATTTTTTTAAATAACCGACAAGTAAGCTAAACAAACTTTGGCACGGGAATTCTATGAAAAATATTTTGAAAGTGATCGGTGTATTAATACTAATTAACCCAGCAATGGCCAAAGAAGAATGGATTAATCACCCATTAATTAAGTATGAAATAAATCAAGATTCGGGGCGTATGACAATCTTTACGCCTAAATATGATTATCTTGAATTAGATTGCATGAGCTTTATAAATGAATTTAGCTTTTACTATAATAGTTCACTTGAAAGAAAGATTGTAGTTGATGGCTATCAATGTGAATCGTTACAAGAATACTTAGCGGAGACGATGTTAAAAGAAGATGTATGTATGAGACTCGAAATTTTAAGTAATAAAATTAATTTTGATACAAATAAGTGTGATTAACTCTCATTGGGTGAATCACCCATGACAAAAATATTTATCGTAGGCTGAATTTCAACTATTAATTCTTCGTCGTTTTCAATCATTTTGGTAATGTCATCGCTTAGTTCAACAGGGATTTCTAATGGTTTTGAAAGCGAAGCATCGTTGCTAATTAAGTTTTTGATCTCATTAAAAATTTCAAACTGTATGTCTTTAGAATCATCAATATTCGTATGAGTTTCTGTTTTTAATTCATTATGGATATCAGTTAGTTTTGGATTTTTTGCTACGTGAGCTGTTCCATGAAGCAAAGGAATTCTCCCTTCGGCAAAAAAATTCAAATTCCTTTTTACGTTCACCGGAATTACGTGGTGATTAAATCCAACAGCATCTAAAGTAACCAAAAGATCAATGGGGCGATATCCCTGTTTTAAGTTGTTAAACTCATCAGCGATTTCGACTGCAGTGTCTGCTCCAAAGCTGTGTCCCACTAAAATGACGGGCCGTTTTTCGTTATGTTTTTGTATTTCTTTTACGATGTCGGCTTTTTGATCCCAGGTAAAATGCTTTCCACCTGGAAGGGCTTTTGCCATATCTTTGATACCATTACCACCTGAACTAAATAGCTCAAAACCTTCGATAAAAATCACAGCTGGCTTATCTATTTTTTTTAGCTTTTTAATCTCATTTGATTTTAATTCTTTTGTTTCTTTTACTTCGTTGGTATTTTTTCCCGATTCACTAGCTTCAACTTTTAAGCTCGCACCAGAGGGAATTCCAATCGGAAGAGGTGGAGAGTTTAAAAGGGATTTCGCAACATCTTTTGCACCATCAAGAGCAGACTTAAGAGTATGTGGCTTATTTTCTGAATTAGGAATTGATTTTGTCGTAATTTCTGGTTTAACAGAAGTATCCGCTTTAGGAAGCACTTGGTTTGGCGTAGATTTCGTCAAGTCTGGATTTTGAACAGTACTTTTATTCAAGCTAGTAAGATAATCCGATTTTGATTTGTGGTGAATTACCGTCATTTTTACTCTTTATCTTCAAGTGTACCAAGCACAACTTGAAGTCTGTATTTAATTCACAGTATACAAGAATTGACCTCTATGCTTAAGCTTGGGAAAAAAGTGGTCTAAATTCTCGAATAACTGACAAAAACAGTTATCTAATAATTCTCTAACCAGCTTCTGATTATTTAGAGTTGAAAAAAACTAACGCTATGGTACAAGCACGCCACCAAATACAAAGTATGTAAATTAACCAGAGGGGAAATATGAAAGGATTAACAGTTCTTGCAACTTTAGTGATGAGTTTAGCAACCATGGCCGGTGAATACGATGGAGTAAAACTTAATTGTCTTGAAAGTGCAGAAAAGCGCATGAGTAAAAATAAAGATTTTTCACTTGTCGCTGTTTGTAGAAGTAGGAAAAATCCTAATCAAGAATTTTATACTTATTCAGATGGCAGTAGCATGACAGGTTTTACAGCGGACTCTACAAAAAGTTGTAAGTTGTCTGATTGGTGGAATGGCCAAGATGACCAAGATCAAATTGATTCAGATGAATGGAAAAAAGATTGCTTAGTAGCAGAAGATTTTAAAGTTACTGAAGTTAAAACGACTTTAAAAGCCGAATTGGATAAAAACTTTAAATTAAATATCCCTGGTTCAGATGTCTATTATTACACCAATGAAACCAAGAATAGAAAAGATATTGAATTTGCAGAAGCGATTGGAAAAAACATTAGAAGATCTTACTACCAAAGAGGCTATAGTGTTTCTCATAGTTATAAGGAAGTTGATTTTGATACGATGATCAATCTTTTAGAGACCTCAGAAGGGGAGTTTAGAAAACTAAATGAAGATGAAATTGCTGAAGTCTATTCATGGTATGAAGACAAGCATGTTACTAAAATCTATATGATGAACTTAGTGACAGACTATATGTCTGGCACAGGTCTTGAGCAGGTATTCATTTTAATTCCAGACGTGAAAGATGAAGGAGCACTGGCGATTACTCGTTTTTATTATGCTGAGTAAGTAAAGAATACAGTGGTAGCATTTTGACCTTTTAAAAAATAAAGAATCTGATAAATTGCAGTAAATATTTTTGGGGGATTTGATTGAAGCCCAAAACCATAAGGATTTATGGTTTTGGCTTTTGTCCTTTCTATTTGTCTATTTTAAAATCTTTTAGCAAATTTCCAAATGCTGTTTCTTTGCGTGACGACTCTTTTGCTGGAACAGGTTTTTCTTCAGTTGTTTCAGTTTCTTCACTTACATAGTGTTTAAAACTTGGTAGTGATTTTTTATAAACCACACGGTCTAGGTGTTTTATCATACTAGACCAATTGCCCACGTTATTATCATTATTTTTAACTTGGACCATCGCATTCATTTTAGAATCCATCATATCAATTAAGTGTACGAGATAGGCTTCACTGGTATGTGGAATTTTCGGCGATCCGTATTCATATTCTCCGTGGTGAGAAAGAAGAATATGTTTTATATGCATTTTTTGATTGTGGGGAAAATTTTTAATTTTAAAAGCAAAGTGATCTATCAATTCAAGACCTTTGACCAGGTGACCAATCAATTTACCTTCTTCGGTATAATCGACCACTGGACCTTCTGTGAGCTCATAAATTTTACAAATATCGTGCATCACAGTTCCTGCAACAACATAAGAAGTATTGACTGCATAATGTTTAGATAAGACCACCGCCAAGTTTGTACACGATAAAATATGCTCTAAAAGTCCTGAGCGATAAGCATGATGAATGCTTTTCCCAGCTTGCCAAATTTTTAAACGGCGATTAATTTCAGGGTCATTCAAGATTGCAAGTAGGAGGTCTCGAATATAAACTTCTTCAAGGTCGTTAACAATTTGCAAAAGTTCATTCATCATTTTATCGGGTGCTTCACTTGATTTTGGTGTGTAGTCATCAAGGTTAAGAACTGTAGAATCTGCTTTATACATTTCTTCAATTATTAATTGTAGGCGACCTTGAAATTGATTCACTTTTCCTTTGATGTTCGCATAGTCACCAACTTGCAAGCTTTGAACTATTTTTTCAGCACCGTGCCACTTCCTAGCTTCAAGTTCACCTGAGTTATCTAGAAGGATGACGTTCAAGTAGCTTTTGCCGTCTTTTCCTTCCATGATGGCCATATATTTTATCAAAAAGACAGATTGAACGTCTTCTTTAGCTTTTAGATCTTGAATAAATTGTTTTTTCTCCAAGGAGAACTCCTACAAATAAAATAAATTTTTAGATATGTATCATAGTTGAAGTCTCACTAGCTTAAAAGGGTAAAGTTCACTATTCAAAGCTTTGCAAGTGTGGCATAGTAAGGCAGTTTTATTTAATTAATTAATTAACACACTGAGCCTAAGTGCTCCATTAAGCGGAGGATATATGTCAAAAATTCGCGTTGGTATTAACGGAATGGGAAGAATTGGTAGAACTGTTTTAAGAGAATATTTCAACCGTAATGAATCTCAATTTGAAATTGTAGCAGTAAACAATCCTGGTAAATCTGAAGAGTACGTTCACTTATTTAAATATGATTCTGTTCATGGAAAATTTAACGGTGAAGTAAAGTTTGAAGGAAATTCATTATTCGTTAATGGAAAAGAAATTAAATTTTTTAACCATAAAGATCCAACAGAAATTCCATGGGGCGAATTAAACGTATCAATCGTTATTGATGCTACTGGAAAATTTAAAGATAAAGAAGGCTTAGGTAAGCACATGCATGGAACTGTTAAAAAGGTTATGATGTGTGCTCCTGGAAAAGGCTTAGATGGAACTTTTGTTGTTGGAGTTAACTCTCATGCTTATGACCCAGCAAAACACCACATTGTTTCAAATGCAAGCTGTACGACAAACTGTCTTGCTCCAGTGGCTAAAGTTCTTCATGAAAAATTTGGAATTGAAAATGGTTTCATGACAACTGTTCATTCATACACTTCTGATCAAATGTTACTAGATGGTTCACATTCAGATCCAAGACGTGCCAGAGCTGCAGCTGTTTCTATGATCCCGACAACTACTGGGGCAGCGAAAACAGTTGGAGAAATTATTCCAGAATTAAAAGGAAAATTGGATGGGTACGCAGTTCGTGTTCCAACACCAAACGTTTCATTAACAGACTTAACTGTAACTCTTAAAAAAACTGCAACAGCTGCAGAAGTTAATGCTGCACTAAAAGAAGCTTCTGAAACTTACTTAAAAGGAATTTTAAGATATGAAACAGAAGAATTAGTATCGGTAGATTTCATGGGGATGAGACATTCATCTTGTGTGGATGCATCGTTAACAAATGTAATTGGCAATAACGTAAAACTTGTTTCTTGGTACGATAATGAAGCAGGATTCTCAAATCGTGTAATTGATTTAGTAAAAGTAATGATCGAAAAAGGAATCTAATCCCATGGCCCTAAAGTATGTAACAGAAGCAGATTTAAAAGATAAAAAAGTATTGGCACGTTTTGATTTTAACGTTCCTATGGATAAAAATGATCCAACAAAAATAGCTGATACAACTCGAGTTGATGAAGCGTTGGAAACCATTAACCATATCTTAAAATCTGGAGCAAAAAAATTAGTATTGATGAGCCATTTTGGTAGACCCAAAGGTGAAATCAATAAGAAGTATTCTCTTGAGCCAGTGGCCAAGTATCTTTCGGAAAAATTAGGCCAAGACGTAATTTTAACGGAAACTGCTCTTGATCGTGGAATTAAGACACTTCTAAATTTAAATGAATCAAAAGTAGTTCTTCTCGAAAACTTACGTTTTCATAAGGAAGAAGAAGCAAATGATCGTGATTTTGCTCGTCAACTCTCTACATATGGAGACGTGTTTGTGTTTGATGCCTTTGGTGCAGCTCACAGAAAACATGCCTCAACTTATGAAGTGAATGCATTCTTTAAAAACAAAGCTTACGGTGGTTTTTTATTAAAGCGTGAATTAGAAGCACTTGAAAAAATTGTTAATCATCCAAAAGAGCCATTTATGGCAATTGTTGGTGGGGCAAAAGTAAGTGATAAAATTAAGATCATCGAAACTCTTCTGATATCAGTTGAAAAACTTTTTATCGGTGGAGCAATGGCTTATCCGTTTTTAAAAGCGCAAGGGCACTCAATAGGTAAGTCACTATGTTCAGATGAAGATGTGGCATTAGCTAAAAGAATTTTGAACACTCCTTCTAAATCAAAAATTGTTTTACCTCTTGATCATATTGTTTCAGATAGCCTTGAAGGAAAGCCTGAAGTTGTAGATTCAATCAGTATTCCAGGTGAAAAAATTGGTTTAGATATTGGGCCAAGAACACTTTTGCACTATCAAGATTTTTTAAAAAATGCACAGACTGTTTTATGGAATGGTCCACTTGGTCTTTTTGAAAACAAAGATTTTTCAAAAGGAACATTTGGAGTTGCTAAAACTCTTTCTGAGCTAAAAGCCTACACACTTATCGGCGGAGGAGACTCTGTTAATGCAGTAAAAATTTCTGGATTAACCGACAAAATGTCTCATGTATCAACTGGTGGGGGAGCAAGCCTTGAGTTTATTGAAGAGGGAAATCTTCCAGGGATTCAAGCACTTAAGTTTGGAATCGATTAGATAATAATAAAATTCGAAATCTTTATGGGCGAGCTTTAGGCTCGCCTTTTTTATTCCGATAATTTTATGAATAATTGGTTCCAATCTCAAGGGAATAGGACAATGAAATTTTTAATTTTATCGACGCTGTTTTTATCATTACCTACATTTGCTCAATTTGATCATTTAAGTTCATTAGAAAAATATCTTCTTGAAATTCAATATAAGAATGAAATTCTTTATGGAAGCAAAAAAAAGAAAGCGCCATTTGAGCCTAAAAAAGAATGTGTAGAGCGTTTTCAAAAATCAAAATCCTATTGGGAAAAAGATTCTCGCAACGGAAAAAAACTATTGCTTGAAGGAGAGATGGAGAAAGCTTTTTCAAGATCAGACATCGAAACAATGGGTACAAAGAATATTCATGGTTTAAAAACCAAAGTTCGCGGTACTGATAAGTATCTTCCGGGGGGATACTCTACGGGAGGAGGTTATTCATTTCCTCACCAGTATCCTGGATGCGAAAGTTTTTTTGAAGAAGAAATGCAGGTTGTTGATGTTGGAGAGAAAAAATGTCGCCAAGTCAAATTCACTTTTCCCGAAGTGAAAGAAGTGGTTTACTATCAAGTTTACTGCCAAGACTCTACTAATCTTCGCATAAATTTTGACCCTGAAAATAAATTTGATCCATCTGAAATTAGAAAGAAGGGCGTAGACTGTCCACATTGCCCCTAATAAGATAGGTGCCAGGCACACTTTAAGTTCCTTTAAGTTGTCTTAATTAGGAGAATGACATGCGCGAAATCCATATCGTTGGTAACTGGAAAATGAACCAGACTCTTGAGTCTATTCAATCGTTCATGATTGAAATGACAAAGATGAAGATGGAACTAAGATGCCATGCATGGGTTGCCCCTCAATATATCCATTTTCCTATTGTAAAAGAGCTCGCATTCACAACTGGAGCTATTAAAGTAGGCGTGCAAAACTGTGCTTCTCAAGAAGAGGGTGCTTTTACGGGAGAAGTTTCTTGTAAGGCATTAGCTGATATGGGAAGTGATTTTGTTATTGTTGGTCACTCTGAAAGAAGGCAAATTTTTGGTGAGTCACATAAAGAACTTCATGCCAAGGTAAGGCAAGCACTAAAACATGGTTTAAGAGTAATTTTTTGTGTTGGAGAAACTCTTCTTGAACGAGAAGCAAATAAGACTTTTGAAGTTGTAGAAGCCCAACTTTTCCACGGACTATTTGGTTCAGAGTTTTCTCCTAATGAGAATGGATTCCAGGAAAAAGGTTCATGTGCACATGCCTTTACGCCAGAAGAATTTGAAAAAATCTTAATCGCTTATGAGCCAGTTTGGGCCATTGGAACAGGAAAAACAGGCCGAAGAGGTTCACGCTTTTATCCGTGCTAATATTCAAGAAGCTCATGGTTATGACGCATCTAAGACAATTATTCTTTACGGAGGTTCCGTAAAGCCAGACAATATTCGTGAAATCCTTCATAGGCCTAATATAGATGGAGCCTTAGTTGGGGGAGCTAGCTTAAAAGGTATGGACTTTAAACAATTGTGCATGGCAGGATCTCAGGTTCAGAAGTGATTTTTTTGCCAAAGCTTCAGTAATTTGCTAAAAATTTTAAACATTTAATTTAAACTAATGACTTTTTCATAGGATTTATAATGTCTACAGCACTTATGGTACTTCAAGCAATCGTTGCAGTATTACTCATTATCTCTGTTTTACTTCAATTTGGTAAAGGAGCAGAGGCAGGTCTAATGACTCAAGCTGGCTCAGAATCGGTTATGTCAAATAGTACTCGTGGTAATATTATGACAAAATTGACGGCAATCTTAGCTGTCATTTTTTTAATAAACTCTATTATTCTGGCGAGAATTTCCGATTCAAAATTTAATAAATCAATTCTTGATACAGAAGCTCCAGTGGCAAGACCACTAAACTCCGATGCAGCATTGCCTGCAGCAACAACTACAGCTCCAACTCCAACTACAGAAACAGCTCCGGTTGCACCAGCAGCTCCAGCTACAAAGTAATTTATTAAACTCTTCTAGATTTAAGAAGAGGAGGTATTACGTGGATAAACATACTCGGACTATTATCCATGATGAGTATAAGCATTTACGCTCCCTATACTTCAATTCTGCTTATTTTGGGCCTAGTCCATTTAGAACAAAAGCGTTTGTAGAAAATGCTTTAGGCATTGAACTTGATCAGTCGTTCTATGAATACTCTGAATGGATGGGGATTTCTGATAAATTAAGGTTGAAAATAGCAAAGCTTCTCAATGTTTCAGATAATAACATCACTCATGCTTGCTCTACTTCAGACATAATTAATATTGTTGCTAATGGTTTTTCTTTTAAAAAAGAAGATCATGTAGCCGCCATAGACAAAGATTATCCAAGTAATATACTCCCATGGATGCTTAAGGCTGAAAGGGGAGAATTGGTTTTTGATCGAATATCTCTTGGTAATGAAGTTGTGCCTACTGCCGACTGGCTAAAAAATAAACTTCATCCAGACACAAAAATTTTTAATATTTCTTACGTAACTTTTGATACAGGAAAAAAAATAGACTTAATATCAATTGGTAAAATGCTTAAAGAGCGCGGAATTTTTTTTATTGTAGATGCGACTCAAGCCTTAGGTGGCTTACAGATTACAGAAGAAGAATTAAAATATATTGATGTTCTTGCTTGTTCTTCATATAAATGGATGCTTGGTCCTTACGGTCATGCTTTTGCTTACTTCTCTGATGATGCTATTAAGAAAGTAGAACACCAAAATGCAAACTGGATTTTAAGTCCTAAATCAAAAGTGGTTTATGATCTATTGAACTATTCTACTGAGACGTTAGAAGGTGCTCGTAAGTACGATCGTGGGCAAGCTGCAAATTTATTAGCATCAGCTTGCTTAGATGGTGCATATAATTTTTTATTAGAAATTGGATTAAAAGAAATTGAAGAATGGAATAAAAGTGTTCGTAATTTTTTTCTAGAGAATTTTCCCAAGAATAAATATCAATTAATTACTCCAATTGAGCATATGGGAAATATTGTGTGCTTAAAGGCAACATCAGGTGATAGTGTTCAGCTTGAAAAGAATCTTAAAACTAAAAATGTAGATGTGTCAGTTCGCCAAGGAAATATTCGTCTATCATTTCATGTTTTCAATGATCATGCACAAGTTGAAAAATTAATAGAAATTCTAGATATGCAGTAATAAGAGAGGGAATTTATCCCACTTTCTTTTTTGGATCTGATTTAATCTTTCCGTATTCTTCTTTTTCTTTCCCGGTAAATCCCTCGACCTTGTAGCTTGGTTTGGGAGTTTGAAATGGAAGTACATTTTGAGGTTGGCAAGGATCAAAACTTTCTGGAAGTTCTTGATAAACTTTTCTTCCGCTCATCACTAGCTGTTTAACGTTTTTTGTAAAAAACTCAAAAATAACAGGATCTAACTTTTTACCAATCGATTTAGACATGACATTTATAGCATCTTCTGTGCTTAATACTTCATGGTAAGAGCGTTTAGTGGTAATTGCATCAAAAAAATCTGCAACGGCAGTTACTCTTGCAAGTAGATGGATGTTATTTCCAGATAATTTTTGTGGATACCCCGACCCGTTATAGTTTTCGTGGTGCTCGTGAACAACACGGGCAATAATTTCAAAATCTAATGAGGAGTCCTGACAAATTTCACACGGATTATCTTCCAATAATTGTTTTCCAAAATCAGGATGTTTTTTTATTAATTCAAACTCTTGATCCGTTAGTTTCTCTGGCTTATTAATAATATCAGTAGTGAGTTTAATTTTACCTAAGTCATGCAAAAGCCCACCGAGGCCAGCAAGCACCAATTCTTCTTTTGTAGCTGTTGGCTTAATGGCCTTAAACAAACCAATGCAATACATAGAAACATTAATAGAGTGATCATATGTATAAAAATCGTGAAAACTCAAAGTCGCGATAAGATTTTGAATTTGGCCAACATCATAGTCTTTTATAACATCAACCATGCTCTCAACAGCAATTTTGCAACCTTCAATAGATTGAGAAAGTACATCTGTACTAAACTCTTTGTCGTTTTTAAAGATATTGTCTAAATATGAAATAGCAAAACCTTTAATGATATCACCTTTATCGGTGGCGGACCCGTGCTCTAAATGAATTAGACTTCGCATATAATCCATGCGTTGGCTTTCGTGCACATAGAGCTGATGGTATTTTTTCTTAAATATATTTAGATCTTCAGGCCCTAAAGTGTCATTGCGAGGAAAGATGCGTACAAAGTGTTCACGCACATCAGACGAAGACGAGTTTACATAAAGATCATAAGGCACATCCCGATCAACTAAGATTAGGTGAAAAGGAATGGAAAAAAAATTATGTCCATGGCGATTCATACAAACTCTTATCGACTTCTTATAAGATAAGTCTTAGAGTTATTTTAGCACAAGCTGTTAGAATACGTTTTTTCAGTAGGTTACAAGCATTTTTCTTTAAGGAAACTGGCCATGAATAGTGTCTCAAATGATCCATATAGTGCCTTACGTTTTAGTGATTTTAGATTTTTTTTAGCGACAAAAATTTTATTAACTATGGCCCTACAGGTTCAAGCAGTAGTCGTTGGTTGGCAGGTTTATGAATTAACCAAAGATCCACTGTCTCTAGGCTTGATTGGATTGGCGGAAATTATACCCAATTTTTCAGTAACGCTCTTTGCGGGGCATTTTGCAGATATTTATAATCGTAAAAAAATTGTCTTCAGTTGTTTGCTACTATTACTAGCAACAAGTTTTACTCTTTATTGGAATGGAATTAATCCTGGCAGTTATCAATTGTACTCAATTTATTTTCTCATTGGGCTTAGTGGTTTTGCGCGTGGAACACTTGGACCTTCTTTATTTTCAATTATGACAGAATGTGTACCAAGAGAGCATTATGTTAACTCCACAACTTGGCATTCAACCTTGTGGCAAATTGCATTTATGATCGGTGCAGGGATAAGTGGATTTGTATTTAGTTATATAAGAGAAGCTAGTTACCTATTAATTACTGCTCTTATATTTTTAGCAACCATGGCCTTTTTTTTTGTTGCACCTAAACCTCAAGTTCACCAATCAAAAAGAGCGCCAGTTTTTGACTCAATCAAAACTGGAATTAGATTTGTATTTCAAAACCAAATATTTTTGAGTGCACTTTCACTCGATCTTTTTGCGGTTTTATTTGGTGGGGCAGTGGCATTACTTCCTATTTTTGCAAATGAAATTTTAAAAGTTGGTCCTGAAGGTTTAGGTTTTTTAAAAGCGGCTCCATCTTTTGGATCATTTTTAATGGCCACATACTTAGTATATTTTCCTCCTTCGTATAATGCCGGAAAAAAACTTTTGTTTGCAGTTTTTGGATTTGGCGTTTGTATGATTCTGTTTTCTTTATCTACAAATTTTTATCTTTCTGTTTTTCTACTGGCACTCTCAGGAGCACTTGATAACGTTTCAGTTGTAATTCGAGGAACTATTATGCAAACACTGACCCCTTCGGATATGAAGGGAAGGGTGTCCGCAGTCAATTCAGTATTTATCGGTTCTTCCAATGAAATTGGTGCATTTGAGTCAGGGGTTGCTGCAAAACTTATGGGAGTTGTTCCTTCGGTAGTATTTGGTGGCACAATGACACTTCTAATTGTCATTTTTACATACTTTAAAGCACCAAAACTTAAAGAATTAAACTTTCGCTGACACAATATATTTTTTATACTCGATATTTTTAAAACTAGTGTATAGTTCCTCATTCGTTTTTATTGAGGAGTTTCTATGCGTCTTCGTTCATCTTTTATTACGCTCTCTGCTCTTTCACTTTTGGGGTTTGCTGGGTGTTCAAATAAAAATTCAAATGATTTACTAAAATTATTTCATAGTAACTATTTTAGCATGAGAAATCAGACCGAAATGCCTTATTATGGATTGGTTCAATTAAAGTCTCCGGCCCTTTTGTCAAATGCTGTGACTAAAAATGGAAAACTATTTGTCGACGAGAAATTGAAATTACAAATTCTTTCTGAGCAGGAAGAATTGATCAATTCATTAAAAAATGTGTCTTCTGAGATCAAAGTTATCGCCAAATATCGGATGGTTTTGAATGCAGTTTCAATAGTAGCCCCTGGCGAGCATGTGAAAAAAATAGAAAAATTATTAGGAGTTCAAAAACTTGAAGAGCAATCAATTTTTGAAAGACCAGAAATATTAAACGCAAAGGAAAATGCAACGAATCCTTCAATCTCTAAGAAAAATTCGGTTACCTTCATTGGTGCAGCAGAGGCATATAAACGTGGTTTTAAAGGTAAAAATCTAAGAGTTGGAGTTATCGATACTGGAGTAGATTATACACACTCGATGCTCGGTGGACCAGGAAATGTAGAAGCATATGAATCAGTAGATCCCACTGCAACTACGCCGTATTTTCCAAATGCCAAAGTTGTAGATGGAATTGATATTGTGGGAGACAGCTATAATCCAAGAACTGATGATTTAAATTTTTCAGTTCCAAAAATGGATAGAAACCCAATTGATTTATCAGGGCATGGTACCCACGTTGCTGGAACCATCGCAGGTCTTGGTGATGGAACTCATACATATGATGGCGTTGCACCTGAAGCAGATATTTATGCCATAAAAGTTTTTGGTAAAGAAGGAGGGACTAGCTCTTTGGCAGTTATATCTGCTCTTGAGTACGCGGCTGATCCATCTGAGCAATTAAAACCAGAAATGCATTTAGATGTGGTAAATTTATCTCTTGGTGGCTCGTATGGAAAGCCCAATATTCTTTATAGTGAGGCCATTAAAAACTTAACTAAAGCGGGTACAATTGTCGTAGCATCTGCCGGAAATTCTGGCGATAATTCCTATATAGTTGGAGCACCCTCTACCGCGGATGAAGCGATTTCTGTTGCAGCGTCTATTGATGATATGTCGCAAAATGTAGATTTTCCGGCAATTGAGACAAAAATTGGTAATGATTCTCTAATTGAAGAGGCAGTTGAAGGTGATATCTCGGTTCCTGCACAAGCATCTGGCGTTAAGGGAGAGCTGGTCTATTTGGGGACAGCCGCTAAAGAAATACCAGTTGATATTCAAGAAAAAGTTAGTGGAAAAATAGCATTGATAGATAGAGGTGGGATTAGTTTTGCAGAAAAATTAGCAGTCGCTGAAAAATTAGGTGCCAGCGGTGTTGTTATTTTAAACAATCAAGCAGGAAAGCCAATCCGAATGGGGGGAGATCAAAAATTTTCAATTCCAGCAGTAATGTTAACATTAGAAACTGGGACTAAAATCAAGACAGCTCTTTTATCAAATATTCCAGTTGAATTTAACTTTTCACCGAATAAACGAGTTGTAAAAAAAGAATTGATCGATACGATCACAGACTTTTCTTCACGAGGACCTAGATCGATAGATTCATTAATAAAACCAGAAATAGCGGGGCCAGGTGCAAATATTATATCCGCAGAACATGGCTCGGGAAATAAAGGGGTGATGTTTTCTGGTACTTCAATGTCGGGGCCACATTTAGCTGGAGTAATGGCATTACTAAGACAAGCTCATCCGGAATTATCGGTAAAAGAATTAAAGGCTTTAGTTTTGAATAATTCTAAAATGATGATTCAAGAAGAAAAAGGAGTTATTCCAGTTTCTCTTCAGGGAGCTGGACGTGTACAAATAGCAGAATCGCTAAATGCTAAAGTGATTGCTATGCCAGCAACTCTAAGTTTGGGAGAAGTTCCGGTAAATAAGAAAAAAAATCAAACAATTAAAGTGATATTAAAAAATACCAGTAACGAAGAAATTGTTTTTAGATCAAAAGTTACAAAACGAGCTAGCGTAGACGTTGTTGTTCCAGATTTAATAACGGTGGCTCCAAAGTCTGAGTACCCCATAAACGTTACTTTTACACTGTCGCCTATTGCCGATGACAATTTATCTTCAGAGGTTGATGGGTTTGTGTCGTTTGAATCAGATTCACAAAGAATAAATCTTCCATTTTTAGCAATTGTTAATAAACTTTCATCTATTAAAGCGACGGCAATTTCAGAAGCAGAAACAGAAGAAGACACAGCATTGTCAGATGTGATTGCTAGCATGACAAACACTGCTGCTAATAAAGGTGTTGTACTGCCATTTAATTTAATTGGGACTGACGATAGAAAACAAATTAAGCGCCAAGGAAACCTTTCTGAAAATTTATCATGTGATTTAGAAGTTGCAGGCCACAGAATCATTGAAACAGAAGAAGGAAGAGTGTTAGAGTTTGGAATAAAGTTTTATGATACGTTAACTTTCTGGCAACCTTGTGATGTGAGCGTGCAGTTTGATCATGATCGCGATGGTGTCACCGATCAAGAGTTAATTGGTATTATTGGAAATTATGTTCCAGGGGTTGAAGGTGGTATTAAATCAGTATTCATGGATGCCCATAAAACTCGTGAGTTAAGAAAAAATTACGAGTTATCAATAGGAAAACCTAATGCCAAGGAAGAAGACTATTCAACAGCTATTATTGGCTTGAGACCTTTTACTTTTTTTGATCACTCTACAATTTCAGTACTGAGGGTTGGATTAGATAGCGTCATAAAAGGAAAAGATCAAACTGTTGGCATAAAAATAGCTTCAATGAATTTTGAAGGTGACGGTGAGGTTGACGACTTTTTAGCGCAACATGAAAATAAATGGTATGAGCTTAATCTATCGCCTCATGCCGATCCATTTTTAGAACTCCCTGAAGAAATTGAATTAGGTGCAGGAGAGTCAAAAGAGGTCTTGTTTAAGCGTGGTTATAGCAGCGGTAAGCTTCTTTTATTAATGCCACAGAATGCTCCAGTGTATAAGGCAACTGTAAAAGATCAGCAATCAGCTATTTTGTAATTTTACCTATTGAGAATTTATATAGACAGGGTAAGGCTTGTGGCTTTACCCTGTTTTTATGAAAAAGCTATTCTTACTTACTTTTATTTTCTCGTTATCGATATTAAATTTATCATATGCCAAAAATATCCCATTCCATATTTATCATACTAATGATCTTCATTCGCATTTTGATGGTGTGAAAACTAAAAATCCTAGAGGCGGGTATGTTGAACTAGGTAAATTTTCACGTCTTTCAACATTAATTAAAAAATTAAAAAAAGATCACCATAAAGATATAATATTTGGAGTTGATGCGGGAGATTTTTTTGCAGGTACGATTTTTTCTGCCTTAGCACCTTCCGAAGGGCCAGAGTTTCCGGAGTATGATTTTTTGGTCTCTCATGGCTTTGAAGCTATGATCTTAGGAAATCACGAGTATGACCCTGGAAATATCGGTTTTTTGCGCATGCTAGAAAAAGCAAATATGCATCCAAAGAGAATACCTCTTATATCTACAAATTTGATAAGAAGTGAGGATGCAAAGTTAAAAAAATATTTTAATGAATTTGGTCTTTTGCAAAAAATTAAATTGAAAGAGTTTCGAGGTATAAATGGAAATTTAACTTTTGCTTTTTTAGGCGCTTTAAGCCCGAACGGATGTTTAGTAAGTCGCTCAACGAGAGGTGTATTTAAGTACACTGGATTTAATGATGAAAAATCAAAAGAAGAAAAAGATGCTTTAGTTGAGAAATTGCAAGAAGAAATAAACCTAGTCAGAAAAGAGGCACACGTTGTTGTTCTTTCTTATCATGGAGGTAGCGAAGATGCACTTGATTTGGCCGAAAAACTTGAAGGGCTAGATATTCTGATTGCAGGACATACGCATAAAGAAGAATTTATGAAAATCAACAATACCTTTGTTCAGCAAACAGGATCATATGGGGCCAAACTTGGTTTGTTATCTTTTACATACGACACGGAAAAGCGTGTTTTAAAACTGAACAACGAAGCAAAGTTAATAACAATAGATGAAAAAATTTCTGAAGATAAAGAATGGAGTAAAAAAACAGATGCACTTCGTACAAAAGCCTTTAAACTGATGGGGCACGCAGAAGATCCTAGAGAAGTAATTTTTACACCGAAAAAAGATTATATAAGAGGCAGGGATCTTTTTAATGAGATGGGACAATTAGTTACTAGTTTAGTTCGAAATGGATTAAATAAACGATTAGAAAAAAATAATGAAATTGATGTTTATTTTACTTCCATGGGACTCATCAGAACTTCTTTTGAAAAAGATATTCCTTATAATCGAGCAGACATCTTTGAAGCAGTTTCAATTGGATTTGATGATGAACTTAAGCCAGGTGTCGACATTGTTCATTTTTATTTAACACCTAAAGAGCTGTATCGATTGATTAGTTTTTTAGAACTTTATTCAAAATTTACTTCAACGTTTTCTCCTATAGCTTCAAATAATTTAACCTATAAAGTTCGATGGTGGGGGATCCCACTTCTTAATCGTGTTTATGATTTACGAATAAATGGAAAAATATTCTCAGATCACAAGGGCTTATTTCATGTTGCAACTAATAGATTTGTGACAAATAATATTGAAAATGTTAAAAATCTTTCAAAGGGTTTTGTTGATATCGTTCCTAAAAATAAAAATGGTGAACCCTTAACTCCGCTACCAAGGTTATCAAAAGAATACATTCTTCTGACTGAAGAGTTGCAAAAATCTGGCTTTAAGTATTAGAAAGTAGGTTAATTTTTACTGGGCTTGTGAGAAAAGTACGATCGTGCTATTGTATAATCATGGGAAAAGGCGACTTAACAAAAGAATCAATTTTAAAATCGGCATTTGATTTAGCAAGTGTTTTAGGTCTTGAAGCTCTTACTATTGGTAAACTTGCTGATGCTGCTGGGTTATCGAAGTCAGGTCTATTTGGGCACTTCCAGTCAAAAGAAAATTTACAGGTAATGGTTTTAGAATACTCTGCTCAGTTTTATGTCGATAAGGTTATTCGTCCTGCCTTGGAGAAAAATCGCGGAGTTCCTCGTATTCGGGCCATTGTCGATTTGTGGATCAAGTGGACAGAGGTTACCGTAAAGGGTGGTTGCCCCATATTGACTGCAGCCATAGAGTTTGACGATAGACCTGGAATTGTGCAGGACAAAGTCCAAGCACTTTTAAAATCACAGACAAAATTTTTTGAAAAAGCAGCAGAGCTGGCCTGTGAAGAAGGGCACTTTAAAAAAGATTTAAATTCAAAACAGTTTGCGTTTGAATTTTATTCATTAATGGTGGCTTTTCAAATTTATTCGAAATTACTTAAGCAAAAAGATGCCAAGAAGCAATTTATTCAAGCAGTCGATGACCTCATTGAGAAAAGTTCAAAAAAATAATTAAGGAAATGAAAAATAGGCGGGTATGCAATGGGAAAAAAAATTTATCAACTAGAAAAAAGTACGAGCGTTCGGTCTTTTCAAGGTGTAAAAAAACAACTCATTTCCCATTTTTGGAAGTATCGACCAATGGAGCTCGAGCGATTCATGGTGGATTTTGCCTTTAAGCCTTCAAAGTATCAAAGCAGTCATACTCATGAAGATATTTTAAAAAATGGTAAGTCATTTTATCTTCCCATTAAATCCACTGGTAAATACATCCACGTGACGGAAATTGGTTCAGGGCCCGCAATTATATTGGCCCATGGATGGGCCAGTGAGAAAAAACAGTTAACCAGTTTTGTTCCAAAACTTTTGGCCGAAGGATTTAGTGTTATTCTTTATGATCAACCTGCCCATGGACAATCGACTTCCGTTTCTACTCACATTTTTGATTTTATCCACTCAATGGAAGCGGTGATTCGCTATAAAAAAGACGTACATGCTATTGTTGCTCACAGCATGTCGACAGTTGCGGCCGTTTTTAATCTACATCTATTTCAATGGATAAAAAAAGGAATATTGATATCGCCAATTTGCGATTATGAAGAAGAGCTTACAAATTGGTTTGAAAAAAAAGGAATGCCAGAAAATGTAATGCGCGATGTGGTTTCATATTTGGAAGAGCGTCACCATTTGAAATTAGAGACAATTAATCCCAAAAACGTAGCCCCATATTTAAATAATACTGAAATTTTACTTGTACATGATCAAAATGATCGGCACACTCCATTTAAAGGTTCAGAGAGATTAAATTTATTACTACCGAAATCAAAAATGAAAAAAACTCAAAATCTTGGTCATGCAAAGATTTTACATAACGAAAATGTAATTAGTGATGTTGTAGAATTTATTAAAAAATAAAAAAAGGAGTTTATTGTGAGAAATTTAAATCGCGACGTTTATATTTTGGGAGGAATGCGTGTTCCTTTTACTAAGTCGTTTGCGCAATACAAAGAAGTTTCAATCGAAGAGTTAATGCTTGCTCCATTAAAAGCATTGGTAGAAAAAAATAATTTAAATGGGAAAAAATTAGGAGATGTAGCACTTGGAACATTAATAAAAAATCCAAACTCATGGGGAATATCTCGCGAGTCTGTTTTAAAATCAGGTCTTCATCCTGAAACACCGGCTTATTTAGTACAGAGAGCTTGCGGCACTAGTTTGGAGGCCGTCATTCAGATCGCACTGAAAATCAGTTCAGGGCAAATTGATTCTGGAATTGCAGGAGGAGTAGACACGAATAGTGATATTCCACTTACCCTGCCTTCAAGTTTAACACAAAAACTAATGGAGCTACAAAGTGCCAGGTCACTTCCTGAAAAAATAA
Source organism: uncultured Bacteriovorax sp. (assembly GCA_964456675.1). Classification (GTDB taxonomy): domain Bacteria; phylum Bdellovibrionota; class Bacteriovoracia; order Bacteriovoracales; family Bacteriovoracaceae; genus Bacteriovorax. Next base: position 13,164 of record CAYWBR010000011.1, on the reverse strand, counting down.
AAGCAATTTCACATTTTAAATTTGAAGATATTAAGCCTAAAGGTGCAGGTGTCGTGGAAAAACTTTCAGGTCTTTCTATGGGAGAGCATTGTGAGTTGATGGTAAAAGAATGGAAAATAGAGAGAGTTGAACAAGATCAGTTGGCATATGAGTCTCATCAAAAAGCAGCAAAAGCATACGAAGATGGTTTTTTTCAAGATCTATTAACTCCATTTAATGGTATTTCAAAAGACACCATACTAAGAAAAGAGACGACTTTAGAAAAATTAAAAACCTTAAAGCCTGCATTTGATAAAACTTCTGGCAAGGGAACACTTACTGCGGGTAACTCAACTGCTCTAACTGATGGGGCTGCCGTGGTATTAATGGGAACAAAAGAGTTCGCCAATGCAAATGGGCTCGAGCTAGGTGCAAGAGTTGTAGATGCAGAGGCTTGTGCTGTGGATTTTCAAAAAGGTGAAGGACTACTGATGGCACCAGTTAAAGCTATAATTGAAATTCTTGGACGTAATAATTTAACACTGAATGATTTTGACTATTTTGAAATTCATGAGGCTTTTGCTGGGCAGGTACTTTGTACCCTCAAAGCTCTAGAAAGTGATGAATACTGTATAAAACATGGAGCCAATAAAGCCTTGGGATCAATTGATCGCTCAAAGTTAAATGTAAAAGGATCAAGTTTGGCATTAGGGCATCCTTTCTCTGCAACGGGGGCCAGAATTACGGCAACACTTTCAAAGCTCTTAAAAGTAAAAGGAAGCGGACGTGGTTTAATATCTGTTTGTACTGCGGGAGGAATGGGGGTTGTGTTAATTTTAGAAGCCTAATATTTTAAAATTTTTAAGATCTTTTCCTCTAATTGCTTTAGGGGAAAAGGCTTAACTAAAATATCTGTAATGCCAAGATTAATGGCCATAGCAACTTCTGAAGTACCTAGCCCGCCAGACATTAATATAAATTTACGATTTGCATGCTTTAGTGTTTTTCGTGCATGCGAGATTAAATCAAGTCCTGTTTTGTTATCAATAAATTGATCGACTAGTATGATTTGAAATTCTTGATTATCCATTTTCATTTGTCCCTCTCTGACATCATGAGCGGTAACCAATGTAAATTTAGGGTATTTAATTTTTAAAAAAGTAACAATTACTTCAATTATTTTAGGATCGTCATCAATAATTAAAATTGCAATATTTTCTTGCTTCATCTATTTTAATGTTTTTTTTAGAGAGTTAAATAACTCTTCCTTTGAAAATGGTTTTAAAATAATACCATCAATTTTAAGCCTTTCTTTTTCTTGGTTATAAACAGTTATTGCTTCTTTACTAGAGAGTAAAAGTGATGGAATAGCTATATTCTTTTTTCGCAACAATTCCAAGAGATCAATTCCACTGGAATTAGGCATATTTAAATCAGTTACAACTAAATGTATCTCAGATCGATTAATAATGTTAAGTGCCTCTTGTGCATTGGCAGCGCCTAAAAATGTATAATTAGAGTCTTTTAAAAAACTCATACATAAATTTAATATTTGTGGTTCATTATCAACGAATAAAATTCTTTTTTGTCCAGAGTTATTGTCTAATAATTGGTTCCAATCTGTTTGTAGATAGTTTGATAATTCAAGCGAAGGAAGTGTTATAAGGAAATTTGCACCAGTATCTGATTTCACAATTTCTAATTTTCCTTGGTGCGCCTCGATTATTCGTCTTGCAATACTAAGACCGAGACCAGTACCTTTTCCAATTTCTTTTGTTGTAAAAAAAGTCTGAAATATTTTATCATAATTTTCATCTTTTATTCCTGGCCCATTATCTCGTATCGATAATTGTATAGAAGCATCTTCAGGAATATGAACTAGGTTAATTTGAATATTTGGTGATGATGTATTGTTTTCACTTAATGCATCAATCGCATTACTTAATAAATTAATAATTACTTGTTCTAACTTAATTTGATTACCGAAAATGATATAGTCATGGTTGAATTCTTTAAAATTAACAGAAATATTTGAATCTTTTAATCTTGAATTTAGTAATTCAATAGATTTATTAATTACCTCAGAGAAATTTACGTACTCTTTAGTTTCTTCGGACTTATATAGAAATTCACGCATGTTTGCTATGATTTTGGTAATTCGTAATAGCGATGTTTCAATATTTTTTTGGCAATTTTGTATATTGTCACGCTGAAGATTTAAATCGTTTTCGTCTAAAGAAAAACCTAGGAGCTCGTTGTTGCCGCTTGCAACAGCAAGGGGATTGTTTATTTCGTGCGCAATGTTTGCACTCATTTCACCCAGAGCTTTTAGTTTGTCAGATTGTAAGATGTCATTGTGTGAGTTTTTGAGCTCTTCAATTTGAATTTTGTATTTGTCGTAAAGTTGTTTTTCAACTGTTACATCCTTCATCATGAGAACATAGCGGTCAAAAAGTTTCGATCCCTTAATAATGACTGTACTTTTTTGATCGTTTCTCATGAAGGATAATTCCGGAGAGATACATGTACCATTGTGTAGAAATTCATTGAGAGTATTTATAAAGTGCGGACCTAGTTCTGTGAAAAATGTTTTTATATTGCCAAGTTTCAATATGGTTCGAGGTGTCATTTGAAAAAAATATAAAAAACTTGAATTATAGTAGAGGATTTCAGCGTTTTCATCTAAAACAATTACTGGTTCAAAAAGATCATCAAATAACTCGTAGCTAATCATGAAGAATTTCCTTTATTTTATTTGCGTGAGGAAGTGGAAATATTGTTTTTCAAGTGCATCAAATTCCAGATCTTCTTCGCAAACCGAACACGTTGCCCCGGGAGCTTTATTGGCCATTATATCTTTAGTATTAAGTTTTATTTTTCGTTCGCAATCGCATTTATCACAAAAATAGGGCGCATAAAATGAAATGATTTTTGTGTTTTCTGTAATAAATCCATGAACCATGTTTATTTGTTCAATGATAATTTGTGGACAGTTTTCATAAATGATATGACTATTTCCTAGACTCTGTAGAAATTTAATCCAATCCCTAATACCGCAAGAATTAATTTGCTGAACTTTATCAAAATTAAAATTATATTTTTTTAAAATTAAATTTTGAATTTTACCAAAGTCGGAATCTTCATTGATATTGCCTGCCAGCTCTATATAAGCGGTGTCGCCATTGATTTGGATATTGATATTAAGTTGATTGACCATTATTTATTTCCTTTTATAAATTAACTTAATTTTATGTAGTGATATGACGTTATTCTTTCTTCTGATTGTATGTTTCGGTTGAATCGTTCAAAAACTATTCTAAAACCTAATTTATTATTTTTTTCAATTATCCAAAATTGATGTGAACGTTCGTAAACTAAGTACAATCCAAGTCCGGCGCCTCCACCTCCCTGGCGGGGAGTTTTTTCTATCTGTCCTCGATGAATACTATTTAAAATATTGTCAATTCCAGGGTTTAGGTTTTCACTTTCAACGTATATCGAAAAATATTTTTCAGTACATTCAATTTTAAGTTCTACCGGTGAGCTGGTGTATATTATTTGACCACCTCTGTTTTGATCTGGGTTGTAAATAGAGTGGTAGAATGCATTGGAGAGTAGTTCTTCGATTGTAAAAGATATTGTAGATGCGTTTATTTTATTTACCTTCTTTTGTTCAATGGCATTAATGACTTCATTGGTGACCATAGTGATCTGATCGTTAGATTCTAAAAAAATATGATAAAACAGATTTTCATTAGATTGTTTATTGTCCATTAGATAAGTAATGGTATCTATCTCATCTGAAATAGATAGTGAATTTTTTCCAATCAAGTGATTTGTAATTTTAGGGAGTAAGAGAGATTTAATATTATCTGAATTTGACAGAGAACTTATGATAAATCCATCCGAAGAGGTTAGGTTTTGAATATCTTCATGCTTATTTATTTCGATTAATTTATTTAATGTATTTTTAGTCTTGGTAAATGATAGTGCAAGAAACGATATATCATCTTGAAGGGAAGTTTGACCTTGAAATTCTCTAAACGCAGACATGAAATTTACTGTTAGAGTTTTTGCATTTTGACATTCATTATTTAGTGCTTCTAGTATATATTTAAAAAAATTTCTTTGTCCAAAACTCTTACCATTATTTTCAAATTCTAATATTCCATCCGTATATAAAATTACAAAATCGTTATCATTTAATTGGCCAGAAAATTCATAGTATTCTGATTCAAAATTTTCACCAATTCTTTTTCCTGTACCTTCTTGAAGTGGAATAATTTCATTTTTGGTATACTTATTCTCGCTGTTTTTAGAAAAAATAAGTGCTGGTTGGTGAGAGGCATTGGCATATGTATAATTTCCATTTTCGCTATCTAGTTCAAAGGCAAATCCCGTTAATTGAACTGTGCTATTCATAAGGGATACAACTTGATTTAGTCGAGTTAATACTTCGCGAGGAGAGATATGGCGCACCTTGCTTTCAAGTTTTAAGTTACTTACTGTACTATGTGCAGCAGCAGTTAAAAGCGCTGCAGGTACACCATGTCCGGTAGCATCACAGATAATGACGGTTATTTTTTTTCCTTGAACGAGATATCCCCACCAGTCCCCACCACATTCAGATGCCGGAGCATAAGAGCCAAAAAGATTTGTATTGTATAGATCAATAGAAGAATTGGGAAAAAATGAGCTTTGAACAATTTGAGCAACTTTCACTTCATTTTCTAAACGATATTTTTCTTTCATCTCTTCCATGTAGGCTACAATTTTTTGCCTCATGTTTTCAAATGTGTAATTTAAAAATCCGATCTCATCATTTGTAGCTTTAGAATGATCAATTGGAGAATTGAAATCCCCTTCGGCAATAGAGTTAGCGGCATTAGTTAAATAGGTGAGTGCTCCGGTGAGTGAATTGGAAAAAAGTATTCCAAACATAAGTGCAAATGATAAAATTGCAATGCCAAAATAAATTGATTTTTTAATTAATAGTTCTGATGCCAAAAATGCTTTTTCTTCGGGGATTTCCGTTAATGCATAAAGATCAAAGCTTGGTATTTTAGAATAAGCGACAATTTTAGTTCTATCTGCGTGTTTATATTTAAACACTCCAGATTTAGATTTCATATTTTGTGCATAAAATTTTTGAGTTTGTTCATCGAAATTAGTTTTTCTTGATACATTGAAGAAAACTTTTCCTTCATTATTCATAATTGAACTTTCAAGTTGGTCTGTTTTTTGATTTAGTTCAGCTAACGTATCAAGGCTTAAGTGCATGGCGCAGGCGTAATTGTCTTTCTTTATATTTAAAATAAAATGATTGAAAAATGGGGGCAGATTCGAGCGTTCTAATTGTACGTATCCAATTGGTATGCTTCGTAAATTAATTAGATCTTTATTTATTATGATATTTAAATGATCAACAGACGATTCACTTGTTTCTTGGTAATAACTAAATATATTATTTTCGTCACTCTTGATAACACAACTTGCTCCCAATAAATCTTGGTGAATTGAAGTCATTTTTTTTATTTCTTCGACGACGCTAGTAGGATTCATATTTGCTAGGATTTGACTCATTTTGAGAAATTTGTCGGAAATGATTTCTACTTTGTCGGAGAGGTTTGTTGAATTGCTCATAGATATTAGATAAATATCTGCAGCTTTTTCTTCTTTAAATATTGCAGTCGCGTACGATAAGTAAAAACCGACTGTGGCAAGTAAAAGTAAACTTGTTAAGGCCGAAATTTTAATTTTTAATGGGATGTTGATTTTTTTACTCAAGATCTTTCTTGCCTCTCTAAGCATGCTTGATTAATTAGTGTTAAAATTTCCTTACTATTTGTAATTATAGATGAATTCATGAGATTAAAAAGCATAGATCAAATTTTGCTCATTTTACTATTTTTCGTGGGAACAATTTCCACTGTGCTTTTACTTAGTAGAGAAGATCAATCGAACAATTTAGATTCAATCGCGGTCATAGTATCTGAAATAAATACGGTTAAAAGAAAAGCTAATCTATTTGATTCTTGGAGAGAGTTAACCTCTGGGGATACGTTACAGGAAAATGATCAAATCTATACACACGATCATTCTGAAGTTGAATTGAGATTTAAAAGTGGAAGACTTGTACAATTATTAGAAAATTCTTTGCTTAAAATTTCTAAAGATGAGGATAGGGAAAGCCTCAAGCTTGAAAAAGGAATCATCGAAGCCCGATTTAATCAAAAAAATAATACACAACCTTTAAAAATTGATCTTAAGGGAAAAACTTTTTTATTAGATTCAAACTCCAGCATTGTGCAATTGGAATCGACAAAAGATGGAGGGAAAATTTTTGTCGAAAGCGGTGAGATGACAATTAGTGATGGTAAAAGCAGTACCTTGGTTAAAGAAAATCAGTCAATCTCCCAGAAAAAAGATGGAGAGTTAGGTAAGGTTGTTGATGTGTTTTTCCTTTTGGTTAATCCTAAAAATAAATTTAAATTGCTAAAGCATTCTGGCAATCCAGAGATTCCTGTCGGCTTTAAATGGAAACAAAATAGTAAAATAGCAAGTGAACTTTTGGAATTGTATAATCATCAAGCCTTGTTCTCCACAACATATGATTTTAAAAACATCTCACAAAGTATTAATCTCGACTTAACAAAAAATGAATTTTTCGTAAATTTTAGTGATACAGGAAAGTATTTTTGGAAAATTCGATCTATCGCTATAAATGGTGATAATAGAATTGATAGCAATATTCGACAATTCGAAATTATACCAACAAGTCCTAGTTACATAACAAACACAAAGAATATATTTGTTAAAAAAACAAATGGCTTAAAAAATGAAAAATTTGTAACCATCAATTGGAAAAATCCAATGAAAGATTGGATAGTTTCTCAGAAATTACATTTAAAATACAACGACAAATTGGTCAACGAATACTCGCTAGGCAAAAATATAACTAGTTTTAATTTAAGTTTTGAGAAAGACTTAGTGAGTTTAGGAAACTACTCAGTGGTGCTTACCACTGAGCTACGTGATCATAATAAATCCTTGTTTCAAGCTCAAAGTGTGGCATATGGTTTTAAAATAATTGAAGATCAAATTCCAATCATTAAAATCAAGAACCCTAAAAAAGAAACAATTTATAATTATAAAAGGCAAGGAATTCAAAAAATGCTTTCATGGGAAGTGTTGTCGGGGGTTGGCAATTATGAAATTTCCTTATTAAAAAACAATGTACAAATATTTAATACTAGCACTACCGATACCTTTGTTGATTTACCATTAACGGAAGAGGGAAAGTATCAATGGAGAATTTGGCCTAGAGACGGTGACAAGCGCACGGGAGAAATGCATGTCGGAGATATATTTTTAAAGTTTCCTAAAAAACTTAATGTTCTTCCAAAAGCAGGAGAGGTTTTGTATTTGGATTCACCTAATCAAGAAGTACAATTTAAATGGGAAAAAAATCCACGGGCCACTGGATTTATATTTGAGTTGAGTGAAAATTCTGATTTCAATCAATTGTTAGTTGCCAGTGAAACACAAAAAAATAATTTTTCTACGCGCTTAGGTAAAACAGGAAATTTTTATTGGCGTGTAAAAATGAAAATGGGAGATCAGGTTGAATATTCTTTGCCCGTAAGTGTGGAAGTAAAACCTGCTCCTCTTTTTGAAAAACCAATTATTGAAGAAGAAATTAAACTTCAGTTGCAAAAAATGGATACCTCATTTATAAAAAAGGTGCCAGGCACTTTTAAGTTGACCTTTAGGTTTGCGCTTAAATTATTTGAAAATTTTTTTTCAAATAATTTTGCCCAGAATGAAGTTAATTATAAAGTAGAGTGGAAGCTTAAAGCACTTAAAAATGTCAAAGCATATATTGTTGAAATATATCGTGATCGAGATCTTCAAGAACTTGTTTTGAAAGAGGAAGTCTCGACAGATAAACTTATTTGGAGAAAAGCAAAGTCTGGTACTTTTTATTGGCGTTTAGCGTACCGAGATCAGTGGGATCGTGTGACGGAGTTTTCTAATCTTTCCAAGCTTGTAATTGAACCAATAAAAGAAGAAATTAAGCCAATTGAGGTCCCTGAAATTGTGGAGTCTCTTGAATTGCTTTCTCCCAAACATCGAGAAGAAATTAGGTTAAATGATGAGGGAGGGAATCTTTTTTTAGGAAATTGGATAACTGATTCTAAGAGAATTGATCAAAAACAAGAAATGGAAATATTGTTTGCTTTTGATTTAGAGTTCAAACAAATGTTTTTGAAAAAATATTTAAAAATAAAAGAAGATAAATTGGAAGGGCAAATTGGCTGCGAGGATTTCACAAATTCTATGTTGTCTGAAAAAAATATTATTGGACTTTATTGGAAAATGAGAAACAACAAATCAGGTGTGGAATCAAAGAGAAGGTTTGTGACATTTTATTTGGAAGAAATGTGTCCAAAGCTATTTTTCTCTAAAAAAACTAGCACTAAAGAAAATGATAATGCTAATTCAAGCTCTGTGTTAAATGAAAAAAGAAAAGAGACCTCTTTTCTTTTTAGAAATAAATACTCTTTTGGCTTTATTCCAAGCCTCGTTAATTTAAAAACAAAAGGGTCATCCTATGAAGCAAAGGCAAATGGAATGAGTTTTCAAGCATTAAGTCTAAGTTTAGAAAGATTTGAAAAAGAAAACTTACCGATTTTAAGATTTGGCACGCATTCATATTATGGAGAGATCAGTTATTTCTCTGGTAAAATATTTTCCAATGAAAAATTACAAAATATATCTATAGAGCTAGGATCAAGAGTTTTGAGCTTTCTAAAATTAGGGACAATTTATAAAAAACAAACGGAGCTGGTTGAAACAAATCAAAGTAAAATAATAGGAGAGAGTGTTTCTTTGTTTGGAGTTAGCTCTCTTATAGAATATCAAATTTCTCCAATGAGAATTGATATAAATTTTCAGTTTGGAAATTATTTAGGATATAGATTTGAAATTCAAAGAGATATTAAATTTAAAAATAAATCTTTTTTGGCAGGGTTATTTTATCAGGGCATGAGTTTTGAGAATGAAAAAAGAGAATCAAGTCAAAACACATTTGGATTAAGATTTCATTATCTACTAGAATAGTCTTTTTTATGTTTTTTTGAAATCCATAACAATAAAGCGAATCCAATGAGTAAATCAAAAAGAAAATTAAAATTTAAGAGAGGGTTTTCTCTTTGATCAATTAAGCTAGAGCATGTGTTAACGGAGCTAGTGTATTGTCTTGTAGATTGAGAATTAATCACTGTTTGAATATTATTAGTGACTGCATTAGGGGTAACTGAGCCAAGAGTAACTAGACCATCGCGATCATCAAAACGAATTCTTCCTCTCCCTCCATTTCCACCTTCACCATTGTCAGATGGGCTTACCGATTTACCACCAGTTCCTCCCGTTGCACTTACAGTTCCGGTTCCTGAAATATCACCGAGCGCTTGAATCCAAAGGGATCCACCAGAGCCACCGCCTCCTCCTGAGCTTTCAGAAATCGTTGCACTAAGGGCTCCATTTCCTCCGTTAAGAGAAATTGTTCCATTGATTGTGACATCTCCTCCAGCAATTATGTGAAGCGCTCCACCGCCACCACCACCGGCTCCGCCAATTTGAGCACCACCAACACTTCCACCTGAGCCGGCACCTCCACCAGAGCCTCCTTGAAAGGTTGTTGAAAAGTTATTTTCACTTCCATAGATTGAACCTTTACTTCCTAGAGTTCCAGCGATTGCGCCATTTTGATTTTCTCCATTCTCTCCATCTTCACCTAGTGTTGCGTAACTTGCCCCACCACCACCTCCACCAATATTGAATGAAACTAAAACAGTGTATAAGCCTTTTTTTCCAGCGCCGGGCCCTGTTCCATCGGTTCCTTCAGCATCACTAGCGGCACTTCCACCTTGAAAGCCACCAGCTCCAGATTTGCCACCATCTAAAGTTGGATGAATTGGTGTTTCGCCATTTAATGACCAAGTAGCACCTCCATTAATGACAACATCACCTTTAACTTTTATAACAACAGGAGAGCCAGAGTTCGCAACAGATGAAAAAGTTGAATTATTTGCATTAATAGTTAACGATGCACATTCATAGGTACGAGTATTAACGGCAAAAATAGCTTCAGTGCAATCCGTAGTACCTGTGCCTGTATCTAAACTTGCATTTGAATTAAGCGATAAAAGAAAAAGCGAAAGAGAGAAAAACTTCATGAAAAAATTTTATCTTTCTTTCGCTTTTCGTGGCAACTAATTAATCTAATTTTGTAATTTTAAGCTGAGTATATGTTTCATTTATTCCAAAGTTTGCTGCTACACCAAAACCATCTAATGCCTTCGCAACTGAGCAACGGTGACGAATTTCGTAAGTAGCTTCTTCTGTTAATGTTAAAAATCCATTAATAATTGATGGATCTGATCCACCATTTGAAACGTGAGTTCTTCCGTTTGAACCGATGATGGCCACTGCATCAGTGATACTATTAAAAAGAGCAGCTTTGTGAATATTGCTCAAGTAGGCTGGCGCAAAACCTTCAATTAAGTAACGACCAGGTTGAAGAGTTACTCTATTATTATCTAAGCTCATGAATGATGTATCACCATAAATTGTATTCAGAGTTCTAGTGTACCAAACACCTGGTTGATCACATCCTCCACCTGATGTACCACTTGGTTTAATATCTTTAATGATAACCATTTTAGAAGATTGAGATGGAATGATACTTGGATTTAATTTTCCATTTTCTTCAATCATTGGAATTTGACCAGCACTTGTTCCAACATCAATGGCAATTACTCCACCGTCCCCAATAATTGCTCCGCCTGTACCTGTTCCATTTAAAACACCAACTCCGGCAGTAAGAGAGACTAAGCCTGGATTTCCTTGTGGACCTTGAGGACCAGCGATACCTTGATCACCTTTATCTCCCTTTTCTCCTTTATCTCCTTTAATACCCTGAGCTCCATCAGCACCAGCGACACCTTGAAGACCTTGTGGTCCCATTGGTCCAGCTAGACCTTGAATACCTTGATCGCCTTTATCACCCTTGTCTCCTTTATCACCTTTGATACCCTGAGCTCCATCAGCACCCGCGACACCTTGGATACCTTGTGGTCCCATTAATCCTTGTTCACCTTGGTCACCCTTATCTCCCTTATCTCCCTTATCTCC
>CAYWBR010000011.1:0-1886 GCA_964456675.1 uncultured Bacteriovorax sp. | reverse complement strand
TTATCTCCTTTTAAAGATTGAAGAGCAGAAGCAACCCATTGGCTTCCATCCCAAGTCAATACATCTCCTGAATTTGTTCCATCCGGAATATAATCGCTTGGCACCCACATTTCACCATCGAAGCGCAATATTTGGCCACTATTTGCTTCAAGCTGAGGAAGTTTTATTCCTTTCACAAACCTTTCAAGTACTTTCAATTTTAATACGGCAGCAGCAGGCAAACTTTTGCTAGTTACAAATTGGAATTTTATTTTTGTAGATACTTTTTGAATTTCGTTGGCACGAATTCCCGTACTACAAAAATCAAGTGAATAACTTCCAGATAAAAAACGGCGAGTATTAAATCTATACTCACAATTTACTTGGTTATCAAAGCTAAGAATTACTTTTCCATTTTTATCTATAAATGGGGATGATATAAAAACATCACCAGGAACAATTACTTTTCCGTTAAATGTGATTTCTTTTGCATCGTTATTTTTTACATAAAAGTGTAAATGCTGTTCACCCTTTTTTAGTTTAGGACTTTTACTTGTCATTATATAAGCGTAGTCGTACTGATTTTGAGTCGTCCACGCGTTAATGGAAAAAGTCATGGTTAATAGAATCAAACTAAATTTTGAAATTTTTAATGTTTTTGTTTTCATAAGCTTAATCTTAATAGGCTAAAGATTTAGAAACGATAGATTTTTCCCTAAAATTTGAAATTAAAAGCAAATCGTATACTTAGTGATTGTATTGTTTTGATGGGATAAATTTATTTATGCGCTATAACTTATCGATTGGATTGCTAATGCCACTAATCTTTGGCAAAAAAATCAAATTAAATGAATATTGTTATTATTCTTAGAGCTATTAAAATTAAGAAGTTAGTTTTTCAATCAGCATATTAGGCATGAACCTGGGGTGAACTTTTGAATGGATTAAGATCGCATTTATAATAAGACTATGAACTTTTTTGATAAAAACGATCTTGTGGCAAATATTCTAAATCAAGGTATAGGTGGAAAATCAATCTTGATTATTGATGACGAGATTCAGATTCAGAATTTACTTTCACAGTATCTACAGAAAGCGTATGTTGACCCAGAGAGAATAATTTTTGCCAGTAATGGAAAAGAGGGATTGCTCAAAATACAAAATCAGGAGTTTGGATTAATTATTATTGATGTTATGATGCCCAAGATGAATGGAATACAGCTTATTCGAGAAATAAAGAATCGTGCAAAATTCAAAAACATTCCAGTTGTTCTTATTTCAGGAAATTTATATTCAGAAAATGTAAAAGATGCTATTATCTTAGGTGTAAAAAGTATTTTAGTTAAACCTTTTAACTATGAATTATTTTTGGAGAAAGTCGCGACAACCGTTGATTTTCAATTTTTAAATGAAAAAGCCTCGTAAAATAATGATGGTTCAACCTTAGGAATTTATGCCCAAAATAAAGAAAACAATTGCGCTCATCGCTCACGATGGGAAAAAAGCAGAAATGGTTGCTTTTGTAAAAGATAATATCGAGTTTTTTAAAAGTTTTGAAATTGTGGCGACCTCTACAACTGGTAAATTACTTGAAAAAACAGGTCTAAAAGTAAAGAGAATGCTCTCTGGCCCCATTGGTGGTGATGCTCAAATCGCGGCCATGGTTGCAACAAAAAAATGTCAGGCCGTGATTTTTATGCGCGACCCACTGGGAATGCACCCCCATGATCCTGATATATCTTCACTCTTAAGAATTTGTGATGTTCACAATGTACCCTTAGCGACTAATCCTTCAACTGCTCAGTTAATTGTAAAAGGGTTGCATAAGAATCTTTTGTCGGATTAGCAGCAATATTAAAAAATTTCCTTTATTTGATTTTCAGTTTCTCCCCAAGATTCTTTTTATC
>CAYWBR010000010.1:0-48337 GCA_964456675.1 uncultured Bacteriovorax sp. | reverse complement strand
CCTGGCACTTTTAAGATATTGATAGACGTTTTTCTAGTACTTCAATTGGAGTTAATGGAATAATAAATTTTAAATCAGTTCCATGTGCCTGATGGGTAAGAACTGCTCTCATTCCCATAAAAAGTGGTTTTCCTTTAATTTTTAATTCATTTTTTACGTAGTCAGACCAAGCATTAAATTCAGCTTCAGTGAAAAACCTTTTCCCAGAAGCTTTCCCTTTTGCAATTTCCCCTTGAAGGTATTCGCGAATTTTAGGAGTAGCCTCCCAAGACTTTGCTTCTAAATAATCTTTTTCATCAGAGATATGAGTTTCAAATAAAAGAGCTAAGTATGGCACAACTTCATGGAAGAAATTTACTTTTTCTCTGAATACTTTTGAAACTTGTTCTTTATATTCACTCGATTGCTTGTGATAAGGATGATCAGCTGGAACTGCTTTTTCAACTCCGGCAGTGAATTTCTCAATAGGGAGTAGTCTTAAGTGCTGGCCATTAATATAGTCCAATTTTTTAATATCATAAATCGCTGGTGATTTTGTAAAACGATCGATATTAAATAATTTATAAATCTCATGAACATTAAATACATCTAATTCATCAGGGTGTGACCAACCAAGAAGTAATAAATAATTTAACAACGCTGAAGCTTCGTAATTCATATCGCGATATAGAGTTACTGAAGTTGCACCATGACGTTTTGAAAGTTTTTGGCGATCTTCTCCAATTAGAAGAGAGACGTGACAGAACTCAGGAGGAGTTAAACCATAAGCTTCATACAACATTAGCTGGCGAAGTGTGTTTGGAAGATGTTCTTCAGCACGAATAACGTGAGTTATCTTCATTGAAGCATCATCAACGACTACCGCAAAGTTATAAACCGGAATACCATTTGCTCGCATGATGACGAAGTCCCCAATCATTCCACTTGGAAAATTTACAACTCCTCTCACCTTATCTTTAAATTCGTAATCTTTTTCTTGAACGTGAAAACGAATTACTGCTTCTTCACCTGCGCGAAGCTTTCTAACAACGTCTTCTTTTGACAAATTTCTACAAGTTCCATCGTAATGAGGAGCTAGTTTTTGCTCTTCTAAAAGAGCTTTTTTGGCCGCGAGATCTTCTTCTTTACAAAAACAATGAAAAGCTTTTTTCTCATCCACTAATTTTAGGGCCCATGATTTATAAATTTCACCGCGCTCAGACTGGCGATATGGTCCATAAGCGCCACCAACATCTGGTCCCTCGTCATGAACTAAACCAAGCCATTTTAAATCAGAGATTTGTGACTCTTCATATTCTCTTTTTGATCTTTCCGTATCCGTGTCTTCGATACGAAGAATATATTTTCCACCCATTGCTTTAGCAAAAAGGTAGTTATACATCGCAGTTCTTGCTCCACCAATGTGAAGGTAGCCTGTTGGGCTCGGTGCAAATCGCACTCTTACTGTCATAGGGATCTCCTGAAATTTTCTTGAATTTAAAACATCCAGAGTGTAGCAACAATTATGGATTTAGTACACCAAAAGCCTAGATTCTCGCATCTCATCCATAGTGTATCTTACTCCTTCACGGCCAAGACCTGAATCTTTCACTCCACCATAGGGCATCGAGTCGATTCTAAAGCCAGGAATGGAGTTGATTATCAATGCCCCAACTTCTAAATGCTCTTCTGCGTATTTTATTTGAGATAGCTGGTTGGAGAATAAACTTGCTTGTAAACCAAAACGGGAACGATTAATTTCTTTGATAACTTCATCGAAAAATTGCACACGTTCAATAATGACAACTGGCCCAAAAATTTCCTCATCTAGTACTCTCATACCTGGCTTCGCATTAGTTATTATTGTAGGTGCATATATATGATGTTTTTGATCGATAATCTCGCCGCCTAAAATAATGGAAGCTCCTAAGTCTAAAGCTTCAGTCACCCATTTGTGTATTCGATAAAGATGATGTTCGTTTATAACTGGTCCCAACATTATTCCCGACTCGTGGGGAGAACCAATTTTAAGGTTTTTTGTGAATGAAACAAAAAGTTCAATAAACTGATCAAAAACTTGATCGTCTACATAGATTCTTTGAGTGGAAATACATATTTGCCCAGCGTACAAAAAAGCTCCATTACATAGGCTCTTAGCAACTTCTTCAAGCTGGCAACTTCGATCTACTATCGCAGCAGCATTGCCTCCGAGTTCAAGAGTTACTTTCTTTTTACCTGCTAAAGTTTTTAACTTCCACCCAACTTCGGCCGAGCCAGTAAACGACAACATCTTTATTCTATCGTCTGTTACCATTTTTTCAGCTTCAAAATTTTCACAGATAACTATATTTAACACTCCCGCAGGGAGACCTATTTTTTTACAAAGAGAAGCAAATGCTAGTGCCGTTAAAGGAGTATCTAGCGATGGCTTTAGAATAATAGTGTTTCCCGTAGCGATGGCAGGAATAATTTTATGGAGTGCGAGGTTTAATGGAAAATTAAAAGGGGATATCGCAAGAATTGGTCCAATTGGATGTTTTTTAGTTAAGGCAGTTTTTCCAATAGCTGGGGGATAGTTCATCGGAACCACCTCTCCCACATCCACCATCATTTCATGAATACATGCATCGATTAGAGCTATTGCTCTATCGATTTCGGCACTAGCGTAATCAATCGGCTTACCAGCTTCACTTACAATCAAATTAATAAATTTATCGCGTTCGATATGAATAGCATCTTTGATTTTTTCTAAGTAATTTCTTCTTTCTAAAATTGTTGATTTTTTGAAAATTTTAAAAGCATCTACAGAACTTGAAATGGCCCGTTCTACTTCCTCGCTGTCCGCATAAATTATTCTAGCGATACTATTATTATCGTAGCGGTGATTTACGTAAAAATAGCGTTCGGTATTTTTACCAACCCATTCATTGTTTATAAAACTTTTAGTCGTTAATAAATTAGCATTCTCATCCATAATAAGACTTCCCATGATTACCCATTGTGAATTCTTATTATGCTTTCAGCTAGCCAAAAAGAGAATCAAGAGATTCAGGTTTTTTTGACTTTCGCGATAATGACCGTGCAAAACCGATATGACTTTTGACAAATAACTTTTCGCCATACATAAAGAGTTCAATAGAATGGACGTGACACAGACGAATATCAGCAATTTTATCTTTAAAAACCCGATAAAGCTTATTAGGAATAGATGGGCTTTTGCTGCCATTTACAAACTTCGGATCTCTCCCTTCTAAATTGCATACTTCACACATAAGCTTATTTCTCCATTTATCTCCCTTTCGGCTATTATGGATCATGTTTTAAGGTAAAATTAAGGAAAATTAAACAAATTCTATGAATACGTGCCCTTAGTTCACTTTGACCTAGTCAATTTGAAACGCTAGTCTTAAGATTTTTGCAAATTAATTAAGTCTTCGTAAACTAGTCCACAAACCCTGCTATAAAACATTTAACTTAGGATGAAACCATGAGCACATTAAAAGCCCTCGACATCAAAAGTAAACTTGCCGTAAACCCAGTGAAAAAGCCACAATATTTTTCAACTGTTAAAAATAAAAATGGATCAGATGTCGAAGTCTCAGATCCAAAAGCTACTCGTGCCCTACTTGCGCTAATGAATCAGCACGCTGTTATTGGTGGAGCTGCCTGCCATTGGGGGGGGCCTGCGGCGTTTGCTGAAATGCTTTCATCCCTACATGCCATTATGTTCAATACTCCAGGTATCTGGTTTGAAAATTTTCATTTTGTAAACGATGCCGGTCATGCGGAAAATGGTATCTACGCTCTTCGAGCCAATTACGGCTTTGATAATCTAACCTTCAATGATCTATGGAAATTTAGAAGTATTGAATCCAAACTCACTGGCCACGGCGAAGCACATTTAAATCCCGAGGGCGTGTATATTTCAAATGGCCCACTAGGATCTGGAGTTCCTCAAGCTCAAGGTCTGGCCATGGCAGATAAACTTTTAGGAAATGATCGTATCACTTGTTGTGTTCTTTCAGATGGCGGCGCCATGGAAGGTGAAGCGCGCGAAGCACTAGCAACGATTCCTGGCCTTGCTAAGAAAAATAAACTAAATCCTTTCCTACTTTTAATTTCTGATAACAATACAAAGCTTGGTGGAAGAATTGCCGAAGACTCATTTTCAATGACTCCAACTTTTGATTCACTAAAAGCATTGGGCTGGGAATTAAACTATGTACAGGAAGGAAATAACCTGCAAGCTACTTATTCAGAAATAGAAAATGCCTTAGAACAACTAAAAAATAATCCAACTAAGCCAATTGCTTTAGTATTTAAAACAATAAAAGGTTTCGGTGTTAAATCAACAATGGAAAGCGCTTCTGGTGGACATGGTTATCCCCTTAGTGCTTATGATGATAAATTAGTTTCTTTTATCCAAGAAATCTACAATGGAGATGCCCCAGCAGAATTTATTAAATATGCTGAAGAAATTTTAGCTAAAAAACCAATAACAAAACCAGTGGATCCTAGTGCTCCAAAAACGGAAAAAGTTCAAGATGGTTTTGCTCGTGCAATTATAAAAAAAGCAAAAGCAGGCTATCCAATTTTTTCACTTTCTTCAGATCTTCAATCATCGACTGGAATTAAAGCATTCCATAAAGACTTTCCTAATAACTACATCGATCTGGGTATTCAAGAATCAAATATGATTTCTGCTGCTATCGGATTATCTAAAGCTGGTTTCATTCCTATTGTAGATACCTTCGCACAATTTGGTGTAACAAAAGGAAATCTTCCATTTATTATGGCCGGTTTATCCCTAGGACCGGTGATTGCGCTTTTTTCACACACTGGATTTCAAGATGCAGCAGATGGGGCAAGCCATCAGGCCACTACATATTTTGCTGCTCTTTCTTCGATTCCACATGTAACAGTTATCAATGCTTCATGTGCAGACGAAGCTGAAACGTTAATGGAAAAAGCACTAGATGAATTCAAACTTGCTCGCGAAAGCGGAAAAACACCGAACTCATTTATCTTTTTCTTAGGTAGAGAAAATCACCCAAGTTCATATGTTACAGGCACAAAATATGAATGGATGAAAGCTCAAGTTTTAAGATCCGGTTCAAAGGCAACACTCTTAACTTCCGGGCCTTTAGTGCAAAAAGCCCTTAAAGCAGCTGATGAGTTAAAAACAAACGGTATTGATGTAACAGTTATTAATCACCCATTCATTAACCATACAGATCTCGCAACCCTAAAAACAGAACTAGCAAAAACCAATAACAAATTAATCACCATTGAAGACCATCAAGTTAAAGGTGGGCTAGGGGCCCTTGTCACCCACGACCTCATTCAAAATGGTGTAAACGTGACATTAAAATCTCTTGGTATCCAAGGTCAATTTGGTCAATCTGCCTACAAAGCTGATGAGCTCTATGCTCGCCACCAACTAGACTACAAAGGCATTATTGAAGCTGTTAAATCATTTATATAATCGGTGCAGGCACTTTTAAGATTCTCTTAAAAGTGCCTACTTATATCCTAGAGGTAATCATGAAATCCCTGCTTATTCATAATCCACGTTGCGGAAAATCTCGAGATGCAAAATCAATTTTAGAAGAAGCAGGAATGCAATTTGAAATAATTGATTATTTAAAAGATGGACTAAAAACAAAACTTTTAGAAAACCTCCCGATTCTCACTGGCCTAGAATTTCATGAAATGGTACGCACGAAAGAAGAAGTTTATAAAACACTGGATCTAAAAAATAAAAAACTGTCAAAAAATCAATGGATCAAAATAATACAGGAAAATCCGATCCTTCTAGAGCGGCCTATTTTTATTCACAACAATAAAGCAGTAATTGCAAGGCCACCCGAAAAAGTAAAAGAAATTTTTTAAAAAGAAGTCAATGGCTTTACAAATTTCTCTTTATAGGCCGAAAAAAAGTCTGGATTATCACAAACGCCATAACGCTCTTTAGAGACTTCAACACCCATAAATTTTTCTTCTGCTTGACCTTGTTGGGTGTAAAATTCGTAACTCTCCCCAGATTGAACAATTAGTGTTTCGCCAGAGGATGTAGGAACTTTCTTTAAAATTTCTAAGCGATCATAGATAATACCTCTATTAACTGTCTTAAGTGAAATCGTATAATTTACTAAATTAGATCGAACGGTATTAGACACTTTTAAAGTATCTTTCTCAATTTCATCACATAGTGATTTAACAATTGGCGATTGATCAGTAATTACATCTTTAAAGTTAAAATCAATTTCTTTCGACACATACTCCATATCAATAGGGTTAGAGTTGTTCAAAGTGACGATAAACGATTTTTCATTACTTAGCGTGTTCTGTGCACAAGATTTTTGTGAATAGACTCCTCGAAAAGCATGTGTATTATTTGATAATGTTTCAAAATGGAGCCTTTTCTTTTTTAAGGCCAAACATATTCTTTTCCCTATTTCAACTTCAGGACTATTAAACAACCGCTCACTAGAGTTGGCCAAATTAGGAAATATAAAAGATCCAGAACTCTGTTTTTTGGGATCTTGGTCAATTTTACAAGCAGTTAAAATTACCATTAGAGATAAAGCTGACATTGTAGTATTTTTCATAAATTCTCCCAATTTATCAATTAGATCATCGTATACTTTGATACTATTATTAAAAATCACCCCAATCACATTGTAAACATACCAAGCCGAGTTCTCGCCATCGCCGAACAACACTTAGTCGATCATCTATAACAAAAAGAACAACATATTTACCCTTTATATATTTCTTATAAAGTTCTTCTTTTATTTCTGCATCTTCGCGCATGTCATTAGCAGGTCTCATATAAAGCTCATTATATTTTATATGGTGACGGATAAGCCAATCCTCTGTTAATTTCCGGTAATCTTCTCCCCTTCCTGTAACAAAAAGAGTTTCGTACCCACTCGCCCCCATAGCATCAATAATTTGCTGACACCAAAAATTCACTTTATCTGCTCCCATTCGATCATTAAATTTTTTCCAATCGATAGGTATTTTTTTTACAAACTCAACTCTATGATCAACATCACAAAGAGTTCCATCTAAGTCGACAATTATAGCTTTTTTCAATCCCATTTAATTTAACCTAAAATTTAAAAAATCGATTATATTCTTCACGATGCACGTAGCTCAAAATTAAGGACACTAATAAATTTAAAATTCCAATAATGGCCAGAATCCAGCTCAAATGTAACTTAATCGAAAAAAGAAACATTAGAAAAATTGAAATCGACACCATAAATATGGCATTCCATATATTATTTCCAGCAATTAATCTCGAAAGAACTCGCGGGTCGGCCAATTTTTGAATCATCGTAAACTGAGGAACTGTAAACATTCCACCAAAAAACGAAATAAAAAATAAATCAATTAAAAATCTAACCCCACCTTGAATACTTAAAAAATCAGAAATACCAAAAATTGGATCAGAAAATATAAATGTTTTTTTTACAACTTTATTAGAAATAAAAGCCAAGTCAAAAATAAACATACTGATAAAAAAAAGTGTAATGGGTATTAACCAAACTAACACACGGCCTTTTGAAATTCGCTCTAAAACAAATGGTCCAACCCCCATACCTAATACAAAAACTGAAAGAAATAAAGTTGCGACTTCTTCTTTAGAAGAAAAAATTACTTTGGCCATCATTGGCAATATTGTCAAAATAGCAGATCCTAATAACCAGAACCACGATATACCCATTATATAACTAAAGATATCACGCTCTTTCATTGTCAGTTTCAGTACTTTTTTTGTTGTGGCCCAATGTCCTTCTCCTACAGGAAGATCTCGATCAATAACCGCTACTGGCTCTAAATTCATAGAAAATTTCAAACCGACAAAAGCCACAAAAAATAAGGTCAATACTAAAGGCCAATGACTACCGATAGAAGCTAAACTACCACCAAGTATAGTTCCTCCTAATATGGCCATGAATGTTCCGGTGCTAACCCAAGCATTGGCTTTCATTAGATCCGAGTCGTCGACATAAACTGGAATTAAAGAGTACTTTATAGGGCCAAAAAATGTTGAATGTACGCCCATTAAAAATAAGCAAAGAAGCAACAGGCCAAAAGATTCTGATAAAAAGCCAACCAACGCAAGTCCCATAATGGCCACTTCTGACATTTTAACCAATTTTGCAATTTGTACTTTCTGATAGCGATCTGCCAAAACACCTGCATAACTTGAAAATAGAAAAAAAGGTAAAATGAAAATTCCGGCACTAAAGGCAACAAGAGTCGCTGAATCCATTCCTAATAACTGAATCCCCTTATAGGTAATTAAAAGCACCAAAGAGTTTTTAAATAAATTATCGTTGAATGCTCCAAGAAACTGGACGATAAATAAATTATAGAATTTTTTTAATGATGGCTGCATACTATTATTAAACATCACCTATTACGCTTTAGGTACAAAAATATACGAGACAAAAATGAAATTATATCACTATGTCCATTGCCCATTTTGCATTAGAGTACGAATGTCTCTTGGTTTCTTGAAAATTCCATACCAATCTAGAGTTCTTCCCTATCATGATGAAAAAACGCCAATTGATCTAACTGGAAAGAAAATTCTACCGGCATTTGAGTTTTCACCAGGAGATGCGATCAATGAAAGTTTAGATATTATAAAAAGATTAGATCCAAAAAACGAGCTTTCAAACGAGTTAATGAATAATAATACCTTAATTAACGAATTTCTCGATGAAATTGGTTCGAATGTACACAATTTATGTATGCCTTACTGGATTTGGACACCTGAATTTAACAAAGACAGCAGAAACTATTTTATTAGTAAAAAAAGTGTTAAGCGAGGACCATTTCATCTACTTATTCAAAACAAAGAACATTATTTGAAAAAACTCGATATTAGCCTTCTGCGACTAGAAAATGAAATACAAGATAAAAATTATTACACAGGCTCGCAATTAAGCATTTTAGACATAGTCATTGCTTCACATCTATGGGGAATGTACATCTTTCCAGAATTTCAATTTTCTCCAAAAATCCATAGTTACTTACAGAGAGTCAAAACTAAGTGCAATTTTAATTATCATGAAGATTTTTGGAAAAATGAACATGCATTATTTGAATAGGCTTTTTATTTGAATAGGCTTTTTATTTGAGTCACAACTTCTTCTGTGTCGAACGGTTTAAAAATTGTAGCATTTACCTTTAGGTCGATTAGTTCTTGCCGAGGACATTCGCTATAGCCAGTTATAAAAAAAACAGGAGTTAATATTTTTTTTGTTCGTAAATTTCGTACTAATTCAGCTCCACTTTTACCTGGCATTAAATAATCGGTAATAAGAACATCAACTTGCTGCTTTTGAAAAACTTGTAACGCCTCATCTGCGCTGCCTGCTTCTAAAACATAAAAGCCATTTGCTTTTAAAGCAAAGGATAAGATGTCTCTAAAATCTTTTTGGTCATCTACAACTAAAACCGTTTTCATTAATCTAGTTTAAATTGGACTTTCATTTAGAGCAACTAATTTTCTGAGTATGCATATCTTTTTAAAATTTGCACCGTTGCATTATCAATGGCAGTTCGAATTTCGAAATTGTCTACACTACTAGTTTGGATAATTTCTTTTGATTTTAGTAAATATTCGCGTGTACTCTCAACCGCTTTGGAGATATTTTTTTTATGAATTTTAATTAAGCTTGCACAGGTATATGCCTTAAAATTTGCGTTCGAACCAAGTTCGGTTTTATACTCTCGATACTCCCAATAAACAGACAAAACGAGGGCGCCTTTGATAAAGCCTGCAATTTTAACTGGCAATTGAGTATTAAAATAATTTTTTAAGTCTTCTGTTTTATCCGGAATGTCTTTTATTTTTTGAATAACAGAAAGAAGTTCATTTTCAAATTCTAGAGCGATCTTGTATGATAAACCTTGTCGCATATTTACCTTTGAAAGCTCACAGGCAAAATTTCTATTAAACATAGGAGCTGTTTCATAGAAAATATATTCAAAGTCGGCGGCTTTTTCGCCCTCATTCTCGAGTGCCCAATTAAGTGGAGAATTGAGCCATGCCGGGCGCAAAAGTAAATTTGAATCTCTTATTACGTAGGTACTTATTTCTTTTTTTATAAATGAATCAGAAACTTCGTTTATTTTGGACGTATTCTCCCTAAAACCTGGGACAACTTGGTGAGTACATCCTAAAATAGCAGAAACCACTAGCAAATTTACTCTATTTAAAAATGTATTATAAGTATACTTAACGTCTCTCATTGACCCATGCTTTTTAATTTTTAATCATCAGAAATGCACTTTAAACTATGTAAATTTTACACCTCTCTGTTGCCAAATCTAATAAAAAATTAAATAAAAAGATTAAATTCAGATAGTTTTTACCAAATCTATATTTTTGTATTGAACAAAATCTCAATATCCTATAAAAATCCTTAACTATTTTCCATGAAGGGAAGCACACATCTTTAATATAAGGACAACACATGAAGAAAAAACTAAGTTCTAAAATTGGATTATCCCTATGCCTTCTTGCTAACTTAGGAATCCCTTCTTTGTATGCACAAGAACTTGCTTCACTAAAGCATATTAGAATTTCTAAAGATGTCCCATATGAACAAGAGACTCAAATTAAAAAAGATATTAATACTTTAAAAGCAATGGAGTTTACCGAAACAGCTGAAGATATGACCAAATCAATATTAGGCATATCTACAATTAATGCTAATTCTTTAAATAAATGGCTAAATGAAAGAGTAAGTGTTGTCATTGGAGAGAAACTAGATTTAGATAATCGTTTAGAATTATCAAGAGAAAAAATTATTTATCCCAACCAATTTGTTAAGCCTGATTACAAATTAGATTTACTTTCAAATTCAGAGATAAGTAACGACCCCATATTAGACTTTCAAAGCTATTCTAATGATAGATCACTAAATGAGGAACGTGAAGGTGACGGTGTAATCACGGTGATGAGCAATATTGGAGCCGCCTTGTACACACTAGGAAAAGATAACAAGGTTTTAGTTGGATTAAATATAGCACCAAACATCAGAGATAAAGAAATATTGCCAGCACTAAGTCCGCGAGTTGGAATTATTCAAATCGGTAAAGGGCTCTTTCATAAAAATTTAACTGTAACTCCTGAAGCTCCTAACAATATTGCAAATGCTATTAACAGGCTAGGAACATTTTTTCATGAAGCACGCCACTCTGATGGCAATGGAAAAAGTCTAGTTTTCGGCCATGCAATTTGCCCTAAAGAGTTAAAAGAATATGCTGGTTTTGCAGCATGTGATAGGAATAAAAATGGACCATACTCTGTTGGGGTCGTTTCCATCTTAGAAATGACAAAAAATTGTAAGGATCGTTGCACTAAAAAAGAAACACAGGTATTGGCAATGATAGCGCTAGATTCTGCTAGTCGAATTGTTAAAGATCGCAGTGGAAAAGAAGCCCTGCTATGGGACGCTACGCCTGAGATAGCTAAGCTACAAAAATAATTTTTATAATAAATAATCTATGGACAAACACTTCTAACCTTTCGTTTTTAAAGCGAGAGGTTAGTTTTTCCGAGTGTTTTACTTAAGTTTTCTTGCTCTTTATCCGATAGGCATTGAGGAAACCTGAAAAACTCAATGTGAGGAAAAATGAAGCTTAAAAATTTAAAACCAGCAATCCTGACTCTTTCGATTATTATCTCTTTTAATGCTAATGCACGGTTTGTTATTGAAGAAGATAGTGAAGTTCAAAGATTTGATCACGAATATATAAAATATAAAGAAAAAGTTAAAAATAATCAGTACGCTGCTTCTTATGAACAAAACTTGGAAATTCAATCACTAAAAAGGGAGATTGCTTCAACGGCCAACTCTTTGACTGCTCGAACTAAATATCTAGAGGAAGAATTAGCAAAAACAAAAGAGATATTAATAGATACAGCTATCGCTGCAAATAAGAAAGAAGATTATTATAATAATACATATAAAAAAGAATTAGATAAATTAAAAGAAGAATTGGTACTAAAAAACAAAATTTTGGCCGAATATCAAAGAGAAGTTGAAAAACTAAAATCGGATAGAGAGTACAAAGAGCTTGCAAAACAAAATTTTGAGCTGGCTTCTCAGCTTAGAAACTATAATCAAAAAACAACAGAAGATAGTAGAACAGAAACTAACAAAAGAATGCCAGCATCGGTAAATCCTTAACTTAAATAAATCTGCCACCGAAACGTGGCAGATTTGTTTCTTTTCGTCGTAAAAAAACAAGCCATCTAAGTTACTGATTAATTTCGCTTCTTAACTCCTTACTAATTATCCTTGCTGCAAAATCGTCTAATCAATAGAATATTTCTAATCCTTTTGTGAAAGCAGCACGTTTATAGTTTACTTCACAAAAACATCTTTTTTCTAACAAGAAAAAACATGAAAAAAACATTAGCAATTACCATTATAATTTTGACTGCTATTTTTTGGCATCAACAAAACAGCGATGAAATCACTTCAACTGATCTAGATGAAGAAGTGACTACAGAAGAAACAGATATCAAGCAAGCAGTCGCTAACTCAAAAAATAGCACATACAAGCATCAAAAGTTTATTGGCAAAAAAAATGCTAAAGATTTAGACAAACTGGGCGAAGTTTTCAATGAATTTAATACAACTTTATCAAAAGAAGAACTAAAAGAAATCAAAGATCAAAAACAAAAGTATGACTTAAAAGAAAAATTAAAAAACAAATCTCAGGAATTAGAAAAAGCATATCTTGC
The DNA here is from genome assembly GCA_964456675.1 of uncultured Bacteriovorax sp. Classification (GTDB taxonomy): domain Bacteria; phylum Bdellovibrionota; class Bacteriovoracia; order Bacteriovoracales; family Bacteriovoracaceae; genus Bacteriovorax. The sequence goes on along the minus strand of CAYWBR010000010.1, from coordinate 35,574 downwards.
AAAAAATTACTCAGTTAACGAGATCAAAAAAATTCAAACAGAAGTTACTGATCTAAAAAGAAAACTAGACTTAGAAGTTGATAATATCGAAAAATGGGACCCTAAGTTTGTTTATTACTTAATCATAAACGACAACTACACGTTATCAGAAATCAATCAAATGAAAAAATTAAGTGAACATGGACTATCGCAAGATGAGATTGAATATATAAAAGAATATACACAAACAGGCGAGTTTAGTGAAAGATTGAACTCATTTAAAAATAACAGTGAAGTGGTAAGAAAAGTTGCTAGCATACCTAAGGAAAAAGATGAATTCATAGACACACCAGAAAATGAAACGGCATCACTTGAAGATAAACTAATTGAAATGGATTATAACCCAGAAGAAAAGGAAGAAATGAGTTATGGATACAATCAATAATAACAATAAAATTTTTGAAAAACGCTCTCCTCTATTGGCATTAATATTTAGGGAGAAAAAATTTCTTATCAACCCAGATTTTCAGTTAAAATTTATGGTCAGCTTAATAATGATATCTGTATGTTCAATGGGGATAATCTATTTGGCCAATAATTATTTCTTTGATACATATTTAAAAAAAGGAGAAGCACTTCAGCTTCCACCTGATCATCCCTTTTTCTTAATGATAAGAGAGCAAAAAGGTTTTATGGCCAAAGTATTTTTAACAGTATCTTTAGCAATATCTAGTGCTGTTTGTTTATGGGGCTTATTCTATTCCCATAAAATTGCAGGTCCATTATATCGATTGGAAAAATATTTTATGAATCATGCAATTGAAGGCAAAGACTTAAATGATGAAATACGTTTTCGTGAGGAAGATTTCTTTCAAGAAATTCCAGCATCAATAAATAAATATATTAACGGAAGAAAAAGCTTAATTAGAGATAATCACAAAGAGCAAAACGATACTGATCAAGCGGCTTGATTTATATACAAAAAATTAGGGAGCAAACCAATCAAGAACGAGCTCCCTCCATGCTTCAACCTCTTCATCCGTGTAACCAACATCCCCCACTGCGGGAACATTCCATATCGGCTTAGGGAAGGCCCTATCATTCTGCCTTCTAGCAATCACATGTACATGAAGTTGACGAACAATATTACCAAGACTGGCCACATTAATTTTATATGGTTTTGTAAAATGATCTAAAAACCTTGAAACTTCTCTTATCTCCTCCATTAATAGCGCGGCATCCTCATCTGAGAGTTTAATAATTTCTTCTACCCTTGCTCGTCTCGGTACCAAAATAAACCAAGGTAATTCGCGATCATTCATTAACAATAAACGACTTAGATTTAAGTCATACATAAAATGAGTATCTTTAATTAATTGTTCATCTATTATAAAATTCATATTGTAAAAATCCTTTTGCTTTCTTTAGGGTTGTAGTCTAGATAGCTCCCATGATTTTTCATTTTTCACAAATAGAAAACGATCATTTAATCGATAAGCTCCATATATAAAAAATTCAAATTCAAAAGGATCGACAGAAAATCCCCCCCAATTTTCAGGACATACTATTTTTTCCTCACCAATGCTTTTTTTCAGCTCTTCAACTTTTTTTACAAGAACATCCCTATTTTCTATCGGACTCGATTGGTGGCTAATAGCAGATGCGAATTGGCTATCTCTGTCTCGAGAAGCAAAATACTGTTCATTTAAATCTCGAGGACATTTCGAGGCCAATCCAGTAATTCGCACTTGATACTTAGTACTTGGCCAAAAAAAGTTGAGCGAAATATGGGGATTATTCTCTAAGTCTTGAGATTTTTGACTCAAATAGTTTGTAAAAAACACTATTTTTGAGTCAACAATACCTTTGAATAAAATATATCGGTTTCTAGGAATACCATTTTTATCCACTGTCGCGACACTCATGGCGTCCACATTGGGCTCTGTGATAGAAGAAGATTTGTACCACCTAGCAAACGTTAAATAGGGACATTCATATAAATTAAATTTTTCTAAAGGATCGCTCAATTTAGAGGAGACTTTCTCACTATGGTATTTCATTGGATGGGACATATTTACTCACTTTAAATAAAAAGTTTATATGAGATTTAACTTGAATTACACTTTAAAAGATAACTTAAAAAACATGATTTGAAAAATAGAGTTAGACTAAGATTTCTTAGCTTTTTAAAGACGACTAAATTATACCGATAGGACATAGTGTGACTTCAAAATTTAAAGTACTTGTAGCAGAAGACGAAGAAATGATTGCTTCTCTTTATGAAATGATCATATCATCTGAATTCAACTGTGAAATAGTGCTTGCAAAAGACGGTCAAGAAGCCATTGACATATTGAAAAATGATTCTAGCGTAAATATGATTTTAACCGATTACACTATGCCAAATAAAAATGGCGTGGAATTGTATTTATTCGCTCGAGATAATTGTAAAATTCCAACTATATTTGTTACAGGCAAATTCAGAATAGATCTTCCTGGCTTGAGCACCTTTGACACCGATAATATCTTAAACGCTTTTATTCAAAAGCCATTTCAAACTGATGAATTGCTCGAAACCATTAGGCTTGTTTATGATGATTTCATCCAAAAAAGCCCCGGGATTCAGATTACAGAAATTCCAATTAACCAGTTCGACGAATTTATAAAAAGCCACCAATTAACAATAATTCCTTTGAACATCCTAAAACGATATGGATTTAATGCTATTGATGTATTTGTTAAAATCCATAGTGATAAACTTACAAAAATAATAGCCAAAGAAAATAGTTTTTCGCTAGACCAAAAAACAATCGATGATTATGAAAGCAGAGGTTTTAGAGAAGCTTTTATTGAGAAACAAGAATTTAAAATCATAACAAAACATATGCTAAATCAATTAACAATAAAGGCACGTCAGCAAAAAAAAATTAGTCCCCTAGATATTGCGGGCTTACAAGTCAATGTATCGCTACATAATCTTAAAGATTTTGGAATAAACGAAGATCAAATTAATTCCGTCAATGAAATTTTAGAAGAAACTATTCAAACCGTTTTTTCCGATAAAGCCATAGAAAGCAAAATAAAAGAACTAATGCAAGGTTATAGTTATCACACATCTCATTGCGTTCTTTTGATGTATGTTGCCAGCAATATTTTAAAAAAAACAACATTACCATTTCAGAATACATTAAAAAAAATATCATTAGCTTCATTTTTTCACGATTTAAGTATCGACAATGAGGCTGCAGAAAATGAATTTATGGGTCTCGATCCAAGACAAGAACCGCCTTCTCTTATTAAAAAAAAGCTTCTTGCTCATCCACAAGCAAGCGCAGAACTTTTGAAAAAATCAGCACAAGATATATTCCATGAAGCTCAAAGAATAATTGAAGAGCACCATGAGCTTCCAGATGGAACTGGTTACCCTCGCGGATTAAATTCTTCACAAATATCACCATTAACTGCACTTTTCATTATATCGCACGATATTGCGAATAATTTCTACCGTAATGAATACAACAAAGATGACTTAAAAAACATGTTGGCCAACCTTGAAAGTAAATACTCACAAGGCCCATTTAAAAATTTTTTTGAAGCCGCAAAAACTGCATTTATGAAATGAGGTAAAAATATGGAGCAAGAATTTAAAGTATTAATCGCGGAAGATGACGAAATACTTTCTAATCTTTATGAAATGTTACTAAAATCAGAAATAACAAATACCGTAATAAAAGCACTTGATGGTGCTGTCGCTGCAAAGTCAATCAATGATCACCAGGACATAAGTCTAATAATTTCTGACTTTGATATGCCTTCAAAAAATGGCGATGCACTCTATTTAAACTATATTCGATCTAAAAAGATCCCAACACTACTTATCACTGGCCGTACAAAATACGAAATACCGCATTTTAATGAATTTGAAAGTGATAGTGAGCAAAACCTGTATCTTCAAAAACCTGCCAACGTAACCATGCTTTTGGAATATCTATCAAAGTATAAAAAAGATTTTCTAAAAAAATTACAAACAAACAAAGAACAGTCTTATAGTAACTTTGAAAAATATTTAAGAATTAATAATTTTACTTGTATTCCAATAAGCATGCTAAAAAAGTATGGTAACCACTCAATTGATATTTACGTCAAGCTACACTCGGATAGACTTACTAAAATTGTACAAAAAGAAAATGAGGCACCATTAGATTTGCAACAACTCACTGAATATGAGAAAAAAGGCTTTATTGATGTTTTTATCAACAAAGATGACTTCTTATTTATATCCAATGAAATGATGACCACCATTTCTCAAAAAACTAAAGAAAAAAACAAAATTTCTCCTTCGGAGCTAGCAGGACTACAAGTTAATATTTCTTTCGTAAATTTACAAAATTTAGGAATTAACGAAGATCAAATTGCAGAAGTAACAAACATAATTGAGGAAACCGTAGAGAATATTTTTTCAGACAAGAACATTGAATCAAAAATTAAAACTCTCATGAAAAACTATAGCTATCATACATCCCATAGCATCCTGTGTATGTATATTGCAAGTAACATCATTAAAAAAACAAAATTTTCTTATGAAGAAACGTTAAGAAAAATTGCAATGGCATCGTTTTTTCACGATATCAGTATCGACAACGATACCGCAGAGCGAGAGCTATCTGAGATCCAAAATAACAACGTTGAAGGATTGAGCAATCTTCAAAAAAGATTAATCGAGCACCCTCGCCAAAGTGCGCTTATATTTAAAAAATTGAAAGATGACAAATTCAATGAAGTCATAAAAATAATAGAAGAACACCATGAAGCACCAAATGCAAAAGGATACCCTAGAGGCTTAGATGCTTTTCAGATAACCCCGCTGTCTGCTCTTTTTATTTTATCTCATGAAATTGCCAATAACCTTTACCGTTATAATTACAACCGCGAAATGCTTGAGTTAATGTTAAAAAACGCAGAAAAAGATTATGCTCAGGGTAACTTTAAAAATATTTTTGAAGCTGCAAAAGCTGCGTTTACACAAAACTAACTTTTGTTTCGAATAAAATGCCCAACTAACTCAAAATGATCTGTCATCATAAACATATCAAATGGCTTAATTGAAATGAGTCTATATTCATTGGTCAAAATTAAAGTATCTCGCAAAAACGTCTCAGGGTTACAAGAAGAATATATCACATGCTCGATCCCGCTTTCGCAAATAATTTTTGATGTACCAACACTCAACCCTGCTCGTGGAGGGTTTACAATAACAGCTTCAGGCAATTCTTCTTTCTTTTTTTGTTTAATTAACTCTTCAACATCTCCAGCTTCATAGAGAAAATTTTTTTTCGACAATTGTTTGGCAGACAATTGCGCCATTTTAATAGCCTCACTCGATAATTCTATCCCCCAAACACTATCCAAAACATCGCTGGCATTAAGAGAGAATCCTCCAACTCCACAATAAAGATCTAAGACATTTTGAATATGATTAGCTCTCAACAACTCTTTAACATAATTATAAAGATTAAATGCAACAATTGAATTAACCTGTGAAAAACTTTGCACTGTCAAATTTAATTTTTGATTTTGAAAACCATTTATAAAAACATTATTATTGCTTATTAAGATTTCCTCATCACCTTCTAACGTTGCCTTGGCCAGTGGTTGCAGATTTACCGAAAGTAATTTAACTTCTGGATAATTTTTTAAAAAATCTATAGATTGTTTTTTTAATCGATCAAGTCCTTCTTTGGATCTCAATACAAGTCGAACCATGAAGGTATTATTCTTTTCTCCCACATATGGGAGTGATTCTGTAACAATGACAAATTTTCCTTCACCTTTTCGTTTAACAATATCATACGGAATAATTTTGGCCTGTTTTAAGAAATCTCTTGTACCTAGTAAAACTTTTTGCATGTGCTTAGTATACAGAGGACAATTAATTAGGGATATTTTCTCTTTTAAATTATAAATCCCTAGCTCCATGCTTTGAGTGAATTCATCTTCAAAATAGGCCAACTTGGCCTTCTGCCTAGAGCCTTGGTAATCAGATAGTCCAAAAAATGGCAATAAATCAACTTCTGGAAATTTTTCAATAAGTATTGATAATTTTTTATCTAGTTTTGATATTTGACCAATAGCGATGGGTTCTCCCATCATAGTACAGCTTTGGCAAATTCCTTGCTCAAAAAAGGAACAAGGTTTATGATTAAAAAAATTTTTATTATTTAAATTTTTCATTATGTAATTCTACTAAACTAACTAATAATTAAGAGGCTTTTATGTCAAAAAATTCACTAACTCTTATCGGTTCCACAACATCTCCATATGTTAGAAAATTAAGAATCTACATGCATTATAACCAGATTCCCTTTGAATTTAAATCCATAAACTACATGACTGCAGAAGATGGTGCTTTTTTAAAGGAATTAAACCCCATAAATAAGATCCCTGTTCTATTAATTGATCAAAAACCACTTTTTGATTCAAGAATAATTTACCAATACTTAAACAGGGACTTAGTTATTAAAAATCAAACAGAATCGGACTCGATAGATGATGAGAATGCTCTTTCGATGATAGATGGTTTTTTAGAAACAGCTGTTAATCTTTTTTCTCTTCGCAGAGCTGGAATAGATATTCTTAATTCTGGTAATTCATATATTGAAAAACAAGTAGCAAGACTCGATTTAATTTTAAATAACCTCATTCCATGGACCGAAAGTGCCAAGGCCCAAAACTGGAACTTTCACACGATGAGCCTTTATTGCTCTCTTGAATGGGGTAATTTCAGAGAAATGATAGTTTTAACGAATTACCCAGAGCTACAAACTTTTGTTGAAAAATTTTCTAATAGTGAATATGTGGTTGAAACGAAAATTATCGTACCTACATAATTTATTTATGCCACTCGACGCAAATTTTTGATCACTGTTTGATCCGGTATTTGCTCTAACCTCATTTTGTTCAAAAAATTAGAAAATGCCATCCACACGATTAGTCCTTTTAGATCACTAAACTGTGGTGGCAGATACTTTGGCTCATCGATAACTTTTGCCAGACTATATTCGTATAAAATTGGAATTTCTTCCAACGTTACCTTACCTACAAATAGGTAAGGTATTAATTCTGTTCTTCCCTTGCGTACGCAGCTACGAACAAAATTATAAGTATTAATAAACCCTTTGCAATAACTTATATCCTTAGTAAATGGTGCTCCACCTTCAGGATCTGCACCTCGAAAGACCCTTGCAGCCGAATAAAAAGCTTGATCTAGCGGCATTCCCATATTTTGAAAATATTCTGTCACCTCTTTTAAATTTGCTCCGTTCTCGGCCATATCGCAAGCAACTAATCGATTATTTAATCTTCTTGCACGGTCAGGAGTTATGGCAAAGTTAAATACTTCCATCATCACAGCAAGACCTTCTTGGGTTATCGTTGCACAAGGCGGGCCTTTATGCAGCCATCGCGCTGCCGATTGGTTTTTCCCGTTGATGGTGGTTCCTAAATGGACCCATCCTTCATGCACTTCATAGACGTCAATATCTCTTTTTGAAAACTGAATGCCTTCTTTAATTTTAATATAGTCCGAACCGGCCGATGCATCTGAAATAATCCCGTCGGATAATTTAACTTTAATCGACTCTCCGACAAAAAAATTTGTTAATTTTTTTTGCAACTCAGTCACTACATGTTCGGCCGATAAATTTTTTTTCACATCTTCATCATCATGAGTTTTAATCGTGGCCAAAATATCTTTCATGGTATTGCCCAAATCTGATAACTTTTGAGCACCATCATCCATTGTTTCCGAAGGAGATCCATAAAGTCTTCTTGAGTACTGATAAAATCCCCCAGTACCTCTACGCATCAGCATAAGAACAACATCTTCATATTGTAAACAATTGCGATTTATTATTTGCCCAAGTGGATCGTGAACACCTAAGTGCAAACGCACTTTATCTCGAATGACTTTAAACTCTTCCAACTTTTTCATCGGATCAAATTTAAGAGACTTATTTTCGTAGTAAGATTCTTTTAATAAACGTAAATCAAAGTTCTTAGGGTCATGTAAAAATTTTGCTTCAATTTCTTTATCCCATTTTACGGAATCAAGTATGCGAATTGGTTTTTGTGCAAAAACTAGTTGATCGGATAGTTCCCCAATAAGCTCTTTATATTTTTTCAAGTCATAGCTCATGGATTTAACTCCAACGCAGGACTTCTTCCTCTAACCTTTTTATTGGTTAGTGAATCACAGTCCGCACAATTTGGGTTTATGACTCCCATTTCTTTTAAGACCTTTGTTGTAGTCTCTAAATTTTCAACATTTTGATTAATATCTTTTTTAAGTTCATTAATTGAATTATCTGCATCATTTGGATATTGCAAATCTACAATAGCTGGTTTGCGCTGAACTTTATATTCATCAGGCAAAGCCGGTAGATCGGATAACTCCATTGCAAAGGCACTTTCCCCAACCATATTTACAGTCAAAGTAAATTGAAGAAAAATGAGGAAATGGGAAATTCGTCCTTTCATAGGAGACGTATCGTCTGAAAACATTTATTCTTGAGTTATTTTGTCGGTCTTAATTTATATTTATCCACAATGCTACCTTAAGTGTGCCTGGCACCTTCAGGAAAAAGAGTTAAGTTATTGAAAAATCGAAATGGGTCTTTTAAAGTAAAAGTTAATGATTTGAGTCTTTTGAGTCATGAGGCCAATCAGCTTCATGAGTTGTTTAATTCACTAAAAAAAGACCTCCTCAATAATCATATCACTGAGGCCCAATTTGTCGGTCTGTATATTCTCATTTACCAATTAACCAGAACTCCTAAAAATTCGTTACAGGGTATTCAAAAAAAATTAGCAAACAAAAATAAACAAACTAGCTTAATAGATTTTTTGAAATCCAAAAATATGATTTCCTTGATTATGTTTTTTTCGCGGATAGAAAATCCCCACATACTAGACCTTAGCTTAATTGAAATATTTGATTTAAACTTCAAGGGTCTTCCTCAAAAAATGAATAAGGCCATGCAATTTTGGCTAGAAGATAAATGGCCTATAAAACTTTTATTTTATATTCCTAGTGCGCGTCGACTTTTAGAGATGCAAAAAAAAGGGAGTCGATGTGTGACCGTTCTCACCTCAAGAGAATCTCTTTCGTCTTTTGTTTTAGATAAGCGCGATTGCTTAAGTTTTGTCATTCACGACTTAGAACATGCAGTAAATTTTTATGAAGATGAAAGTTTAAAAAATGGGCAAATTGGATTTTATCACTTCGTAGATCAACTCCTGAAAGAAAAATGGATAAGTGAATTACTTGAAAAAAATCCGGACAATGAATTTCATCACTTGCTAGATTATGTAATTGCAGACATGAACGCCTATAGCGTACACTTGGTTCAATACCTCTATGGCATATTAAAAAAGTTTAACACATCCAAGGAAAGCTGTGAAAAAAACTGGAATTCTTTTTTGGAGCAACTTATTTTGCCAGATCACATTTTCGCAATACTAAAGAATATAGAAAATAGTAATTTAACAAATAATGAAATCGAAACACTACACGCATGGTTTGAAAATTATCAATCTCCATAGAAACAACGAAAGGTATATTTAATGCATAGACAAAAATTACTGATTATTAATGGTGGACTCGGTGGCAAAGATGGTAATACCTTTCTTATTTTTTCAAAGCAGCTTAAAATATTTTTGGCACAAAATAATAATATTAAAAGTTCAGTTATTCATTTAAAAGATTTTGCCAAAAAATCTCTCTCATCCAATTTAGAAATTAAATTTTGGAAAGAAAATTTAAATAACCATGATGCAATTTTTATCTTAACTGGAACATACTGGGATTCATGGTCCTCCTATTTGCAGCGTTTTCTCGAAGTCACCACAAGTCTAGAATGCGATAAATGTTACTATGGTAAACCAGTAGGAGTACTTGTAACTATGCATTCCGTTGGTGGAAAAGAAGTTCTTTCTCGATTACAAGGCGTGTTTTCCACCCAGGGTTATTTAATTCCCCCTCAAAGTTCATTAGTTATTTCACTTGCATCAGAAATGGCACTAGAACTTGAAAAAAAGTCTAAGAAAAACAATTTTAGTGGAGATTTTTGGAGTCAATCAGAAATTCCAGAAGTTTTAGCTAGGCTTATGGCGTATACCTCTTCGACCCCAAAAGCTATCAGTGCATGGGAAGTTGATAAAAAAGATCCAAAGCGAATATGGGCAAAGCTTCTCAACTAGTCATTGCTTTGCTATGATTCAAATATAATTAATGTAAGGAGCTCTTATGGTATCAGATATTTTTAATCCCGATTTATGGGAAGAATTAAAATTTTATCAATTTGAGGACATTACTTATCATCGTGCAAAAGATCAGGGAACTGTTCGCATTGCCATTAATCGCCCAGACGTTCGTAATGCTTTTCGCCCTAAAACTGTGGATGAGCTTTATTTAGCACTAGACCATGCACGCCAAACACCAGACGTAGGGGTTGTACTTCTTACTGGCAATGGTCCATCAAAGAAAGATGGCGGCTGGGCATTTTGCTCTGGGGGCGATCAACGAATTCGAGGAAAAGATGGTTATAAATACGAAGATCAATTAGATCCTAAAAATCCTACCAAAGCTGATCTAGCAAGACTTGGCCGATTACACATTCTTGAAGTTCAACGCTTAATTCGCTTTATGCCAAAAATTGTTGTGGCAGTAGTCCCTGGTTGGGCAGTTGGTGGTGGGCATAGTCTGCATGTCGTATGCGATCTAACGCTAGCATCAAAAGAGCACGCAATCTTTAAACAAACTGATCCCGACGTGGCAAGCTTTGATTCTGGGTATGGCTCTGCATATCTTGCCCGCATGGTTGGCCAAAAACGCGCGCGAGAAATATTTTTCTTAGGAAGAAATTATAATGCTGAAGAAGCGTTTCAAATGGGAATGGTCAATGCGGTAATTCCTCACAAAGATTTAGAAAACGTAGCACTAGATTGGGCCAGAGAAATGAACTCTAAATCTCCAACGGCCATGAGAATGCTTAAATTTGGTTTCAATATGATTGACGATGGTTTAGTTGGACAGCAATTATTTGCAGGTGAAGCAACACGCCTGGCCTACGGCACCGAAGAGGCAGTTGAGGGACGAGGCTCTTTTGTTGAAAAACGCCCTCGCAATTTCACTAAATTTCCTTGGCATTATTAATTAAGGCGACACCACCATATTTAATCATTTTTGGTGGCAATTCACCCTATTTAGCTCGAATATCACGACTCTTCGATTAAACTATCGATTTTTACATCGGAAATTTGTCCAAAACGATGCGTGATTTTTTCCGTAGTTGTGTGAATCTCTTTTACATCTTTAGTTACAGTATCGATATGGCTTGCTAGATTGTCCCAGCGTTTACGATAGCGCATAAACTCTTCACCCAAACGATTTAATTCTTGGTGAATAACTGATGTATATTTACTACGTTCAATATTATTTAAAACAACCTGCACCGTAGTTAACATGGCCATAAAAGTAGTTGGACTGGCCAACCATACTCTTTTTTGAGATGCATACTCGATTATGTCACTGTGATAAGCATGTATTTCAGCAAAAATTGCTTCTGCCGGTAAGAATAGGATTGCTTGATCTGCTGTTTCATTGGCAATGATATACTTTGAAGATATATCATCGATATGTTTTTTTAAATTTTGTTTAAAATCTTTAGTTACTTCTTTTTTCTCTTGTTCATTTAAGGCACTATCAAACATTCGCCTAAAATTCTCTAATGGAAATTTTGAATCGACTATTATTTTCCCTGTTGGTTCTGGCAAAAACAGAACAGAGTCCCCGATCACACCAGTAGAGAGCTTATATTGTAACTGGTAAACTCTATCGTTTTTATCTCCAAAAACGGAAACCAAAACTTGTTGCAATTGAACTTCTCCAAATATTCCGCGGGATTTTTTATCGGTTAATACATCTTGAAGTGAAACAACGTTGCTAGACAAAGATTCGATTTTCTTTTGGGCTTCATCAATCTTGGCCAATCTTTCCAATACCGAATTAAATGTATCGTTCGTTTTTTTAAATCCTTCATCAAGATTTTCACGAACCTTATCGGATATTTGTCGTAGATTTTCATCAATTTTTTTAGTTAAAGCATCAAAACGCTCTGTTTGAAAACGAGTAAAATTCTCTCTAAAAGAATCTGTGTTTTTAATTTGTTTATCAGTAGATTCGACCAAGGTTTCACTTAATGCCATTTTTAAGCTATGAAATTTATCTATCAATGCATTATTCATTTCATGCTCTGCTTTTTGTAGTCGATTAAATTTTTCCTCAACAACTTCGCTTACGCAGGCTTTGGTTAGATCTTTTTGGTGATCAAATTTTTGGGTCAAACTTGCATCCATATAAACAAGTTTTTCTTGCAAATTTTTTACTTCATTTATTAATCGATCAAAATTTTGTGAATCATTGTTTTTAGGTTTTAAGTAATATGCCAAAAATAGGCCTGTACCTATAACTACTAAAATAAATACAAATTGCCATATCATCATGAAAATTCCCTATCAATTATTGAAACAATTTTAATAACCGGAAAGCCAAATTAGATACCCAAGTTCCATAAGGTGGAAAATACAGAGGAATTAAACTAAAAAAACCTTGTTTTAGCAGCGCTCTTTCATGTGAAAAAGTCCTAAAGCCGAATTCTCCATGATAATTACCAAACCCACTTGGTCCAACTCCCCCAAAAGGAAGAAAATGATTTCCTAAATGAATTAATACTTGATTAAAGACAACTCCACCAGATGAAGTTTCATTTAAAATTCTTTCATTTATTGCTTCATCACGAGAAAAACAATAGAGGGCCAATGGTTTATCTCGTTTTTGAATAAATGAAAGCACTTCATTTAAATCACTATACGACATCATCGGCAAAATCGGGCCAAACAACTCTTCTTGCATTAAGGCCATTTCACCATTAACCCTTGTTACTAAAGTAGGTGAAATAAAATTATCATCAAGATCAAAATCTCCCCCGATTGCAACCATCGCACCTTTTTTAATTGAATCGTCTGTTAATTGGCGGAGTCTATTTGTCTGTGATTTATCAATTAATCTGGCATAAGAGTTGCTATTTTTGATTTCACTAGAATTTCCGCCATAAAAACGACAAATAGCTTTTTTATATTCATCCATAAATTCATTTTCAATGCTTTTATGAATAAATAGATAATCAGGTGCTACACATGTCTGACCAGCATTGACATGTTTACCCCAGACTATTTTTTCACAAGCACTTCTCAAGTGTGCACTTTTATCTATGATGACAGGAGATTTTCCTCCAAGCTCTAAAGTTACTGATGTGAGATTTTTAGCCGCTTTCTCCATCACTATTTTTCCTACGCGCGTACTTCCTGTAAAAAAAATATGGTCAAAAGGCAAATCTAACAGTTTGTTTGCCAATTCTACTTCTCCCCCAACAACAACAACTTCGCTCCTAGCAAATACACTATTCACAATCCGAGCAATAATCTTACTGGTTTCTACTGTTTTTTCAGATGGCCTAAGCATAACTACATTTCCAGCTGCTATTGCACTCACTAGTGGGTTTATGGCCAACTGAAATGGATAATTCCACGGGGCCATAATTAAAACAGTTCCTCGCGCTTCATGTTTAATAAACGACCTAGCACCAAAAAGCGTAATAGGTGTTTTAACTTTTTTTACACCCATCCATTTTTTTAAATTCTTAATAGCAAAATTAATTTCATCGATTACAGAATGTATCTCCGTAAGCTCTGTTTCCCCATTCGGCTTTTTAAAGTCACAATAAAGTGCTTTCTCTATTTCTTTTCGCTCCCTAAGAATTACATCTTTTAGCTTTGAAAGCTTGGCCATTCGGTACATTGAACTGGTTTTTTGCTGATTCCAGCGATTAATATTTAATTCCTGAAAGGCCAATAAGGTGTCTTCAAAAGTAAGTAGCATAATTAGTCTCTTAAAATATGACAGTTATATCCTGTCGGGTTTTTTTGTAAATAATCCTGATGGTATTCTTCTGCTGTCCAAAACTTTGCCCAAGGCTCAATAATGGTAACGATTGGATCTTTCCATTTACCACTTTTATCGACTAGTGCTATTGCGTTCTCAGCAATTTTTTTTTGCTCCTGAGTATCGTAAAAAATAATCGAGCGATACTGAGTGCCCACATCATTTTCTTGGCGATTTTTTGTGGTGGGGTTATGAAACCTAAAAAACAATTCAACAAGCTTTTGATAGCTTAAAACCTGTGGATCAAATTCAATATAAATAACCTCAGCATGCCCTGTATTGCCAGTACAAACCTCTTGATAAGTAGGATTGTCTGTACTTCCTCCCGCGTAGCCAACTTCCGTTTTTAAAACACCTTCAAACTGCCTGACAATTTCCTCAACTCCCCAAAAGCAGCCAGCACCAAACATTGCTCTCGCATTTTTTTTAACAACATCTTTCGATCTATCCATATAAATCCTTTTGCCTGTAATTATTCAATAGATAATTACAGGCAAAATGCTATCCCAAATTATCTACAAATTCACTTTCAAACCCCCTACTCGCCGCACCAAAACACTTGAAACTCTACATTTTTTTAGTTAGAAGCAAAGAATGAATACAAACGATCCATTCAACAGTAAATTTACCTACGACTACTTTCAACCAGAAGAATATCATTTCTCATTGGACTCAATTCTTTTGGCAAAAAGCGTAGCCTCTATTTACCGCGATAATCAAAATCTGAATAAGCTTAAAATCTTAGACCTATGCGCTGGAACAGGGGTGGTTGGCCTTGAACTATTCTTTTTCTTAAATCAAGTGGAGTTTTTAGATTTTTTAGAAGTCCAAGATCTATATGCCCCCTTTTTTGAAAAAAATAAAAACATGATTGCACCCAATAAAGAAAATTTTCAATTCCTCATAAAAAGCTATGATGAATTAATTACAAATAACGATTTTCATAATAAATACGACTTAATACTTAGCAATCCTCCTTACTTTATCAAAGGTCATGGCATTCTTTCTCCATCGGAGTTTAAAAACCGTTGCCGGTTTTTTATCGACTCTAGTTTTGAAAAATTGTTTTTGGCCATAGGTCATGCATTGACCCCAACCGGAAATGCATTTATTTTAGTTAGAGACGGAAAAGAACAGAAACGCGAACCTTTAGAAGAAATCAAACTAATTTTAAATAAAATTTCAAATAAATATTTCAATGTAAAACTTAGAGAAATAATTCGCGGAGTTTTACTTATTGAAATTAACGCCAAATAATTCGCTGGCATTTTTCATGGTAATCATTGCTAGATCCTCAATGTTTCCAGATGTCTTAACCTTCGCTTTTTCGTAAACATCCAATAACGATAGCATTGGATCGCCATCCGTCTCGAGATGAATATTAGACATTGGAAGTTTTAAAAAACGCTCTAGGCTTTTTTTATCAGAACTTAATAAGGATTTTCCAAAACTATAATGAAGATTTTCATATCTAACATATTTATTAATTTCTTCACTTCCGCCACGAAAATCATGAATGAGCATTGATACTTTGGGCTTATTAATTTTTTTTAATACTTTAAGAAATAGATCATGAGCGTGAACAATATGCAGTACCATGGGTTTGTTAATTTCACATGCTAATTCATAATGTAAAAAAAATATTTTCTCTTGAACATCTAAACTTAAGTCCTTTCTAAAATATCGATCAAATCCTGTTTCTCCAATTGCTAGATAATTTTCACTAATTATTTTATTTTTAATTATTTTAAATAAATCAATATTTTGATTTAAAGAGTCTTTTAGCTCCCACGGATGAAGTCCTAGTGAAATCTCTTTTTCTGCTAAGAAATTAAGCTGGTCATTATTAAGCTCAAATGTTTTTACAAATGTCCCGCTGGAATTATCAGCGGGAACATGAGTATGAATATCGATAAGAAACATTATTAATTAACTTTTGACGTTGCTAGAATAGCTTCTTGAATCTGATCTCGCATGCCGGTGACATTATTTGAACTATAAGGAACCATTATTGTATTAGATTGAGCATTTTTACTCATCGCTTCGAGTGCATCGTAGTGTTGAGTAATTAAAAGAATGGTCAAGACTTCTTCATTTTTGATTCCTGTTAGTTTTAAATCTTCAATTGAAGTTTTTAAGCCGAGTGCAATTTCTTTTCTTTGATTTGCCATCCCTTGACCAGCTAAACGCTTACTTTCCGCATGAGCTTCCGCTTGTTTAACAATCGCTATTTTCTCCGCTTCGGCCTTTGCCAATGCGGCTTCTCTAAGTCTTTCAGCAGCATTGATTTCGTTCATGGAATTTTTAACTTTTTCATCTGGATCAATATCCGTAATCAATGATCTTATTATCTGAAAACCAAAATCATCCATTGAGTCTTCTAAACTTTCTTTTATCGCATGGGCCACTGAATCTTTAGATTCGAAAACTTCATCCAGAGTTAATTTGGGAATTTCTGATCGCACAACATCAAAAATATAACTTTCTATTTGAGCTACTGGATCAGTTAATCGGTAATAAGAATCTGATACCTTATCGCGGATGATTTGGTACTGTACAGAAACTTTGGTTTTTACAAATACGTTATCACGAGTTTTTGTTTCTACTTCGATATCTTGTTGCATAATTCTCAAACTTCTTCTCACAACAATTCTATCAACAAATGGAAGTTTCCAATTAAGACCTTCATGAAATACACCATGATATTTGCCGAAACGTTCAATGATGGCAGCAGTTTGCGATTGAACTATAAAAAGAGTATCCCATAACAGAATTATACAAAGTAATATGATGACTAAGGTTAACATATGAGGCTCCTTTAAAATTAGGCCAAATTAATAAAAACTAAATCATTTTAGAGTTTATTTTCTATCAGTGGCAAGATAAGTGTTTATCATTATTTAAAAGTTTAGCTAAAACAATTGAAATACTTGTCACAATGCGCATTAAACGATAGATAATTCCCATGAATTTTTATGGCATAAAACTAAATGAACTCACAAATTGGTGTACTGAAAGAAATTTCAATAAACATAATGCCATTAAACTGTTTCAATTTTTGTATAAAGATAAATTAACAATTGAAAAAGTTGCTCAATTTAATCAACAAACTCATCCTCCTATTTTTGCTAAAAATTTTATTGAATCCGTATTGGCGCATTTTGATTTTTCACTACCAAAGATAAAAACTGTAAAACTTTCAGAAGATCAAACAATAAAATTGCTACTTGAATTTAGTGATCACAAATCTGTTGAAACTGTTATCATTCCGTTTCATAGTAAACGAACAATTTGCCTCTCAACTCAAGTTGGGTGTGCGATGAATTGCTCATTTTGTTATACCGGAACACAAGGATTAACACGACATCTTTTTTCTCATGAGATTGTAGGTTTATACTTAGTAAGTTATATTTTTTTCGAAGAGCACACTCAAATTAAACAAACTAAGCCCAATATCGTTTTCATGGGGCAAGGTGAACCGCTACATAATTTTGAAAACGTAAAACAAGCTACTGAAATTTTCCTTGAAACCTACGGGATTGAATTGGGTCCAAGAAATATTACTTTATCAACGGCAGGTTTTCTGCCTGGAATTGAGCACTTAAATGAATTTCCACGAATTAATATCGCACTATCGCTTCACTCTGCCATTGATGAAAAAAGAAACGTTCTAATTCCTCTTAATAAAAAATATCCCTTGCAGCTTGTGCTCAAAACTCTAAACGAATTACCGCGACTCAAGCGACAATATATTATGTGTGAATACTTAATGATTAAAAATTTTAACGATAGCGAAGTCGACCTGGCCGCACTAAAAATGGCCCTAGACAAAACTCCTGCAATAATAAATCTAATTCCTTTTAATCCTTTTCCGGGATCAAAATACCAACGTCCAGAAATTTCAAAAGTAGAATGGTTTCAAAAAAAATTAGAGGAATTGAATATTCCAGCAATGATAAGAACCACAAAAGGAGATGAAATTTTGGCCGCCTGTGGACAACTATACATTGACGAACTTAATAAAAAAAATAACAGGATTAAAGTAAATGAATAATCAATTTGCAATCGACCTAGAGCATGTTTTAGCTGTTAAAATAAGAAAACAGATCACTAAAGCTTTTAACGACTTTAACATGATAAATGAAAACGATAAATTAATGGTGTGTGTTTCAGGTGGAAAAGACAGCACGATCCTTACTTTACTGCTAAAAGATATTCAAAAGCGAAGCCCTTTCCCTTTTACTTTTAAAGCAGTTTTACTGGACCAAAAACAACCTGGTTTTGATGTCTCTTTATTTAAAAATTTTATGGAAAGTCACTCCATTGATTTTTCAGTTATTGAAAGTGACACTTATTCTATTGTTAAAGAAAAGATACCAGAGGGGAATACTTACTGCTCGCTTTGCTCAAGGCTACGTCGAGGGGTTTTATATAACTACGCCCACGCAGAAGGTTTTGATAAAATGCTCTTAGGTCATCACCGAGATGATTTACTTGAAACTCTACTGATGAATGTATTCTACTCAGGAAAACTAGCGGCAATGCCTGCAAAATTAAAAAGTGATGATGGAAGAAATATTGTTCTTCGCCCAATGGTTTATGTCGCAGAAAAGGACTTAATCGAACTTAAAAATGCTTGGGGTTTTCCGGTCGTCCCTTGCAAACTTTGCGGCTCACAGGATGGTGCAAAAAGAGAGAGAATGACTTTATTGCTAAATACATTAGAAAAAGAAACTCCTGATCTTCGATCTAACATGTTGCACGCTTTAACAAACGTGCAACCAAGTCAGCTTTTAGATCAAGAGTTGTTTGATTTTAAATTCTAAAAAAAGTTTTTGGCCACATGGTAAGTGAGAAAAGAAAACCCATATGCCAATATAAAAGTATAGCTCACCATAAAAATGGTCCATTTTTTGGAATCTGTCTCTCTTTTAAAAATGGAAATCATTGCTATACACTGAGGAGCAAAAACAAACCACATCAGAAGTGACAATAAACTAGGCACACCAAAACTTGCCACTACTCTTTGCGTGAAGTTTTGCTCAAAACCTTCATCACCTTCTTCGCCTTCAACTGCAAGCACTGTTGCCAAGGTAGAAACAACTACTTCTCTAGCACCCATTGTTGGAATTAAAGCCGTTGTTAACCGCCAATCAAATCCAATCGGTTCAAAAATAGGGGCAAAAGTTTTTCCAATTTGAGCAGCATACGAGTTTTCTATTGCTGTTTCTTCCGTTCCATTTTTAGGAAACGTTACTAAAACCCAAATAACAAGAGAAAGACCTAAAATCATTGTACCTGCTTTTCTCAAAAAGATTTTCACTCGTTGCCAAATATTTAAAAGAACACTTTTCATTGTTGGAAATCTGTAACCTGGAATTTCTAAAAGTAAACTAGAAGCCGAACCGGTAACAACTGTGCGCTTAAAAATAAAGGCCAGAGCAAAGCTTGCAAAAATCCCGATTAAATACATACCAAGCATTGCTAGTCCACGTAGATTTAAAAATCCCAATACTTGTATGTCAGGGAAAATTGCCGCAATTAAAAGCGTGTACACAGGAATTCTTGCTGAGCATGTCGTCACTGGTGCAACAAGCATCGTGACTAAACGATCTTTCTCGTTATCAATTGTTCTAGCCGCCATAATTCCTGGAATCGAGCAAGCATGGCTTGATAAAAGAGGTACAACTGCTTTACCAGGAAGCCCTAAGCGGCGCATAATTGCATCCATCATCAGTGCAGCTCTTCCTAAGTATCCAACGTCTTCTAAAATTAAAATAAACAAAAACAGAAAAATAATTTGAGGTAAAAAAACTAAAACGCCTCCAACGCCAGAAATCGCTCCATCTGCAAGAAAACTAGCAAGCATTTCATTTGGTATATTGGTCTTGACAGTTTCTGCCAACCATACGATTCCCGAATCAATTAAATCTGAAAAAGGCCCGGCCCATTCAAAAATGGCCTGAAACATAACCGTTAATACAACCAGAAGAATAATTGGTCCCCAAACAGGACTCAAGATGTATCTATCCACTCTTTCTGTTAGTGTATCTGGTTCAATTTTCTTTTTGATGGTCTCTTTTAAAATCGATTCAATTTGTGCAAAATTGGTCTTAATATTTTCTAGTTTTCTAAAATGTTGTGGGTCTATTTTTTTAACATAATTTTCATGTGGCCGAAATTTTTTAACTTCCGAAATGAGTTCATCTATACCTGTTAAATTTCTGGCCGATGTGGCCACCACCGGAACTCCAAGAAGTTCTCTAAAACGAGCAATATCTAATTCTTGTTTTCTTTTTTCCGCTAAATCCCAAAGGTTTAGAGAAACCACCATTGGGATATCTAAAGATTTTAGCTCCATAACGAGATATAAACTTTTCTCTAAGTTTGTTGAATCAACAACTACAATTATTCCATCTAAAGGCTTCGCTGTTAGTTCTTTATGAAGGATGACACTTTTTGCAACTCGCTCATCAAGTGTTCTTGTATCTAAAGAATATAGACCAGGAAGATCGAGAATTTCTAATTCAATTTCTCCATCAGAAAATTTACCTAATTTTTTCTCAACGGTAATTCCCGGATAGTTTCCTACTCTTTGAGTTGCCCCGGTTAGAGCGTTAAAAATTGATGTTTTCCCGCTATTTGGGGTACCCACGATCGCGACATGACGACTTTTCATGACAATTTATCTCCATTTGAGAATATAAAAAAATTTACACAGATTTTAGTTTTATAAAACTTGCTTCAGATTTAGTTAAAGCGATCATGCCGCCTTTAATTTCTACCACCAAAGAGCTTGAAGTAACGGGGGTCTTGCGGTGAACACGAATAACTTCACCCTCTAAAAAACCTAGGTGATTTAACCTGATTGCAAAATCTTCGTGCTGATCATATTTTATACTTTCTATTACGTAATCCTGCTTAATTTTGGCATCAATCAAGGTCATGAAATTCCCCTATTGTTTAATAATACTTCTTATAATTTGGTTGTAAATCACAATGTTTAACGAGTCAAACTTTTTTAGCATGGTTTGAAATTTTGATCGTACAGTATTATAAAGTAATGACCAAGGTCAGCTTTGGGCCACA
The DNA here is from genome assembly GCA_964456675.1 of uncultured Bacteriovorax sp. Classification (GTDB taxonomy): domain Bacteria; phylum Bdellovibrionota; class Bacteriovoracia; order Bacteriovoracales; family Bacteriovoracaceae; genus Bacteriovorax. Next base: position 14,447 of record CAYWBR010000010.1, on the reverse strand, counting down.
AAAAAACTGTAAGTTTTACAAGTTTTAGTTCAATTCTCTTAAATTAGGGCTAGTATACGATCACTATGGATAACTCACAAATAACTAATATTGATAGCGAAAACCTTAAGCTTAGCGATTATGAATTGCGCTTTGGAGGGATTGCGCGTTTGTACGGAACGAGGTCTTTAACTATTTTTAAAAATTCTCATATTATCATCATCGGTTTAGGAGGAGTGGGCTCCTGGGCGGCCGAAGCCATTACTCGTTCTGGAATTGGAAAACTAACCCTTATTGATCCAGATGATATTTGCGTCACTAACACCAATCGACAATTGCCTGCACTTGCCGGCGAATATGGTAAATTCAAGGCCGATTCGCTTAAAGAACGGCTATTGAAAATTAATCCAGAAATTGAGATCACTACAATTAAAGAATTTATCAGTGATAAAAATATTGAAGAGATTATTAATCCTGCTACTAGCTTTGTCATAGACGGAATTGACTCTTTAAAACATAAAATAACTCTTATTACCTATTGTCGCGACCGCAATATACCACTCGTAACAGTAGGAGCTACTGCGGGTAAGTGGGACCCCGCCAGACTTCGCATTGGAGATCTAGGTGAAAGCTTTAATGATAAGTTAATCATGCGCGTAAGAAAAAAACTTCGATCCCACTACAACTATCCACCAACTGAAAAAATTAATTACGGTATTGATTGTGTGTATTCAATCGAACAAGCTCTTTATCCAGACAGCGATGGAGGTGTATGTCACCTAACTCCTGAAGCAGAAAATAGACGATTAGACTGTTTTACCGGAATGGGATCGGCCACATTTGTCACAGGTACTGCTGGCTTCATGGCCGCATCGGTTGTATTAAAAAAATTAGCAGAAAAAGCAAATACCCTTCATTAATTTTTTTCTAAAATTGTATAGTATAATGGGCCAAATCCTGAATGATCAGGCAGAAAAATTGTACCAAAATCAGTTTTTTCTCCAGCTGGGTGGACTTCCTGAATAAGCTTAGCGGTATCGCCTTTTCTTTCTAAAAACCTTTGAATCACACCATCGTTTTCTAAAGGAGAAATTGAACAAGTCGAATACACCAAGCGTCCACCAGGTTTTAGCGCTAACATTGCTGAACATAATAAGCCGTATTGGCGCTTGGCCAAGTTTTCTGTGCGCTTCTTACTCCAATCCTTCATTTCTTTAGGATTTTGCAGTAAATGCTTTTCGCCAGAGCAAGGTGCATCCAATAAGATTTTATCAAAGTGATTAGGTGACTTCATTCCGTAATTCATCCCATCACTGCCTTTTACCCAAATTCGTTCTCTGATTTCTCTAGGTACATAGTCTTGGATAACTTTTTTTAAACGACTTCTACGATGTTCCGAAATTTCATTGGCAAATAATTCACCTGACTCTTTTAAACCCTCGGCGATAATTAATGTTTTGCCACCGGGGGCAGCACACATATCTAAAACAAAATCTCCTGCATTTACTTTTAGAGAAAGCGCGACAAAAATACTTCCTGGGTCCATAAAATAAAGATCTAACAAAGAGTTTTTTCCTTCTCTTGCCTGATAGGTATTGCGATCTGGAATTTTATAAGCATTTAGAGTTAAGAATTTTTCTTCTTTCAATATCGGATGCTCACTATCTAGCTCACTAAATCCATTAACTCTGGCGACTGTGCCCTCTATTTCTAATAACGCTTGCTTCAAACTTAAATAGCGTTCTTTATAAACGGACTGAAAAAAATTATCAAATAGTTCTTGTGACATTATTTTTTTAAAAGATCTCTAATCTCTGTAAGAATTTGCACTTCTTTTGAAGGAAGCTCTGGTGTTGGTGATATTTTTATTTCTTCTTTTTTCTTAAGCCGAGAAAGTAAATTGATGAACATAAAAATACTAAAAGCAATAATCATAAAATCTAGAACAGATTGTAAAAACGCACCATACCTAATCGCCAGCACAGGAGTTTCCCCCTGTGCTTCACGAATAACATAACTTAAATTTGTAAAATTAATACCACCAATAATTAAACCCAAAAAAGGCATAATCACATCGTTGACTAAAGAAGACACAATTTTTCCGAAAGCGCCGCCGATGATTACCCCAACGGCAAGATCAATAACGTTCCCCTTCATTGCAAAATCGCGAAAATCTTTTAACATCACTTTGTCCAGAATATTAATTTTATTTTAGAACTTGAAAAGCACCACGCCCATCGACGTAGAATGTTTGTGTGCCTTGTATCTCATTTAACAAGCCTTTACCTTTGTAGCTAACTGAGAAAATTGCAGATGCAACAGGTTCTTTCTTAGTGCCCACATTAGCAATATTGATCAGCTCAGATTTTGCATCAAAATTAAATCCCCATGAAGCATATATTTCGTTAGCAATAATTTTTCCCGAAGTAATATATTTCCCAACACCTTCATATGTTCCACTATGCTGAAAAATTACAGTATACGTGAAGCCAATCACTTCAGATTTAAAACCGTTTTTTAAACTTAAACGATAGCTTTTTGCAACAGGGACTGACCAATTTTCCATATTATCCATTTCAATTCGATTTCCTTCTAGACGAGGCAAAACTGAAACCATGCTCTTTAAGTCAGTAGTTATTACGGGTCTATTTTTTTCAATAATTGGCCAAATCTTTTTTCCAATGGCAATTAAATCATCGATGATTGTTATGATGTCTTTTAAGTCACTCACGCCTGGAATTGTTGCTTTGTCATTACGAAGCTGAACTTGATCTAAATAAGCCTGTACATTTTCATCGTATACGGTTGGTACTTCTTCAATTGTCATATCCGTAATCGTATTGGCAGGATCTGTAATTTTGCTAGAAACAACAAAAGATTTAATCACTGGTTTTGGCAGAACTGGGGGAACAAAGTCTGGTGGGGGTGGTTGCTTGCTAAAGCTATTTGCATTAACTATTAACGCCACAAACAGAGTGAAAAATATGCAACGAATTTTCATAGTGAACCTCCGGTATCTAAAGTTCCAAAAAAATACAAATTTATTAAGCTCAGTGAATCAACTTCTACTCAATTTGTCTACTGTGTTAAATGGAATATACCTACCAAAGTCTGTCATTGTCCTTACCTTGACAAAATAGACCCAGCGCGCTATTTGGTTTATATGAGTACAATTAGCCCCTTGCCCATTGATTCACATCTATCTGAAATAGTAAAAATGGTTTCGCAAAACATGCATACGCTCATCAAGGCATCTGCAGGCTCAGGTAAAACGACTCGAATTCCTCCTAAATTATTAGATATAACCCAAGACAAGATCTTAATCCTTGAACCTCGAAGACTTGCTGCCAAAATGCAAGCCCTACGAATATCTCTTGAAATGTCCAAGCAAGTCGGAGAAGTCGTAGGCTATTTATTCAAAGGAGAAAGAGCATTAAGTGAAGCTACTCGTCTATTATTTATAACAGAGGGAACTCTGCTTAGATTTTTAGAAACTGATCCCCTCTTACACCAATATTCGATCATTGTTTTAGATGAATTTCATGAAAGGCATATTGAAACTGATTTGGCTTTTTACCACCTCCAAATTATTAACCAAAAAAGAATACTTCAAAAAATTGCCCCCATTAAAATTGTGTACATGTCGGCAACTCTCGATACAAGTCTATTAAAAAATAAACTAGGGGCGCTAGCTGAATTTAATATCGAAATTCCACCCTTTGAAAGAAAGACATATTATCTTCCAAATATACCCAGCATCCTAAATGCACCGCTGACGATAAAAGTTAAAAATGCAATCGCGATCTCTTCAAAAGAACAGTCTGTTGGTACTTTGATTTTTGCGCCAGGAAAAAAAGAAATTCAAGACATACTTGAGGCACTAGAAAATGATTCAAACATAGCATCTCAATATGAACTGGCCGTTCTTCATGGCGAATTGTCCAAAAATGAGCAACAAAACGCCCTACTGCCTCCGTTTCATCTCAACAAAAAAATTGTCATTGCAACTAATATCGCAGAGTCATCAATCACTATCCCCTATGTCAACGTTGTCATTGATACCGGCCTCGAACGAGAATATGCAGGCAACGTGGTGACTGGCTTTGGCAAACTTATAACAAAAAAAATCGCCCGCGCAAGCGCAGAGCAAAGAGCAGGACGTTCGAATAGAACCGGGCCAGGTGTTGTTTATCGACTCTATAGTCAGCAGGATTTCGAACAGAGGGATGCACATAAAATGGCAGCAATACATCGTGCCCCCATGATGGAACCGCTTATTTCTATCATCAAAAACCACGGCAATCTAGATACCAACTTATTTCTTGAGTGCCCTTCACAGTTCCAACTGGACATGGGATTAAAACAATTAGCTTTTCTAAATTTAATTGATCCCCAAATGAAGCTTACCACTAAAGGCAATTTCCTCAATCAGAAACTTGAAATACGTCTAGCTTTAATAGAATTGGCCTATCAGCAGTCCCACGGTATAAACATTAAAGACTTAATATATTTACTCCATGAATATCTAGACATTGAAACAAAAAATGATTTTGAACAGGCATTAAAAAACGCTAAAAAAAATGCTGATCCAAAAAAATTAATCACTGATGTCGATGAGCTGATCCTAAATGGTTTTTTAGATTTAGTTGGCTTGATCAGTAGTGATCGAAAAATAATTCTGCAAAATGGGCAATGTTTTATACTACATCCTAGCATAGAAAATAAGTTGGGCAAGCTCATGCCTGGAAGTTTGGCGGTCATTATATCTATGAATGCCAATGAAGAAGTTAATTCAATTATACCATTAGAAATCCAATCGGTTTTAGCATTCAAAGATTTTTTAACAAGCGACATATCTTCCAGTATAATTCCAAACGGCAAAAAAAAGATTACCACTAAAACAAAACTGGGCATTCTAACACTACTTGAAACTCATCGATATGAAGAATGTGGCGAAAATGATAATAACGAAAAACTCGAAGAAATTTTAAATAATTTAGTCAGTGTTTTTTTTCAAAGTGAAGATTATATTAGATACCAATTTTATCGTTATTTTTTTGGCAACCCAAATGAATCAAAATACGATGCAAATTTGTTAATAGAAATATACAAGCTCGAATGGAGCAGCATCGGCACAATCGAAAGCTTTCACCATCAGGAATTTTTGCGAGAATTAAAATCAGAATACCTAGCACATATAAACTCAGAATATTCAATGGATTTTGAAAGTTTATTCCCTAAAAATATGCGTTTTACAGACCGTAGAGAAACTCCGCTTATGTATGAGATACATGGAAATGAATACATGGTATTTGTTGAGTCGTATATGCAGGACTTCTATGGACTAAATGAAGGGCCAAAAATTGCGAATGGAATGTTGTCACTTACTTTTCGGTTGCTTGGCCCCCATAAAAGAGCACTGCAAATAACAAAAGATCTAAACAGCTTTTGGTCTAAAACCTATAAAGAGATGCAAAAAGAATTAGTTCGTGAATACCCAAGACATCATTGGCCAGATAATCCAACAAATGCAAAACCAGTACTCTTAAAAAGGATGATAGTTTAAGTTTATGGCCAAAAAGATCTAAATCTTCTATGATTCTTATACTTAAAACTTAGAGATAAAGGAAATACATGCAATGCATATTAATGGATATTGAAGGAACTACATCTTCAATTTCTTTTGTTCGTGAAACACTATCTCAATACTCAAAAGACAATTTAATTAATTTTTTAGAATGTGAATTTAGCAATAAAGCTAACAATGAAATCCAAGAGGCTTTAAAAGAAATTTCTAAGATAGGTCTCGATGAAAGACTTTATACCGGTGCATTTAATCAGGAAATTGCTTTAAGAGTACTCCTTCATCTCATAAATAATAATAACGAAGCTAAAGGCTTGAAAACTATTCAGCACTTTCAATGGAAAGCTGCTTATCAGTCAAAAAAATTAGTTGGTCACGTCTACCCAGATGTACCCGAATGTTTGCAAGAGTGGAAAGAGCAAAAAATTAAATTAGGTTTATGCTCTTCTGATTCAACTAGCAAAAATCATCTTCTTTTTTCTCATACTAAATATGGAAACCTACAAGAACTATTTGATTTTAATTTTGAGATTATAGATTCGTCACGTGAGAGTATTCAAAAAGACGTAGGTTACTCTGTAGACAAGATTCTATTTCTATCGACCAATCCTAGCAGATTAGAATCTGCAAAAAAACTTGGCTTAAATGTAATACAAGTTACGAGGAATGGAACACTCCATGATCAACGTTTTTTGGCGATAAGAGATTTTACCGAAGTGGAGGATGTGCTACAAAATGCTTATTCAGAAGGAAAAACATGATCATTCTTGATGGTATTCACCCATTGTTTTTTGCACTAGGTGCTACACTGTGTTTTTCCTATGCGAGTACAATTTTTACCGAGTTTTCTAGAAGTGTCTCTCCTCAATGGATGAATGCATTCAAAGCAGTCATTGCGCTAATTCTATTTACCACAACGCTATTATTCTTTAATCTTTGGCTACCGCCTGCATCTACTTCTGTTTCTGTTCTTCTCGCAAGTGGTTTATTAGGACTAATGATTGGCGACATGTATATGCTTAAAGCCATGAAAGAATTAGGCGCATCAAGAATGCTTATGATTTTTGGTATGCAGCCATTCTTTTTAGGATTAGCAGAAAAATTTTTATTCGGTAAAGATTTTCCAACCATAAATTTTTTAGGTGGAGCCCTGATGCTAGGTTGTCTCTATACTATTAGTTTTGAAAACTATAAAAAAAGTGGTTCATGGCAAATAATGGGTCTAACTTTTGGAATAACTGCAGTCTTACTAGATGCGACAGGCTTACTCTTAACAAAACATGGATTTAACTCCACTCCGGGCATTACCTCCATCCAAGTAAATGCATTAAGATGCCTCGGAGCTTGTGTTGGCTTTTTAGTTTATCACTTTTCGGTTAAAAGATTACCGCTGGTAAATACTTTTAAAAACCTACCAAATAAACAAAAATGGCGGCTATTAATTGGCTCAACTGGTGGAACTTATTTATCATTAATGCTTTATTTACAAGCTATCAACAAAGGATTAATGGTGCAAGTATCGTCTATCACCATCACGGGGCCCATGTTTGCACAATTTTTTGAGTGCGTTCAACAGAGAAAACTTCCAAACCGTTTAATCCTAATTGCTTTTATGCTATTTTCCAGTGGTTTTTATATTTTTATATTTTACGGCAAAGGCAGTTAGTTTTTTAAGAGAGAAAATATTTGGAAAAAGTACTCTTAATAGATCACCATGATTCATTTATTCATAATATTATCGCTTGGCTTAGTCCTAATTTACAGGTCGATGTCTTAGGCTTTGATGATTTTAGAGTATTGAGCAATGAAGAATTTAACGTTCTATTTGAGCAAAAAAAATATATCGGAATTATTCTCTCGCCGGGACCAAAATCCCCTCAAGACTATCTAGAATCCCTCCAATTAGAGTCTCGTTACTTTGGCCCCATTTTTGGAATTTGTTTAGGGTTTCAAATGATGCTTGTTAATCGCGGCTTTAAGCTCATCCCTTACGAGCCCCCTTTTCATGGAAAAACATCTTTAATATCTACTGAGCATAGTCTGTTTAAATCTTTACCTAATTCAATTAGAGTTGCTCGTTACCATTCACTGGCTTTCATGGATACACAAAACAACTCACAGATAATTTCCCGAGATGAATCAACTCAAATACCAATGGTTTTTTATGATAAATTAAATAAACGATTAGGCTTTCAATTTCATCCAGAATCTTTTTTAACTGAATATGGCGACGAACTCTCACAATTAGTTGCAAAATGGTTCAAGGATAAACATCGTGAATAGACTCATTTTTTTTCATCCTCAAAAAAAATCATACATTGAAGCAATTGAGTATCAACATTATACACTCGAAAAAGACTTGATCTTTTCAAAATTAGACGAAATCGTTTCCAATAATCCAGATAGTCTAATTATTTTTAGAATAAATTTTGAAAACATTGCCCCCACAAAAGAACAGAAAAAAATTTACAACCTACCATTTGCGGACATCTATCTGGTTACTCTATATAAAGATTTTAAGCCAAGCCATGGAGAACAAAAAAAATTTCCACTCTATGATCTTTCGCCGATGGTTAATAAAGATGATGCAAAACTTGCTATTGAAAAAATTAAAAATAAGATTAAAAATGGATATTTTTATCAAGTAAACTACTCGCTGCCATTTCGTGGTAAAACAGCAACGAATTTAAGTCCAGAAGAGTTGTTCTTGGCGTTGCGAAATAATTTTCAAGGTGATTTCCACGCTCTTATACCTATCAGCAATGATTTGCATTTAATGTCTTTTTCTCCCGAGCTCTTTCTTTGTAAGGATCAACACACTTATTACACTGAACCAATCAAAGGAACTGCAAAAAAGGGTCAAAATTTAGAATTACTAAATTCTGAAAAAGAAAATGCCGAACTTTCAATGATTGTGGATCTGATGAGAAATGATTTAAATGAAGTTTGCAAAGACCCTGTGAAAGTAATCTTTCATCGTCATATTTTAGAACTTACTCATCTTATACACACCTATTCGAGAGTTGAGGGGATAAGTCAAAAATCATTAGGAAGCATTCTTCAAAAAATGCTCCCTGGTGGTAGTATTTCTGGTTGTCCTAAAAAAGAAAGCGTCGATACTATCTATCAACTTGAACCTTATGCACGAGAGCACTACACGGGAATTATTGGGGTCATTCACAAGGATCAAATGCGCTCATCAATTGTGATTAGGGCCCTACTCTATGATAAATCAAATGGAAATTTTACCTACAATGCTGGCTCTGGCATCGTTTATGATTCAAATGCATCGGAAGAGATCGCAGAAATATATCTCAAGTCTAAAAGCCTTTTAGATAACCCAGCATGGGATAGAAAAATCACTCAATCACATTTACTTTATAGTAAGCCAAATAGTAGTAATAACACCTCCAAAAAAATTTATAAACCTTATGATTTATTGTTTTCTACTTTGCTTTTAAGTGCTGATGGAATAGAAAACCTAGACCTACACCTTGAGCGAATATACTCTTCATTAGAAGCTCTTAAGAGAGAAGTCTTTATCCCAAAATTTGAATTGAAACAAAGAATGCAGAACTTTATTTCGAAATTAGATATAACCCTACCTCAAAGACTTAGAATAAATATTTCACCCGACGCTATTTTTCTTGAATGGCTTACTCTTACACCATATAAGGATCTGCTTACCTTAGATTTTGCAACAACGCCCATAATTAATTCAAAAAATTATTTTCTTAATCATAAACTTAATCAATATGAAAATTACTATAACGAACTTAAAAACTTCCCCAATGATGTCGATGACATTATTTTTATAAATGAAAATGGATTAGTAACTGAATCAACAAAAGCGAATCTTTTCTTTATCGATCATAAAAACCAAGTAATTTTTACGCCTCCGATTACAGATGGTTTACTACCTGGAATAATTCGGCAAAAATTGATTTCCCAAAAATCGTACACTATTGATGCCAAAGAATACTTGATAATAGAAAAATCATTAAGCAAAATGGAAGTGCAAGAAAAATATCATGATCTATTAATTACTAATTCTTTGATGGGAATTCGCCGTGGAAAGCTTAAAAAATAAATATATTTTACATTTAACTATATTTCTATTGTTCATTAATTCAGAGGCTCTATCAATGACAAATGGCCAGATCCCATCTACAGAAGATTCGACTAAACAGTCTGATCATTTTAAAGATGGTCGATTTTTCAACCCCACTCTTCCAGAATCAAAGAGCTTCTGGGAAGTATTAAAATGGCAGTTTTCTAGAGAAAAAAAACCATGGCCTGAGTCTGTACCAGCAAACACCTTTACGAGAAACAATGAGTATATAAATAAGGATCAAATACGTATTACATTTATCAATCACTCCACTTTTTTATTAGAATTTAATGGAATGACTATTTTAACTGATCCGATTTGGTCTCTTCGCGCCTCTCCTGTTAGTTTTGCAGGCCCAAAACGTGTACAAGCCCCAGGACTTAAGATAAAAGATCTCCCTAAAATTGATGCTGTCATTATTTCTCATAATCACTATGATCATTTTGATTTAGAAACCTTAAAAGAGCTCAATCAATTATATAAGCCTAAATTCTTCGTGGGTCTCGGGGATAAAAATCTACTCATTGATAATAATATTAATGATGTAATTGAATTAGACTGGAACGACTCCATCAACTTGGATGAAAGAACTAAATTAACTTTTCTAAAGTGTCGACATTGGTCCGCGCGGGGAATTTTTGACAGATTTAAAAGCTTGTGGGGCGCTTACTTAATAGAAAACAGCAACCTGAAAGTTTATTTTGCCGGAGACACCGGATATGCAGAACACTTCAAAGAAGCTGGTGAAAAATTTCCCAACATTGATATAGCTCTATTACCAGTTGGCGCTTATGAGCCAAGATGGTTCATGAAAAATTTTCATATGAATCCCGAAGAAGCTTTTATGGCAGCTAAAGATTTGAAATCTTATTTAAATTTGGGGATGCACCTAGAAACATTCCAACTAACAGACGAAGCATTTGATGGGCCTCGAAAAGAAGTAATTCGCTTGAAAAATACCAACACATATAGAGACGTTAACTTGCAAATTCTCAATCATGGAGAGAGTTTTTTATATAAAAAATAGCATTATTAAACAAAAAATAGGCAGTTATTTTTTCACGGTTGCTTCCATTTTTTACTGGTTCTGATAAAAGTCCAAAAATAATTCCTCTTAAGGACATTTATTATGAAGAAACCATTTAGCTTATTTATTTCCGCTATTGCTTTTTTTACGTCACTGTCTGCTGATGCTTACATGATGGGTAAGCTTACTTCTGAAAAACTGATCTCATCTAAACCTACACATATTGTGGTTGCAGGAACTGCTCATGAAGCCGGTACTTTATTTCAACAGGCAGCGATTGCAAAAGCACTTAAATATAAGGAACTCTATCCCGAAAACCAAATCATTTTTCTCTCTCAGCACGAAGGAGACTTTGAATACAATGCCTCTTGGTTAAAAAAACGTGGAGTTGATGTATTAGTTCAAAACAAAAAAGACTTAACAACCGAAAAATTTGTTGACCACTTAAAAGAATTCTCGGCCATAAAGACACTCGATATCTTCTCTCATTCGGCGGCAAGCTATGGTATTCAATTATCTTCAATCACAAGAGGAAAAATTGGCCCAAATGATAAAAAGATTGCTGAATTAAAGGGACAATTCACGCCGGATGCAATGATTACACTAAACGGATGTAATTCAGGATTTTTTGTAGCACCAGAATGGTCAAAAACATTAGGAATTCCTGTTTCTGGATCTCTTACTTCTACTGATTTTCAAGAATTACACGCCGACGGAAATTATTATTTAAATAACGCTGAATCGATGCCAAAGGAAATACCTCGTGCAGATTCAAACACCATCGCATTCGAAAATGCACCAAATTGTAAATTGGGACTCTGTGTACGAATGAAACCAGTGAATGGTCCGTATAATGGCTACTGGGGGTCTTATTCAGAAGGTGGATTACCATTTTACAAAATATTTTGCACCGGTGCTTCTGAATCTCAATGCTCTATGGCCTTTAAAAAAATGGCCAAACATTTTATTTCAACTAAAAATTTAAAAACAGATGCAAGTTTTGAATCTTACAAGGCAGTTGTTCAAGACATTCTTTGTCCAATTTCTGCAAGTAAACCATGGCGAGAAGAATGTGCTAAAGCACTAAATGAAGTGGAAATAGATCAGAGTTTATCAGTTTTCAATCCTTTTAGAGGAAAGCAACTACAGTGCGACAATAATAGATGCTCGTTTGAATTAGATTGTCCTATTTTTAAAAAGGAATGTGCACTTATAAATACCCACAATGGGAAAGCCACTACTCTAGCCGATGAATATCGAAGGTATTTACAAGCGTTTTAACAAAAAATACCTAGGTACTCCTTAAATATTAAAAAGTACCTAGGTGATTATTTATTCCTCAGCTTTCACACCTTTTTTATACAAACTATAAAGCGATACCCTACCTTCATAATGACTTAAATCTCGGTCTATTTCTTTTTTTACGTCTTCCCAATTAAGTGCACCAACCCCTGTTGCAAGTTTGGTAATTGCGATACTTTTTATATTATTCTTATCAAGTTCCTTAACTAAATTTTTTAAAGTATGGTTAACAGCCGCGAGCGTAGCGCGACCAGGATGACCACCTTCAAAGGGAGGTGCCTCTTGGGTGAATAAACTAAAAATAATCGGTGTATCTGCCCCCTTCCAGGCCCACACGTCCCCAACCTTAGGTGAATAAGTCTTGCAAAAATGTCTAAAATCTTTGTAAAGACTTGGATATCTTTCTCGAAGTTCCAAGCATAGTCCGTTTTTAAAATCATCGTTTACAGCAACCCCATGGGCAAAAGACTCTGAACTAGTTAAAAGGATATCTCCGCTCACTTCTTTCATCATAATTTTCTCCTGTGGTGAAAGTGAATGTACTCAAGGTCATTTACCTAGAGTCAATTTTAGATTAGGCCCTTAAAAGGGTTTAAGACATAACCTAAATCACTAAAAGCTGTGATTTTAAGGAAGATAGAAGTTGCCTAAGATTGGTTTTTTATGGAAGGATTTAGTAATTCTATTATAGCAAGCTACGCACTGTGGCGCCGATAAGATTGAGGATTGAATGAAAAATTTGAAATTTATAACGACTGTATTCTTAATTACTATTTTAGTTAATTCTTACAATAGTGCACTGGCCATATCAAGCAACGACTACGATACCCAGTTTCCTAACGTTATACTTCCTTATTTTTTAAATAGTACGAAAGAAGGATACCTCGTTGGAACCAATAAACACCGACTTTATTACCGAGAAATGAGCGATCATCAAAAAAGAAAATGTCTAGTCATTCTTCCCGGCAGATCTGAACCTATCATGAAATATGCTGAAGTATTTTATGATTTATCGACCAAGCTACAGGCCAGCGGCAATAATCATCACATATTTTTACTTGATCACAGAGGCCAGGGGCGATCTAGTCGGGAAGGCATTACCCTGCAAGTTGGTCACGTTAAAGATTTTAATGAATACGTTAATGATTTGAGAATGTTTGTTGAAAATATCGTCAAACCAAGTCGCTGCCATGGAGTTTCGGTTTTGGCCCACTCTATGGGGGCAGCAATAGCGCTCAAGTATTTTGATTCTTATCCTGATACATTTGACAGAATGATTCTATCTTCTCCGATGTTAAAAATTCAAACTAAACCATACCCCTACTTGGTAGCCAAGGCCATTGTTGCGGCAAACGTTCTTAGAGGGAAAGAAAAAGAATATGCTCCCGGCCAAGGTGATCATAATCCACTTGCACGTTTTGAAGACAACAAATTCACCTCAAGCCCTGAAAGATTTAGAATGGCACAAAATATGTATGTATGGTTCCAAGATACCGTATTGGGGGGAACTAGCAATAATTGGATTTTAGAAGTAATGAAAGAAACAGCTGAAATAAGAAAAAATTATTCAAAAGTACACATACCTCTTCATGTGTTTACTGCTGGTACAGAGCTTTATTCTGAGTTGGAAGAAATGCAAAAACTTTGTAATAAAGCAATGGACTGTAAATTAACAAATTTTCCAACATCTAAGCATGAAATTTTTATGGACCGCGATGAAAATAGAAATCTGGCAATCGAACATACGCTTGAAATATTGCTAAGATAAATCTTTTTTCCAAAAAAATAATTCCTTAAGTCTATTAAGACTTATACTTTTTAAAATTTCTTCATGCTGCAAAGACATAATCGATGGAGAACCCTCCATTGCTCGATCTTTAAAAAGATAAATAGTTGGATAAGGACTTGAGTTCACTAAATGCGCACTAGGATGAAAAATAATAAGTTGAATATTTTCTGGAAGATTTTGTTTTTTTATGAGTTCATCTAAAAAATTCCCCCATTCACAAAATTCTTGAAAATCATCTAATACTCTAGGAAAAATAATCAATGAACTATAATTAACATCGGAATGCAATAAAACCTTCTCTAGCGAATCAAGTAGATAATGAGTTCTTTTCTCTTCTTCAAGAAATACACACATAGAAACATCAAGCAGCCCATTTTCAAATGAAAATTTCACTGAAGGAAATAAATTCAATCCCGTAAGGATTTCATTAATCCAATAATTAACTATTTCTTTCTCTTTCATGATTCATCTTCCAAAAAATATCTGCTATGAATAGACATTATTAATATTTAAATGAAAAAATAGGAAATCTACAATGAAAAAAGTAATATTATTTTGGAGTGGAGGCAAAGACAGTGCCTTAGCGCTATGTCACTTGAGCCAGCACCCTGAAATTAAAGTTTTTGCACTTATAACTACATTATCTGAAGAAACC
>CAYWBR010000009.1:0-49454 GCA_964456675.1 uncultured Bacteriovorax sp. | reverse complement strand
AAGTTGGCCAAAAAGCGACTAATAAATGATCCGCCGGAAGAAAGAGAATTTACCTCACTTACTCTTATATTTGATCCGGATGATATGCAAGATGCCAAAGATTTTATCCGCGAGTTTCTCATTAAATTTTCAAACACATTTGAAAAAGGCTCTGCAAAATCCGTTTTTAAGTTGAATATACAACTTTATTCTCTTTTCAAAAACTGACATCTTTCTGACTCTTAAGCTTTATCCTAAGTATAATTTCACTTTTATCAAATCAGAAATTTGGTTGAGAAAGTGCCTTGTGAAAGTTGGAGAATATCCGTTTAGCTTTATCAGTAAATTAGATCTTTAAAAAATGGCGCAAAATGTATGTTTTGTTTTATTGTAATTAATCCTCGATTCCCACCGTGTATGTTTTTTATAAAATTGATTTCCGAGCAATTTTTTTTTACAAGATTAAGAAGCTTTCAATTTGTGATAAACAGAAAATCAACCACATAGCTACTTTTTGCCGGTAAAATTTAATTGATTAATTGAAGTTTTACGGTAAAATTTCAATTGCTAATTTAAAAAATGGAGGAGCTGTGTTTGAGCGAAAAATCCAAATTCCTAATGACAACTTCTTTTTATTCGGTCCAAGGGCCACCGGCAAATCAACATGGTTAAAAAATATTTTTAAAGCAGACGTCTACATAGACCTATTGCGCTCGGAAACCTACTTAGAATTAGTGCAAGATCCTAGTTTATTACGCTCCAGACTTCTTATGGTTAAATCTAAAAACAAAATTAAAGTTGTTATTGATGAAGTTCAACGAATCCCAGATTTATTAAACGAAGTCCACGCATTGATTGAGGATTTTCCAAACAAATTTCAATTCTCTCTAACAGGAAGTAGTGCTCGAAAACTGAGACGACATGAAAGTAATTTATTGGCAGGAAGAAGCTTAACAAGAAAATTATTTCCACTTACTTACTCTGAAACAAAAAATTCGTTTAATCTTGAGAAAGCATTAAAGTACGGAATGCTTCCAAAAATATTTTCGTCTAAAAGTGATGAAGATAAGGAAGATCTACTAAGGGCCTATACTGAAACTTATTTAAAAGAAGAAATACAACAAGAAGCCTTAGTTAGAAAGTTGCCAGATTATATAAAATTTTTAAAGCACTTGGCGCTTTCAAATGGCAATGTTTTAAATTTAAGTAATCTCTCTAGAGAAGCCGGAATTTCAAGGGTCCCTCTTGAAAATTATATGAGTATCATTACTGACACATTGATTGGTGTCCAAATTGAACCAATTCATCTTAAAGCTAAAATCAAGGAAGTTACAAGGCCTAAGTTTTATTTTTTTGATTGCGGTGTTGTTTCTTCGCTAGCGAGAACACTCAGTGATGATCTTGAAACTCGCTCAGGAAATTTATTTGAAACTTTAGTTCTCAGTGAATTGAGGGCCTATAGTGAATATAGTAAAAAACATTTTGAAATTAATTTCTGGGGAACACCTTCAGAAAATGAAGTAGATTTTATTTGTACTAAGGGAAAAATAAGTATTGGTATCGAAGTCAAGTATAGCAAGAAATGGAAATCAGAATTCTCTAAAGGATTGCAAGTTTTGCTCTCTCAAAAGAAAATCAAAAAAGCCATAGTCGTTTATGCCGGAAAACAAGCAGAGCTTCATGGTGATATACATTTATACCCATTCGATGAATTTTGCCAGGGTCTAAACGATGGTGAATTTATTTAAATAGTTTCATATTTTATTATCGCCTTATCGCTTGGTAAATCTCTAGCAAGGAAACCCCAAGCTACATCATCATACTTTCGGTTAAGTTAAATGCCACAAGTAGCCATTTCCCACCAGAGAGACAATAAATCCCACTAGCAGGACAAACGGCTAATCATTGCAAAGATGACGAGTGCGAAGAGGGGAGTCCTGGATTGCAAAAATAGACCTAGCCAAAAACCAGCCAGAATCCAGCCAAGCGGAGTGATGATGTGTAATGAACAGTAATGCTTAAGCGAGAAGGAACTTCTCAAATGATTGAATCTTTGTTTTTTGATTTTAAATGTTTAAGTAATTTTAGTGAAAATGATGAAATTAAAATGGCGCAATCGGCAGGAGTCGAACCTGCGACCACTTGATTCGTAGTCAAGTACTCTATCCAGCTGAGCTACGACTGCGCAATGGACTACTTATAAACAACCTATTTCTTATTGTCAAAAATTTAATAATTGTTTGATTTTTTAAAAGTAGCGGAGACGGAGAGACTCTCTCCGGTCTTTTGTACTACATCACTCTTGTTAACTATCTTTAGCAATAGACCTTAACTATATTAAGATGTTATTGCCAAGTCCGCACTGGGTCATTATCGATTTATTGTAATCGCTTTTGATCTACAATTTTCTATTTTAGCTTATAAATAGCTCATAAAAATTTTAATTGGGGCCAGAAGCTTTCCTTTTCTCATGTTCTTTTTTGAAGATCTGAAGTTACGAATAACCATAACTTTAATTATGACGCACGAGGTTTAATTATGGATATAGAGAGAGCATTTAGCTCATAATAAAATTACCCGAATGGTTGATATGTAATTAAAAACCATTTTAAAAAAGCTTATTAAGCAGCTCGGTATTCCATCTAACACAATTGTAAATACCAAAATTCTTCGTATGGTGAAGGTTATAACTGCAGATGGTGAAATCTTATTAACCTGTAGTAAACCTGACCGCAAATTTACTATAACAATGACAAAGTAAGTAGAACTAATCTGTAGTTAATATGAGATAGCGTTGTTCTACAATTCTTTTATACTCTTCTTTTTTATTATCTGGTAGGTAACTGTTATCGCAAAATTCATTGATTATTGAGAGCCATTTATCTATCTTTGTAATTTCTTTTTCCGCAAATTTTTGAATGCCTAACTCTTTTGCAAAATCCATAAAATGCTTTCTTTTTACATTGCGATTGCCATCGTAAAGCCAAAGACCTATATCAATTTCTTCGTCTGGTATGGCCAATCTCGTATTTAGTAAGTCATAACAAGGAGAAAGTCTGAATACACCCCTTAATGAATCTCTTTCCAGTAAACCCCAATTCTTTAAATGCATATCTCCGTTAGCAGTTAAAAAACAAAATATTAATCTTTTCCAAAACTCCACTAAGTCTGGGATTTTCGCATCTGAATACTGATTTATTGCTTTTCCTAGTTCGTGGTAAGTGCCATCGTATTTGTCATCAACTGAAAAATTTAAAATTTGGCCAGCATCCTCTAGACGTAAATGTTCGCCACTAGATAGAATATCAAAACGTTTGACGGCATAGACATTACCAAGCTTTGCATGATGAAAAAGTACAAAGGGTGGAACTTCAAATCCGATTTCTTTTGCAATGGCCATTGTTAGATGCTCATTCTCTGGCAAAAGTTCATACTCACCTTTTGGTTTTAGAATATATCTTGATCCAAAATTCGTTACAGACAAGATATCTTTTTCTAATTTAAATAAACCTTTTCTTTGCGCTCCAGAAATGGATGCCCCTCTTATTGTCCGAAGAAATGTTCTTAGTGGGTCATTTGCCAGTAATCTTAGTTTAAGTTTTTTCTTTGTTCCCCACATTTCTCTGATGCATTTGTCATGGCCACTTGCTCCTTTAGAAAGCAATGACTCACTCATTGGATTTAAGCAATAGGGGCACCTATTATTTATACATTTGAAACTTATCTCTAGCTCTTCCTCTTCTTCCTTAGTGGCATCTTGATTGTAAATTAACTGTGCGACGATCTCTTTTCCATCTAGACCGATGGCCTTAACTTTTATCGCTCCAATCGTTTCACTTCCAGTTGCTAATAAAAGTGCAAATCTATTTTTCTTATCTATTCTAAACTGTGTCTCTACTGATTTTAATAACCATCCTTCAGGAATTAAGTTATCAAAAAAGGGAAATAAATCTTCTGATGTATGCTCTTCACTTGAAAGTGGTAATGCAAATCCAATTGGGAAATCTTTTTGTTTTTTCCAATCCCCAGTATAAACAAACCTAAATGTTCCATCTGGGTTCTTCTCTAATTGCCCGGCAAGCTCATTTCTCAAATATACATTTGCTTTTGAAAGCTTCGTAAAGTCCACTAGCTCTCGCTTAACCGCAGACATAATTAAGCATCCATTTCATTTTGACTGTGCTTAGATTTTCTTTGAGCAATTAATTCATGGCCCAAAGTAGAAAGAACCTTTTCCACTGTCTCAAGTTTAACTCCGCCCTTTTCATTTTCCAGCTAATTAATTGTTGCAAATGTTACGCCTGAATACTCAGCCAATTGCACTTGAGTTAAACCTCTTTCTTTTCTTAGTTCCCGAATCAACTTTCCAATACTCATTAGTAACCAGCTCTATTCGGCCTGTGCGTCGTGTTGGCCATACCTAGTGTAAGTATAGTCCTTAATTCAAATTGAAGCAATCTTTTTATGTAATTTAGTATATATTATATCGTTTTTTATATTGAAAAGTATATAAAACGAAGAAAAAATCAAAAAAACATACTCTAAAGTATATATTTTTCCTATTTTATGGGAAAATTATATTCAAAACTCTATATTTAACTCATTTTTATATAGTATATAATATAAAAAGAAGGTAAGTAGTGGCAAAATTTACGATCTTTCTAAAATTTTAAATCATTCATCAGTTGATATGACATCGAGAAAGTATGCGCATTTGCATACTGAGTTCTAATTGCTTGTTCTTAAAAGGTTTATCGTGGTGTGTTCCACCATTGTGGGATGAGAGTCAGTCATTGTTGAGGTTTATTAAAAGTGGCGGAGACGGAGAGATTCGAACTCTCGGTACAGTTTCCCGTACGACACCTTAGCAAGGTGCTGGTTTAGACCACTCACCCACATCTCCATAAGTTCGAAACAACGATTACAAAAAGTGGCGGAGGACACAGGATTCGAACCTGCGGAACCTTTCGGTTCAACGGTTTTCAAAACCGCCGCTTTCGACCACTCAGCCAATCCTCCGCATTTTTTGTAGGTCTCATCTTAATGATTTATTGGGGTGTTGTCTAGTGGGATTTATTGCAGAAGACGAATTAAACTTTCAATTTCCGATCTATCACTTGCTCCGGGGCTAAGTTTTAAATAGTCTTCAAATTTTTCTCTTGCCAATGCGCGTTGGCCTGAGGCTTTGTAGCAATGGCCTAACATTTTATGAATTTCTGGGTTATTTTGATCTTCTCTAAATGCTCGATTGTAAAGCTCAAATGCTTCACTATAATAATTTTGTTTAAGCTTTATCCAACCAAGCGACATTAGCGACTCTACTGATTTTGGGTTAATCGCAATGGCCTTTTCTAATTTCTCTATGGCCGTTGAATAGTTTCCTGTTATCCGTGCGACTTCACCAATAATATAAAGCGAGGTATCTAAATTTGGATTCAACTTAAATTCTTTGTCTGCGTTTAGCTTGGCAGCCTTTAAGTCACCAGTAATGAGATACACTTTTGCCATATTAAAATGTACTCTTGGATAGGATACAAGCTTGGTTTTTAAATCGATGAACTGATCAAGCGCTTCTGGAAATTTTTGAAGAGACATTAAATATTCTCCAAACTCCATTCTCGCTTTTAAATCCCCTGGATTGAGCTTTAACAATTCATTTGTATTAGCAATAACATCTTTTACGTTATCGTTTAACTTATTAAGCTTAATCATATAGCGATAAAAATCCTCATCTTTTTTGCTCTGTATTAAAACTTTTTTCAAATAAAATTCAAATTCTTTTATCTGCCCTGATCTAGAGTAAAAAATTGCAATATTTGAAAGAATTCTGTGATCTTCGCCTAAGTCGTAAATTAAATCTCGCAAATATCCAATTGCTACTTCTGGTGAATCTTTTTCATAGAGAATTTCCGCATATAAAATTCTATAGTCAATATTACGAGGATCAAGTTCAATTGCTTTAGTTACCCTTGCTTTTGCTTGGTCAAACTGTTTGTAGCGCATGTAGAATTTCGCCAATTTAAAGATTGCTAAATCATTAAGGGCATTACGTTTAATTGCTTCTGTATACCATCGATTTGCTTGTTGTGTATTGTTGGTTGATTCGTAATATTGGGCCATTAAAAACGCATACTCATCAGACGATGAAAACTTAGTCTGTCCCATTTCCGCCAACGCCTTCTGTGCTTCTGTAAACTTTAATGAATTTATATATGCATAAATTAAATTTTTTCTTATCCTATCGTTTGCTGGATATACTTGAAGGATTCTTTTCAGTGAATAAAAAGCAGATTCAAAATGACCACGATTAATCTGCATTTCTGTCTGAAGAATGACCGCATCAATATGATTAGGATTTGCATCAATTGCTTCCGTTGTATAACTAAATGCTAATTCCCAATTTTGTTTTTTAACTTCTTCTCTGGCTTTTTTTAATAGCTCTTGAATTTTACTTTCTAGTATTAAGTCTTGAGAAAATTTATCACCAGCAACTTCCAATGAAGATAATTTCGTTCGTAAATCTTCATTTTCGTAGAGCTCTAGTGATTTTTTAAAATATTTTACCGCTTCTTTATTTTTATTCTTCATGACGGCCAGAAACCCAGTATATTCTAAATATTTTGCGGTATAAAATGGCGAGCCTTCACTGTTTAACAGCACGACCTCTTTTAAGGTACTTTCTAATTCTTTCGTATTGTTTTCTTTTGTGAGGTATTCTGATTTTTTTAAAAGCAAAGCCACTGATTTTGGATAGTATTTTAATCCCTCAACAAGAAGTGATTTCTGTTTTTCAATGTTTTCATCATACTCTGCAAATTTAAGTAAGGATAAATACACTTCAAAAGATTTCTTCGGTACGGTCAACAGTTTCTCATATATTTTTCTAGCTTCGATCAAATCACCAGAATCCATTAATGCTTCTAGGTAGTATCCAAGAAGTTTTGCAGATGGACTTGAACCTGATTTTAAATACAGTTTTACAATATTCGCACCAGTTACTGGTTTCTTGATGTTCTTAAAAAACAAAGAACTTCCGGTTGCAACATTTAAATCGGTAAGTTGCCTTGACTCTGCCAATTGTACCAATTTATATATTTCTAAATTTCCATTTGTTGCTTTTTTCTGATTTAGCATATTTTCTGCATATACCAAGATCAGATCCCCAATTGCATCATTGCCAGTAAAGCGATTTGAGAGTGATGCCGAAAATACCTGCGCCGCTAAAACACGTTTGCTATAGATATTTTCTCCATACAAAAGCCTGCCTTTGGCCAAAAGTTTTTTTGACTCTTCCGCATTCTCGTATTGAAGGGCAGAAGGAAACTTAACAGGGAGATAAATCATGGTTTCTTTTTTTACTTCTTTGTCATTATCCCACAGCATGTAAATGAGTGCTAAGAAAGCAAAAGCCACAATTGGCTTCATTCCCTTTTTTTTCTTAGGGGCAACTTGTTCAACCAATTCTTCTTGCTCTTTTATTTTTTGATGTTGCAGCTGTAACTGCTTTCTTTCTTCTTCTATACGTGCTCTGTTTTCTTGTAACTTTCGCTCATTTTCAAGCTCCACCTCTGCCAGCATTAACTCCGCATTCATTGAGGGCAAAACCTGTGTTAAGTTTAAAAACTGTGTACCAATATCTGATTGGTCTTCATCTTCATGAACAATTGGCAGAGCTGGTTGGTTGAGTTTTTTAGCTTCAAGTCTTTTCTTTTCTTCTTCTAATTTAAGCCTTTCTTCCTCTTGTTGTTTTTTTTCCTCTAGCTCTTTTTTCCAATTATTGACCACAACTGTTTTCGCAACATCTTGCTCATCTTTTGGACTGGCGATTCTTATCAATTTAGTCTTGTTAGCTTCCTCATCTTCTTTTTCACCGTGCTTTCTTCTAAGCTCATCATAGTCAATGTCTATTTTTGCATTCTCGCGGTTGTATTTAAACTCATGGAATTCACTTTTTGTTTGCTCGGTTTTTTGATTTATTTTTGTTTGATCTTTGGCATTATGATTTACCGATGTATTTTCTTTATTTTTTTTATCTTCAAGTTTTTTTCGTGCATCTTCTAGCTTGTGCTTCAACTCTTTCTGGACGTTATTTAGGTGCTCGATAATTTCAGCATAGGTAGATAATTTGCGCCATTCACCAACAGGAAAAACTTGGCAATCTTCTGAGCCCTTTAAATGGCCTTGTACGAACAGATCACCGATCTCTTGTATATTCAAGGGACCGACAACTCGTTCGTTCTTAAGCTTTATTCTATATTTTAAGGTCATTGATCCTTAGTTCACTTGAAAAAATACAGCTGGTACTATTCCCATTGTAATAATAGCAAGCACTGCAATCAAGTGAACAAGTTGTTCCCCATATGGTGGGCGAATTGCCGGAAGAGACATCTTTTCTTCAGATTCAACAAAAAGATCAGAAACAAATTTAATATAGTAAGATAGTCCAATAATCGAACTTACAAATATTGCTACAGCCTCTACTGTAAATCCTTCTTTAAAATAATTAGTAAACAGCATATATTTTAAAGCAAAGCCAGACGTTAGTGGTATTCCTGCCAATGAAAGAACAAAAACCACCAGTAAAACAGAAAGTCCTTTATTTTTATAGAAACCAGATATTAGTATTGATTGATAATCTTTATTCTTATGTAACTGAGCAAATTGATTAAGTATCAATATTACACCTGTTGCTGTCAGCGAATAAAGGACCAAAAAACCAATTAACTGTTTTTCAAAACCATCATCTGGATTTAGTGCTATCGACATTAGCATGTAACCAGTGTGCGCAAGGGAAGAATAGGCAATGATTCTCTTCCATTGTTTTTGTGCTACTGCAATAATATTTCCATAGAAAGCAGAAACAACTGCTACAAGTTGAATGATTTTAATTAATATATTCTGAAACTGTGGTTCGCACGCCGTAACTAACAATTGCAATACAATGATAAACTTAAAACCTACGATTATTTTCGATATGAAAAAGTTAGTTGCTAAATTTCCTGATGTTACGTTTGAATAAACATCGGCCATCCAAGCATGAAACGGAAATGCTCCCAACTTAAAAAACGCAACAAGGATAAAAATTCCAACTGCTATTGCATAAAGTTGATGATTGATAACTTGAGGCGCAACCAAGTCTAGAGAACCTGTACCACCAAGATAGAAAGCTACTCCCAAAAGAAAAATTGTAGACACAATTGCGCCTTGTACTAGGTATTTAATTGCAGCTTCTTTCGAAAACTCCAAGCCAGACAAAGAAACTAGTGCATACCCAAGCAGTGCAATTGTTTCTAGTGCCACATAAAACGTGATTAGTTCCGTTGCTCCAATTAAAAAAACTCCGCCCAAAAACATAAAATTTACGACAATTGCACTTTTTACTTTTTCGTGGTTTTTGTGGCCATTTAGTAAAATCATTAAAATATTTAGGAACGATACTATTTTTAGCAACAGAACTTTGTTGCCATCAATTAATACCAAGCTAGAAAGCGAATATTGGTCGGCCTGAAATAACATTCCAAAAAATGTAAGAGAAGCCACTAGGTTAAAAAAGAAACCGAGCACTCTACCGTCTCTTTTCCAGTTTACGGTTACAACGGATAAAGAAATAAGAACTATAAACGCTAAAATATTATTTAAAAAATTCATCTGTTCCATAAACAACCTATATTGTGCTATTCAAAAATCCATTAACAAAAGTATCGAAGAACATTGTAATTACTTTGGGATATAAGCCAAAACCAATTGTCATAATGCTCAAAACAACTAGAGGAAGGCTCTCTACGAGTGTTAAATCTTTTAAATTTTTGTTTTCTTCGTGAACCATCTCGCCTAAAGCTGTCTTGTGATACATCTTTAAAAGATAAATTGGTCCAAGAATAATTCCTGTTGCTGCGAGTACCGCTACAACTTTATTCACTTCATACAATCCAAATGTGATCATGAATTCACCAACGAATCCACAAGTCATTGGTACTGCCATAGATCCAGCAGTAATTAAGAAAAATAACACTGCAAACACTGGCATTGATTTAGCGATCCCACCAAAATGTTCCAATTTTTTTGTATGCCTTCTTACATATAAGTAGTGAACAGCGATGAAGAGTCCTGGTGTTGAAATACCGTGAGCAATCATTTGATAAATTGCTCCATTAACTGCCATTTGATTATTAGAAAAAATACCTGCAACGATATATCCCATGTGTGAGATAGATGAGAATGCTACAAGCTTTTTAATATCTTTTTGAACCCAAGCAGTTAGTGCACCATAAATTACACCGATTGCTCCTAAGTACATAATCAACATTCTGTTTGCTTCAACAGCCTCAGGGTACATCGGTATTACAAAACGAATAAAACCATAAATGCCAAGCTTTAACAAAATACCAGCTAGAAATATTGAACCTGCTGTCGGAGCTTCAACGTGGGCATCTGGTAACCAAGAGTGAAATGGAAATACTGGAACTTTTAAGAAAAACGCAACGGTAAAGGCCCAGAAAATTAAAGACTGTGGCGAGAACACTGAGTTAAATTCTAAGTTAAGTGATTTAATTACATCGTAAGTTAAATCATATGAACCATTAATTTTAAAAGCTTGAGCTGACATATAGCACATTGCTGCTAACATCAAAATAGAGCCCGCTGCCGTCATCATAAAGAATTTAAAAGATGCCATTCTTCTATTTTCACCACCAAACACACCAACAAGAATGAACAATGGAATTAGCATCGCTTCCCAAAAAATATAGAACGCATAAAGGTTAGTTGCGAGCAATGAACCATTCACGGCCCATACCAATGTGAAAATTAAAAAATAATAAAGCTTAAGCTTTTCTGTTTCTACGTTCCATGTTGATACGATTACAACAACTAGAAGGAACATGTTAAGAATTGCCAAAATCCCACTAACTCCATCCATTGCAAACGTATACGTCATATTAAAAAACAATGGCATTTGAAAACGAAACAACTCTGTCAGGGCTTCGCTATTAGGGAGTGCTGTATACAACTTAGCGGTATAAAATAGTGTTACAAGTGATCCAACAAGCGCCCATATTTTTATAACCTTTTTGTTATTATCTGGTGCGAAGATAAATCCAATGGCCCAAAACAGCGGTAATAAGAATTGAACTAAAAATAACTGATCCATATATCTCTCTTAATTTATTCTATCTGAACATAAATGCATTAAATATTGCCGTTATAAGAATTGTTAAACCTACAATTATGTAAAGTATTCCTAAGTCTAATTTATCTGGCTTTGTTTCATTTAGGTAACCGCCTGTTTCAGTTGTGCCTTTTGTAAATGCTTTAACAATACCATTGATTACGTGTGTTTCTATTACATCTACTAAAAAACCACCAAACTTATATAGTGGGTTAATGATAATTGTTTCATATAGTTCATCTATCTTAAATTTAGAATGAGATGCTGACCAAAGATTACTAAATTTTGTTCTTAGCTGATCACGCATTTTTTGGGCATCATTCTTAACATAGACATAATAAGCCAATCCCATTGAGGCAATTATTAAAATGACGGTCATCGACATTAAAATTATTTCTGTTTGTGACGAATAGATTGCGTGTTCTGAAGTTTTCGCTGTAAATCTTTCTACAAATAATTGAAACTGTCTTGAGTTATCGTGACTAAATAAATGTGGTAGTCCTAAATAACCTGCAGTTAAAGAAAAGAACGCTAATACCGCAAGCGGAACAGTCATTACTGCTGAGTTTTCATGAATTTCATGTGCATGATGATCATCGTGACCATGATTGTTTTTGTGTGCATGATGATGATCATCTTCATGCTTAGCTGGTTCAACTATAAAAATTAGACACAACCATCTTGTCATATAAAAAGCAGTTAGAAGTGCTGTGATTAATCCAACAACATATAAAAAGATACCATTTCCTGGTCTATTTAGAGCACTCCAAAGAATTTCATCTTTTGAAAAAAATCCAGAAAATCCAGGGATACCGCAAATTGCTAAGTAACCAATAAATACGGTCCAAAACGTTACTGGCATTTTCTTTTTAAGCCCGCCCATTTTGAAAATATCTTGCTCGTGATGGCTAGCATAAATAACAGAGGCTGCACCTAAGAATAAAAGTGCTTTAAAGAATGCATGGGTAAAAACGTGGAACATTCCTGTTGAAAAAGCTCCAACTCCAACTGCAAGAATCATGTAACCTAATTGTGAAACCGTTGAGTATGCTAGAATTTTTTTGATATCTCTTTGAGTAACAGCAATTAAAGCCGCAAGAAGAGCTGTAAGTGCTCCAACCCAAGCAATAACATCTAAAACAACATCAAGATGAACGATTACGTTTGAAACTCTACAAAGTAAAAAGATACCTGCTGTAACCATGGTCGCAGCATGCATTAGTGCTGATACCGGAGTTGGCCCCATCATCGCATCTGGTAACCATACAAATAAAGGAATTTGAGCAGACTTTCCGGCAGCACCTAATACCAATAAAAGACCAGAAGCTATTAATAATTCTTTATTAGCTGCAATTAATTCTAAATTTGGAGCTTGTAGATCTTTAAAAGAGATCGTTCCAAAAGCAATGGCGAATCCAATCATACCTAAGACAACACCAAAATCTCCCACGCGGTTTGCAAGGAATGCTTTTTTTGCGGCCATACCATTTTTAGTATGTTCATACCAAAAACCAATTAATAAGTATGAACTTAAACCAACACCTTCCCATCCCATAAATAAAACTAAAAAGTTTTCTCCATGAACGAGAAGTAACATTGAAAAGGCGAATAATGCGAAGAAAGCGAAAAACTTTCCAACATTTTCTTCATGGTCCATATATCCGATTGAAAAGAACGCAATCGCTGAACCAATTCCCGTTACCATTAAGCTTAAAATGATTGATAACTCATCCACCATAAAGGCGAAATTAAATTTTAATTCTTTATAGCTTAACCATTCCCATAGATGAGTCACTACTGGCCCATTAACTTTCACGTGAAGATAAAGCATGATCACGCAAATAAAAGAGGCGAATAACCCTAGAAATGTAATGGTTCCCGCTTGAACGTTGTTAAGTTTTTTTGGAACTAACAAGCTGTTTAAGGCGAAAGCCAGTAAAGGGAAAAAAGGAACTAATGCTAGATAATTCTGAATCATGGCGTATTACTCTGAAATTATTTTTAAGTCGTCGGTGTATATTGTATTTTTCTTTCTATAAAGTGCGATGATCATACTTAAGCCGATCGCTACTTCACAGGCAGAAATAATCATAATGAAAAAAACCTGAAGTTGAGCATCCAGAAAACCAGTTGCTCTAGAAAATAGAACAAACAGTAAAGAAACCCCTGCAAGCATTAACTCTAAGCAGAGCAATATAGAAATTAAGTCTTTTTTATATATTGTTCCCAGAAGGCCTAAACAAAACAAAAACGCTGAAAGATAATAGTAGATACTCATTATTCATGTCCTGAAGATTTATGTTTATCACTGCTAGCAATTACCACAACGGCAACAATTGCTGCCAACAAAAGAACTGTCGCCAATTCAAAAGGTACAAAGTACTGAGAAAATAGCCTGTCAAACAAAGCTTTCATTGAAGAGTCAGATAAGTTAACGACTGTAATTGTGTCAATGTTGTTATGGATAACTAGCGCCAATACACCCAAGACAACTAGAGACGTTAATACTGTGATAACTAATTTAATCTTGCTTCTTTCTCTATTGTTCGGAAACCTCTCTAGATCGATGAGCATCATTACAAATACGAACAAAATAGCCACAGCACCTGCGTTTACCAAAACCTGGATAAAAGATAAAAATATTGATCCAAGTTGATAATATATTCCAGCGATTCCAACGAGTGTCATCAACAGTGAGAATGCAGATATAACTGTCTTTTTTGAAAAGACTGTCATGCATGCAAAAAATACGACCAAAACAGTAAGTAATAAATCAACAAACATCATAATTACGAATTCCTAAAATGAACGACCAAAACCGTAATGATTAAATTAAAAATACCAAGTGGTAATAATTTTTGCCAACCAAGGTTCATTAGTTGGTCATATCTAAATCGTGGAAGAGTCCAACGTATCCAAACAAAAAACCAAACCATAAATGCTACTTTTGTTACAAGTGAAATAACCTGAAACAAAGTCAATAAAAGTGAAGAATCTCCAACAATAAATTCCATTCCTGGAAGCAGGGAATAGCCACCGAAAAATAAAAATATAAAGAGTGCAGAAAGAACTAACATGTGTACGTATTCTGCCATAAAAAACAAAGCAAACTTTATAGACGAGTATTCCACGTGATAGCCTGCAACTAGTTCCGACTCACCTTCAGCTAAGTCAAACGGCAGACGGTTTGATTCTGCAAATATACCCACAAGAAAGAGAAGTGCAGCAAGTGGCTGAACAAAAAATCCCCATCTAGGAATAAACCCAAACCAATATCCTGATTGCTCCGTTACAATTGCATGAATATCATTTGAGCCATACAAGAAGATCATGGCAACAATTGCAGTGGTTAATGATAATTCGTACGACACCATTTGCGCGCACGCTCTAAGTGCACCCAACATTGAAAATTTATTATTTGAAGCCCACCCTGCAACCAATATTCCATAAGAGCCCAAGGCAGAGACTGCAAACGCAAAAAAGATACCAAGATCCGAGTGAAAAACTTCTGGAAAAATTGTTTTTCCACCAATTTCAAAAGGTGCCGCTACAGGAACAACGGCAAGCGGTAAAACCGCAACAACTAGTGCTATAAGCGGTGCCATTGTATAGTAAAAAGGTCTCACGTGGGATGGTTCAACTTCCTCTTTAAATAAAAACTTAAATACGTCCGCTAGTGGTTGAAAAAAACCAAAAGGCCCAACTCTATTTGGACCAAGACGCTTTTGCATAAATGCAGCCCCCCTTCTTTCAACTTGAAGAATTAGGGGAATAGAACCCAAAGGAAGTCCTATAACAATCGCAGCTTTTATTAGTGTTTCTAGTATTACTTCTAACATGACTTATTCATCCCACTTTAATGAATTTGAATTAATTACGAAAATGTATCCAACCAAGAGGATTGCCATGAAAAACACAAAACCATAGATCATAAATTGTTGATCACCTGAATTTTGATAGCCCAATGCCCATGGAAGTAAAAAAACCAAGTCTACGTCAAACAGTAAGAACAATATGGCGGTTAAATAAAATTTAATATCATACTGTCTCGTGGCCGATCCATGGGGATCAACTCCTGATTCATAAATATCATGCTTTCTAACAAGTTTTCGCTTTACGCCTAAAATTTTCGAAATCGTCATTAAGACGATTCCAATGGCATTTGCGATTAAAAAGAAAATAATTAAAGGTAATACATCCATTTAACACCATTACTTAATAAAAATACTAGCTCCTTGAGCGAGCATCATAATTTTTTGCCAAAATACTCCTAAAAACAGAACGGGCACCGTCATAATTGTTACGATAGTCTGATTTAACATGCTAAAGTTTGCAATTTGCTCTGAAGATTCTTCTTTTTTAAGCACCATTAGGCGTACAATTTTTAAATAGTAATATGCTGATACAATTGAATTGAGCGCAAGAACGATTGCAAGAGCAAAGTATTTTTTCTCAATTAAAGCATATAAGATGTTGAATTTTGCGACAAAGCCTGCAAACGGAGGAAGACCTGTAAGCGAGAACATCACAACTGTCATCATAATGGCCATTGCCGGATATCGATATATTAGGCCAGAAAATCTTTCGAAATGGTCATTGTTATATTTATCTTGAACAATACCCAAAATGTAAAACGCAACCATGGTCATAAACAAATAAGTTATTCCATAGAACACAATAGAACGAATTCCTACAATACTTAGAACTGTTAATGCCGCCATCATTACACCCGCGTGTGAAATTGATGAATATGCCAGCATACGCTTAACCGATTTTTGATTTATTGCTGTAATATTTCCAACCGTCATTGTTAGAGCAGAAATGATCGTCATTAAACCAACCCAACCTATTTGCATTGGACCCGTGTTACCAAAGAAAACCATTGTCACTCTAATTAATACAGCGATACCTGCAATTTTAGGTACAATTGAAAAAAATGCTGTAACCGGAAGAGGCGAGCCTTCATAAACATCTGGCGACCACATGTGAAATGGAACGCACGCAATCTTGTAACCAATACCAACAAAGAACAATAAGAAAGATGGCAGAAGAACCGCTATCTTCCAAGCCTCTAGTCCTGGAAGAGCTGCAACGACATCACTAAATTGAATCGTACCCAGCATTCCGTAAATATGGCTCATTCCAAACAGCATTATACCCGCAGAAATTCCACCGTATAATGCATATTTCAAACCGGCCTCACTAGATCGATCATTGTTTTTACTTAACGATGCTAATACATACGAAAGAATCGAGAGTGTCTCTATGCCAACATATAACATTAACATATTGTTGGCAGATGCAAGAATCATCCCACCAATCAAAACACCGACTGCAATTATCACATATTCTGATTTTAAAGAATGATAGATATCGCGGTTAATTTTCGATAAATAGACCGATCCGAAAGTGCCCAACACCATAATCATTTTCATTAAAGTAGAAAATGGATCAATGGTTATAGAATTGGTAAAAATTGTTAAAGCTGTTGCATTTAGATTTACTATCAAGGCTCCAAACGCAGCTGCCAATCCTATATATGTTGTGACATAAAATAGAGTTTTATTTTTTTCACCATCTTTATAGGCAGCCTCTAAGAGAATGAGGCCGACCATCAACACCACAAGAATCATTTCTGGTATATAGTGACTAATATTTGCTAAATAGGTTAAATGCATTTTTTATCCTAAATTTTTATTTACTAAAAAGTCGCCAATAATGATACAAGCTGTCCCACAGATGCTTTCATCATGTTTAACAACGGTGATGGAAATACCCCAAATACAATAACGGCAATTACAAGGGGAGCCATGTAAATCATTTCTAGCTTTGTAACATCGTTATATTCTTTTACTTCTGGGTTAACTTCACCAAAGAACATTCTCTTAAACATCCATAGAAGATAAGCTGCACCAATTAATAAACCAAAAAGTGCTAAAACTGTAATTGTTGTATATTTTTGATAGATTCCTAAAAAGATTAGCGCCTCAGAAATAAATCCAGCCAATCCAGGAAGTCCCATTGCTGCAAACATACCGATAATAAAAATAATCGAGTAAATTGGCATTTGTGTGTACAATCCACCAAAACCTTTTGAGCCATCCGGGCGAACAATCCATCTGTGGTGCGATCTTTCATATAAAATACCGATCAAAAAGAACATCATTGCTGCAGAAGTTCCGTGGTTGAACATTTGAAGAACAGCCCCGTTCATACCATGAACCGTCATTGCTGCAAAACCTAGCATAACAAATCCCATATGAGAGATTGATGAGTATGCGATAAGTTTTTTCACATCTGTTTGCGCCATCGCACAAAGTGCTCCGTAAATTACGTTTACAAGACCCAACCATCCGATCATGTCTGCAAAGTATTTTGAAGCTTCTGGAAAAATCGGGAAGGCGATTCTTAAAAATCCGTACGTACCCATCTTTAATAGAACTCCAGCAAGTATTACCGAAATTGCTGTTGGAGCTTGAACGTGCGCATGTGGAAGCCATGTATGGAAAGGGAAAACTGGAACCTTGATGGCAAAACCAATGAACAAGAAAATGAAAAACAGCTTAGAAAATGAGAACGTATTTCCAAACATACTCACAGTTAATTCGCTAAATTTTCCACCCTGAAGGGCCAACAAATTAAATGAATCAACTCCTGCACCTGAAGCATAGTAAAGAGCTACCATACCAACTAACATCAAAATTGATCCAAAGAATGTATATAAGAAAAATTTAACTGCAGCGTATTCTTTGTTTTCCCCACCCCAAATACCAATAAGGAAGAACATTGGAATAAGCATAACTTCCCAGTATACATAGAAAAGGAAGAAATCCATCGCCAAGAAAACTCCGAATACCGTACTTTGTAAAAGTAGCAGTAGAGCGAAGTAACCTTTGATGTATTTATAAATTTGCGTCCATGAGCTTAATATACAAAGAACAAATAATGCTCCTGTTAAAAGCAACATCGGAAGCGAAATCCCATCCACGGCCAACGAATAGAAAATGTTGAACTGTGGAATCCAAGCAACCTTTATATTAAAGGCTTCTTGCATGCCCGCTTGAGTTAGATCAAATTTTTTATACAGTACTAGAGTAAGTATAAAAGAGATGATTGTGTTAATAAGCGCCCAAATCTTAATCCCTGTTTCATTCTTTTTTGGAAAAAGAAGTACTCCAATTGCTCCGATAATAGGCATCCATAAAATCCAGTTTAACAAATGTGAACCGTTCACCGGCCGTCTCCCTTCTTAAAGTGAATATCTAAAAACTATACTGTTAAAGTCCATACATATGAGGCAAGAACCACAATCAGAATTATAAAATACAATTGAATTTTACCTGATTGAACTGTTCTTAACACAACGTTCATAAATCGTACACTCGCTCCTGATCCATCAACCATTCCAGAGTCCACGATATTATCATCTGACCAACGGGCAATTTTGTAAGCCACGCGATTTATTTTTTCCCATCCATCGATCACAAAGCGATCGTAAACACCCATATCAAACCAAGACAAGAAATTATTAAACGGATTCATTCCGCCTTGGATAATTTTATTTATATATAAATGGTCAAAATAATATTTGTTATGAAGCGCTTTGGTCCACCCACTAAAAGTTTCTGTCCAGCGCGCAGGATTCATTGATTTTGTTATGTACATTAAATAGGCGATAAATATTCCAAGAAAGGCAATAACCACAGACATGGCCGCACCAATTTTGTGTGCTACGTGTACGTGATGAGCTTCCTCTTCAGGAAGACCATAGTTGTGGTCATAAACGGCTTTTTCCCAACCATCTTTAATACGTGTATCCACCTGGCCAAATTCTTCTCTTTTATATGTTTTAAAATGAGTTAGGTTTTTAGCTTCTGGTTTTTGGATTAAAGTTTGAAACCATTCATATTTTTCTTTGAAAAGTTTCACTTCCCCCTGACCCGTAAATGAACCGGAGTAGAAGATACCAAGCGTAAACACGGCCAGGATTAAAAGCGGAACGTTAGAATTCCAGCTAATATGCTCTTCGTGTGCATGATCATAGATGTGATGATCACGTGGCTCACCAAAGAAAGTTAAGAACAACATTCTAAACATATAGAACGCTGTTAACAATGCTCCACCAAAACCTAAAATTGCAACTGGGATATAAACTGGTGAGTGCATTGCCATATAAAGGGCGTCACCTAAGATTCTATCTTTAGATACAAATCCTGAGAAAAACGGTACTCCGGCAATAGCGAAACAACATAAAAGCATAGCAAAGAATGTGTATGGAAGTTTTTTACGAAGACCACCCATCTTTGGCATTTGTTGTTCGTGTATTGAGTGAATGACTGAACCAGCAGACAAGAACAGACACGCCTTAAACACTGCATGAGTAATCAAATGCATAAATGAAGCATTGTAATTTCCAACACCAATTCCGATTACCATGTAACCTAATTGTGAAATTGTTGAGAATGCTAAAACCGCTTTGATATCTGTTTGAACAAGCGCGATTGTTGCTGCACCAAAAGCTGTAATTGCTCCGATGTAGGCAATCAATGTTGTTAAATGACCAATTTCCATTAATGGATACATTCTTAATGAAAGATAAACTCCGGCTGCAACCATTGTAGCCGCGTGAATAAGAGCTGAACATGGAGTTGGTCCCCACATCGCATCTGGTAACCAAACTTGTAATGGGAACTGAGCAGATTTACCAACTGTTCCCATAAACACTGCAAAGCCTGCAACTGTTGCAAGTGGAATTCCTAATGCATAAAGGTTGTTAAATTTTCCATCAGCAATTGCAGCATAAATATCAACAAACGACACCGACCCTACAACTGACCAAATAGCACAAATTCCTAAAAGAAAAAAAACATCCCCAACTCTTGTTGTCATGAACGCTTTCATCGATGCATTTCCTGCACCTTCTTTTTCGTAATAGAAACCAATTAAAGAGTATGAACAGAAACCCATTAATTCCCAGAAAATAAAAACAGAAAGAAGGTTGTCTGAAACAACAAGACCCAACATTGCAGACGTAAAGAGCGATAGATAGACAAAAAATCTTCCAAACCTTGGATCGTCATGCATATACCAAGTTGAGAACACGTGAATCAACGTTGCGGCACCCGTAACCATTAGAAGCATTACTGCACCCATATTATCGAGATAAATGCCCATATCAACTTTAAATATTTGTTCACCGTACGATATATCAAACCAATTAAATACTTTATGTATGTGATAGTTTTTTGAATATACGTTTAGAAAATCATTAAATATTCTCAATGCGAACAAAAATGATCCAAAAATAGATAAAGTACTTAACCCAACCGCAAGTTTTGTAAATCGCTTAACAATAAAGATGTTTATTACAAAAGCAAAAAACGGTAATAGTACTATTGGGGCAATGGTGGAAATTGTATAATCCATATTTCGCGTCCTAATTCCTTATTTAATTTTGTAACTGAGCAGCGTCGTCAATATGTACGCTTTCTCTTAACTGGAAGAATCTAATTACTATTCCTAAGCCAACAGCTGCCTCGCATGCTGCAATCACAATGATAAACAAACTCATTATATGTCCATCGATATTGTTATTTACAAACTTCGAATAAGCGACAAAATTGATCGCGGCGGCATTCAGAATCAATTCGATTCCTAAAAGTATAGCTATAATGTTTTTTCTTGAAATCATTACTGCAATTCCAATTAGAAAAAGAAAAATAGAAATGGCTAAATATGTCCCCAAGCTAATCATGATTTTCTCTCCTAGGTCTCGAAATTACAGCTGCACCGATCAGTGCACCTAATAATAAAACTGAGGATATTTCAAAAGCTAAAACGTGGTCAGTAGCGAGAACCGTACCAATTTTTTCCACAGTTGAAACATTCGAAGCAATTACTTTTGCGTCATAGTTTCTTAAAAAAGTAGCCAACATTTTTAATAAAACAAGTGCGCAAACGATTGCTGCAAAAACTGCAGCAAACATGGTTTTTTTGTTTCCCATGGCCGGAATTTTTTCAAGACCATAGCGATTAATTTTTTCGCTTGCCCCACCAGTTAACATCACTGCAAATAGCATTAATATGACAACACCACCGGCATACACAACCATTTGAGTAGCTGCTAAAAAATCTGCACCGATGACTGCATATAACCCCGCGACGCCAAAGAAACTCGCTAGTAGATAAACACATGCGTGCATTAAATTTTTCGACCACAATACAGCAAAAGCTCCACCGAGTGTTAATGCTGCCGACAACAAAAAAAGCGTATTTGCAAACACTTTAAACCTCTATTAATGTCCGCCAGCACTATGGCCAGCAGAATGAAAAATTAATGTAAACATTGAAGCTCCGTCAAAAGCCCAAATCCAAATTGCGATACCAATTATGTTAACGAGTGCAATCGGAGTTAAATATTTCCAACACAGTGTCATTAATTGATCTACTCTCAGACGTGGAAGTGACCAGCGTACCCAAATAACCACATAATACAACACCAGTGTTTTGGTCATAAATGATCCGATCTCCAAAACATTTCCAATGTTTTTGGCAAGCATCGAATCCATACCAATTTTTTCAATAAAAATTTGTCCACTACCTAAATCAAACGGTACTTTATATCCACCTAAAAATAGAGCTACGGCAACTGCACAGACAACAAATACTTCGATGTATTCTGCCAACGCGAAAAACGCAAATCTCATACCTGAATATTCTGTATGGTAACCTGAAACTAACTCTGATTCTGCTTCCGGTAAATCGAATGGCGCTCTGTTTGTTTCGGCGAGTGCCGCAATGAAATAGACAAAAAAGCCGACAAACGCAAATGGATTATGAAAGATGAACCACTCTTGCGGCAATCCACCCTGTGCACCAACAAGACTTCCCATACTCATTCCACCAGCAAGTAGAACAATTGCAATTATTGAAAGTGTTACCGGTATTTCATACGAAATTATTTGTGAAGCACCTCGCATTCCACCAAGCATTGCCCACTTTGAATTAGATGCATATCCGCCTAGAAAAATCCCAACTCCAACAAGAGAAGCCATACCCACGAGATAAAAAATGCCGACATTTAAATCCGTCAGGATAAAACCACTTGAATACGGAACAACTGCGAGTGTAGCAAAAACACCAACCAAACATAAAATTGGAGCAATAATAAAAATAAATTTATCCGATTGAGTTGGGATGATATCTTCTTTTAAAATCATCTTTACCCCATCAGCAAGAAACTGAAGAAGACCATAGGGACCGACACGATTTGGACCTTGTCTCATTTGTAAATCTGCAGAAATTTTTCTCTCTGCATAAGTTCCAAGACCACCAATCGTGGCCATAACGGCGACAATTATTGTGGCAACCAATCCAAAGAACAAAAAGCTTACAAAAGACGTAGCGTCAGAGCCAAATAGATCTGAGAAAAAAACTACGACTGCGTGAAACTCTTTTGATTGGGCAAAGTAAGATGCAACAGTTGAGTTCATTAACTATTCCTTATTATTTTCTTTCTTTTAAATTATTAGCTGTTTGAAAACTTTTAACCCAGTCCAAGTCGCCTTTTTTCCAGCAGTAAACTAAACCCGATAAAAGCACAGAGATAAAAAGTAAAACAGACACTAGAATTGTTCCACCGGCACCAATTTCGTTAAATTTTTTAAATACTGCCGCAACTGGAAACATCAACGCACTTTCTACATCAAATATAATAAAAATAAGCGCTATTACATAAAAGCGAACATTAAAATTTGCCCATGCTGTTCCAACCGGCTCTTCACCACACTCATAGGGCGATTCTTTTAACTTACTAGGATTGTCTGGACGAATTAGTTTTCCAAGCAATAACGAACCTAAACCAATTGCCAATGCTAAAATAATTAAGATAACTATTGGCATGTAGGCGTCTAGATTGTAAGACGACATCTTCGAACTCCGATTCTTTATGTAATGTTTTTAGTTATGTTAGAGTACATTAAATACAAGCTCTTGGAAACTGTATATTATAAAGGTAGATTCTATGTCTTTATTCTTGTCTGCGACGCAGAAAATAAACGCGTGGCAAAATGGAGCCCCACAACCCTTTGGGCTAACTGGACTTTCCTCGTCTCATTGGAATTATTTTTATCTTAATGCGTTAAAAGATGATAAATCTATTTTTTTTAATAGACCTCATGTGATGATTTTCGATGATTTTGATTTAGCAGAAGAGGCATTTCATAATTTTTCGGGCCTTGATATTGAAAATTTCCCGATTCTACTTTATCCAGGAAGGGAATTATCACCTTACTCTGGTGTCATCGCGTCAGAAGTTCAATTTCTTGATCGCTTAAAAACCATTCGTTTATTAAAAAATAAACCTAAACAATTCTTAATCATTACAACACTTGAAGCTCTTTCGCTAAAAACCATTCCTCTTTCTTTTTTTAATTCTGAATTCTCGATAGCAAAAGATGATATCATCGGCCCACACGAACTCTCTAGAAAATTAGTAGAACTAGGTTACGTCTCAGGATCAAGCGTGGAAGAACCTGGTATGTTTTCACACAAAGGCGAAATTTTTGATATATACCCACTTATCGGTGGACCTTATCGAATTAATTATTTCGATGATCTCATCGAGACAATCCACTTAATTGATCCCGAAACTCAAAAAACCAAAAAGGATTCAGCTGTAATTTCTATCATTATCTCCCCAGTGGCCGGTGTCCTGCTTGAAAGTCAATGCATACAAACTTTAAGAGAAAACATTTCAACTCCTCAACCTGCCTTTAAGAGTAAATATGAGCTTCGAAAAAAAATATTTCAAACTCTTTCTGATAAGCAACTTTTTGAAAATTATGTTTCATTCGAAGGATTATTTCACAAAGAAAGTTCATCGCTTTTTGAAGTTTTAAAAAACTTTAATTGTTTATACTTTGTCGTAAATCAGAATTATGCCATTAGAAATTTAACAGATTTCAAAGACGAGCTTCGATCTGATTTTGAACGAGAAAATAATAATATTGAATCTGTCTCAATACTCCCTGAACCAGAGCGTTTATATGATTTTAGTTTTTTAGATCATCATGAATCAATTCATTGCTTAAATATTAATGCAGTCAACATTCAATTTGGCGACCTAGATATAACTCACGCGATTGATCTTAAAATTGAAAAAGCTAAAAATTTTCTTTTTGAACACATCAATCCAAGTTTATCTAAATCTGATTTTATTAGGGAAAGTCTTAATTTTTTGCAAAAACATTTTAAACATTCTGGTAATATTACCTTCTGTTCTTATAGTGACGGCTCGCAACAAGAGATTAAACATTTAATTGAAATACTCGAATGGCCTCTTGAATTAAAGGCGCGCACAAACTTCATTCGATACAGAATGGATGAAGGGATGTGGTATGGGCCAGAAAAAACACTTATTATCTCTGACGGCGACTTATTTGCTGCCAAAAAAAATAAAACTCAAAAGAAAAAAAATATTGATCTAGATTTATTTGCCGAGCAACTTGCCACTCTCAAGGTTGGGGATTATGTCATTCACAGCGAATTTGGAATTGGTGAATATTTAGGTTTAGAATCGCTAGAAATTGGCGGAGAAAAATCCGATTTTTTAATTCTTAAATATTCTGAAAACGATAAAGTATATGTTCCTGTTTACAAATTAAACCTAATACAAAAACATGCTGATTCACAGGCTGGATTAAAAGTTGATTCGCTTCGAAATAATAAGTTTTCCGCACTAAAGGCAAGAGCTCGTATTTCAGTTAAACAGCTTGCTTTTGACTTATTAAAACTCCAAGCCGAGCGACAAATGTCAGAGGCGTTTGCTTTTTCAGAGCCTGATCTTTTATATAAAGAATTCGAACTTGCTTTTCCTTTTGACGAGACTCCGGATCAAACAAAAGCAATCGAACTCGTCTTGGAAAACATGCAAAAACCTGTACCTATGGACCATTTAGTTTGTGGTGACGTTGGCTTTGGAAAAACAGAAGTCGCCATGCGAGCAGCCTTCAAAGCAGTTGAAGATAAAAAACAAGTTGCACTACTTGTTCCAACAACCATTCTAGCACTTCAACATTACAATTCATTCGTTAAACGATTTAAAGAATTTCCAATACGAATTGAATTTGTCTCGCGCTTTAAATCTGCAAAAGAAGCCAAAGTTATTTTTGAGAAAGCAGAAAAAGGGGAGGTTGATATTCTCATTGGAACTCATAAAATTTTAAATGATAGCTTAAAGTTTAAAGACCTTGGACTTGTTATTGTAGACGAAGAGCAACGTTTTGGTGTTGGCCACAAAGAAAAACTTAAACTAATGAAATCTTCTGTAGATTTTCTAACACTTACAGCTACTCCGATACCAAGAACTCTTCAAATGGCTTTTTTAGGTCTGCGCGAATTATCACTCATCAAAACGGCACCCCCAAAAAGACAATCTATCAAGACGTATATTATAAAGGAAGACGACTACACCATTCAAATGGCCATCAAAAAAGAACTTCAACGAGGCGGACAAGTTTTTATCGTTCACAACAAAGTTAACGACATGGAACAATATGTTGCCTATATCAAAGAGCTTGTACCAGAGGCAAAAATTATTTTTGCTCACGGACAAATGACCGAAAAAGAACTCGAAGATCGCGTAAGCTCATTTTACAACGGTCACTATCAAATTCTTATTTCTACAACGATTATTGAATCTGGTATAGATATTCCAAATGCAAATACTATGATTATTGATCGCGCGGACACCTTTGGACTTGCCCAGCTTCATCAACTTCGTGGAAGAATCGGGCGCTCTGATAAAAAAGCATACGCCTACTTTATCGTCCCTCGTTTCAAAGAAGTATCAGGAATCGCAACGAAAAGGCTCCACGCTCTACAAACTTATGCGGATATGGGTGCTGGCTTTAATTTAGCAAACGTTGATCTTGAAATTCGCGGTGCAGGTGACATTTTAGGTGCATCACAATCAGGGCATATCGAAGCCATAGGTCTTGAGCTTTACATGGAACTTTTAAAAGAGGCAATTCAAGAGATTCGAGGTGAGCGAAAAATCATCAAAAAAGACATTGAGATTCAGACACCTTTTCCGGCCTTTATTCCAAATCACTATATTAAGGAATCAATTGATCGCCTTAAAAATTATAAACGGATTTCAAATTGTGAAACGACTGCTCAACTTGAATCTCTCCGTGAAGAATTTGAAGATATTTACGGTGTATTTCCTGAAGAAATTCACAATTTATTCACACTTTTAGAGGTTCGAATTTATTTACAAACTCTGGGATTAAAGTCTTTATCTGTTGCAGGTTCAAGCTTAACCCTTAAGTTTGATCCCTCTGTATTTGAATCTTATACCGAATTAAGAGATAAAGTTGTTCAATATTTTTTATCCCGTCCAAAAGTATATAAATTCACTCCAGATTTTAAAGTGATTTATACACATAAACAAACCATAAACCAGAGTGAATTGGTCAGAATATCTAAGGAAATTGCAGAGCAAATTATTCCATCTAAGTGAAATTATTCTTGCAATTCATAAAAATCTGTTAACATTAGATATAGTGAATTAAAAGCATACCTATTTACAGAACTAAAGGATTTATGATGAAGAATTCAATCTTTGTTTTAGCACTAGCACTAATTGTTAGTTCTAATTCATTTGCACAAACAACAACTCCAAAAAAACCAGCAGAAGATCCTGTTGTGGCAACAGTAGACGGCGTTGAAATTAGAAAAAATCAACTAGATCAAGCATTTGCTCAAAACCTTCTTTATGTCTCAAACAAAAGAGTTACAAAAGAAAAAGTTTTAAACGATATCATCACAAGAGAAATTGGACTTAAAAAAGCAAAGTCTGAAAATCTTCAGGACGATCCAATTGTTAAAACAAAAATGGAAGATGTCCTTTATCACGCCAAAATTTCGAAAGACCTTGAAAAGAAACTAACTGATATACAAGTTAGTGACAAAGAGGCTGAAGATTTTTACCGCAACAACAAAGAAATACGGACGGCACATATTCTTTTTAGAATGCGTGCTGTTCCAGAACAAGCAGAAGTTGATGCTGCAATTAAGCAGGCACTTGTTGTTTATGATGAACTTAAAAAGAAGCCTCAAAACTGGGCCGAACTTGCCAACAAATATTCTCAATCATCAAATGCTGCGACTGCTGGTGATATGGGTTTTCAACCATCAATTAACTATGCTCCTGAATATTACGACCATATTAAAGGTAAATCTACTGGCTATATTTCTCCGCCAGTTAAAACTCAATTTGGTTTTCATATTATTAAGGTATTAGGAATTCGCGAATGGAAAGATGTTGACCCTGCGCTTTACAAAAAAATTGTTTATGACCAAAAACGCGACAAAATCCTTGATGTTTACTTTGCTGAACTTAGAAAATCAGCTCAAATCAAAATTAATAAAGAATTACTGAAATAATTAGAGAAGCCTTGTCCTCTTATATGTGATCTATTAATCTTAGTTTAATTAAATTAAGAATATTAGGAGCCCTATGAAGAGGACATTTTCTAAGATTTTCCTTCTTTTTGTTTTAACATCTGTTTTTTATTCTAATAATATTTTATCTAAGCAATTAGATAAAATCGCACTAATCGTAAACGATACTTCTTTTACCTTATCTCAAATCAAGCGAATTCAAGAAACTGTGACAGTAAGAAGAAACGTATCTCCATTAGTATATGACAAAACGCAGTTTGAACTTTCTGAATTATCAGAAAAGATAATTAACCGCCAGGTAATTCGCTCAAAACTATCAGAAGTTGGTTATTCGATTGGCGATGACTACGTTGAAGAACAAATTAAGGGTAACGAAAAAAAACTCGGTGTAAATCGCGAAGCCTTAATGAAGTTTCTTGGCCAACAAGGTTTTACCTTTGATGAGTATTTTGAAACAATTCGCGAAGCAATAGAGTATTCAATTTTTATTCAAAGAGTAATAAGTCCAATTATTGCTATCACCGATCAAGAGGTAAAAAACACATATTTTAAAAATTATTCTGGGTCAACACGAATGAATTTTAAATATAGTATCACTGATTACTCGATAGATAAAAATCACGATCAATTAGAAAAATTCGCGAAAGCAATTGCTGACTATAAAAAAACAAATGTTATCGTTGAAGATTTTAAAGATTACAATTCAAATAATCTTGATGAAATAACCGAAGAAGACATTTCCCACGAACTAAACTCTGCACTTAAAAATGTTGGCGAAGGCGAGCTGACGAAGCCATTAATTCTTAATGGAAAACTCCATGTTTTTTACGTACAAAAAAAAGACTTAGTTGAGTCCGCCCAGTACTTAAAAGAAAAGGAAAAAATCAGAAATGAACTTTTCGAAAAAGCTGTCATTTCTGAGACAAAGTCATGGTTGTCCCGAGAGCGCACAAAGCATTTTATTAAAAATAACTTATGATTGTTTTTGTAACCCAAGGCCATGAAAATGGTATTGGGATTGAAATATTTTTAAAAAGTTTTTCTTTATTGTCTAAAGATAAAAAATCTCGTGTTCACTTTATTGGTTATCAAAATTCTGTTTTAAAAACTATTCGCGATTGCAATTTGCCAGAATCACTTCTTTGCGATCTTAATATTATACAACCAAAAGATTTTATTTTTAGTGAATCACTATCTTCATTGATTCACGGAATGAGTTTATGTCAATCAAACGATATTCTTATCACTCAACCAACAACAAAAGATCAATTGATCTATGATGAGATAAAGCATCTAGGACACACCGAATTTTTTAGATATTTTTATAAAAATTCAGGTATCCCAATGTCCTTTATTGGCCCAAAAGCAAATGTATTACTATTATCCGACCATCTTCCCTTAAAAGATGTTTCTTCTCTTGATGATGATATTATTTTTAAACGAGTAATAAACGGTCTTAATGGTTTTTCTAAAGCAAATATTCTGATAAATAATGTATATCTTTCAGGGATTAATCCTCACGCTGGAGAAAATGGCCTGCTTGGAACCGATGATATTATTATCGAAAAACTACAACAGAGATTAACTGAAAAATTTAATGGCATTAAATTTTGGGGACCGATTTCTGGAGATGCTCTTCATTATAAAGCTAGTTCTAACTCGCTACTTGTATATTCTTTTCACGACCAAGGGTTAAGCTATTTTAAATCACACAATGGCTTACTCGGAATAAACACAACGTTTGGTTTACCGTTTTTACGTCTAAGTGTTGATCACGGTACTGCTTTTGATCTTTATGGTAAAAACAAAGCTGATTTTTCAAGCATGATATATCTTTTTGATTTTGTTTTTAGGATTTAACTATGTCAATTAATGAAATTAATATTGTGAAAGCTGAAGTGCATAACTTAAAAGGAATAAGCCTTAAAATTCCTAAAAACTCATTGACGGTAATAACTGGCCCATCTGGTTCAGGTAAATCATCACTTGCTTTTGACACTATTTATGTTGAAGGACAAAGACGTTATATTGAATCTCTTTCCAGCTATGCTCGGCAGTTTTTAGGTCAATACCAACCACCTGATGTAGAAAGCATTACTGGCTTATCTCCCTCTATCGCCATAGATCAAAAAACATCTTCTAAAAATCCTCGTTCTACTGTTGGGACAACAACAGAGATATATGATTATATGCGAGTTCTTTTCGCCAGAGTTGGTGTTCTTCATGATGTTCATACAGGTATTGCACTTAAGAAGCATACTGTGCCAAGTATATGTCGAGAAATTTTAAAAATTGGTGATAAGACTAAA
This sequence comes from uncultured Bacteriovorax sp., assembly GCA_964456675.1. GTDB lineage: Bacteria > Bdellovibrionota > Bacteriovoracia > Bacteriovoracales > Bacteriovoracaceae > Bacteriovorax. The sequence goes on along the minus strand of CAYWBR010000009.1, from coordinate 19,532 downwards.
ATTCAGATTCTTGCACCTATAAAAATAAATTCTAAAACTAATATTAAAGAGCAAATTTCTAAGTTCATAACTATGGGGTTTTCTCGAATTCGTCTTGATGAAGAAATTATTCAAATTGATGACACATTCAAAGCACCAAAAAAGGCTACGAGTTTAGAAGTAGTCATAGATCGATTAATTATCAAAGATGATATTCAAAAGAGATTAAGTGACTCTGTTGAGCTTGCCCTAAAAATGGGTGGAGGCGATGTTGCTATCTTAGTAGATGATAAGAAGGTATTAAATTTTTCTGAACATATGAAATCTCCTAAGACAGGAGAAATTTATCCCGATCTTGAACCAAGATTATTTTCATTTAACTCACCGCTTGGTGCCTGTTCAACTTGTAATGGGCTAGGAGAAAGTAAAACATTTGACCTAAATCTCATAGTTGGTGATGAAAATTTGCCGCTATTAGAAGGTGCTATTAAACCACTAACCAAGAAATCAAGTTTCTTACATAAAATGGTTGAGTGTATGGCCATCGAAGAGGGTGTAAAACTTCATGAACCATTTAAAAAAGCACCAAAAAAATTTAAAGAACTTCTATATAACGGTTCTGAAAAAGTTTATAAGTATTCTTTTACTTCTGAAAATTCACACTTTGAATTCTCAAAACCATTTCCAGGCCTTATCAATTGGTTAGAAAAAAAATTTCTTGAATCAGGTTCAGATAAGGTTCGTGCAGATTTAGAAAGTTATATGAACATTCAAACTTGTCCAGACTGCAAAGGTCTTCGCCTTAATAAAACAGCACTATCTACTAAAATTGCCAAAAAGAACATTATGGATCTTTGTTCTATTTCTATTGAAGAATGCTTTCAGTTTATGAATAAATTGGAACTTTCTGGTGATGATAAAATTATTGCCGAAAAACTATTAAAAGAAATTGTATCTCGACTTAAATTTTTAAATGATGTTGGATTAAATTATCTAACTCTTAACCGTGCTGCAATGACACTTTCAGGTGGTGAGTCCCAAAGAATTAGACTAGCAACTCAAATAGGATCTGCCTTATCAGGTGTTCTCTATGTTTTAGATGAACCTAGTATCGGATTACATCAGCGTGACAATGATCGCTTAATAAAAACTCTAAAATCCCTCAGGGATTTAGGTAATACTGTACTTGTTGTTGAGCATGATGAAGACACGATGATGGCTTCAGATTATATAGTAGATATGGGCCCAGGTGCCGGAATACATGGCGGTGAAATTGTTTCAATTGGGGAAACAGAAAAAGTTTTGAAACAAAATAAAAGTGCAACTGCAAAATATTTAAATGGTGAATTGAAAATTGATGTTCCAAAAGTGCGTAGAGATTTAAAAGATAAGCTTATTCTTAAGGGTGCAAAAGAGCACAACCTTAAAAATTTAAATCTAACACTTCCTTTAGGTGGTTTAGTTTGTTTAACAGGTGTAAGTGGCTCTGGTAAATCAACCTTAGTTCACAAAGTTTTAGTACCAGCTGTTAAGTCTGAGCTTCCAGGTGACAACGATCACCATAAAAAACATAACTATAAATCGATGGTTGGCAACGAACTTATCAAATCAGTAATTGAACTTGATCAGACTCCTATCGGAAGAACCCCTCACTCTAATCCTGCAACTTATACTGGTCTATTTGATGATATTAGAGATATCTTTTCAACAACTCCTGAATCTCAAATCAGAGGCTACAAACCTGGTAGATTTAGTTTTAATGTTAAGGGTGGTAGATGCGAAGATTGTGAAGGTAACGGAGTTAAAAAGATTGAAATGCATTTTCTTCCCGATGTCTATATCACTTGTTCTGAATGCAAGGGTTCTCGTTATAATAGTGAAACTCTTTCTGTTCTCTATAAGGGTAAAAATATCGCAGATATTCTACAGATGTCGATTGAAGAAGGCGCTGAATTTTTTAAAAACCATCCCAAAATTTCTAGAGTATTAGATACATTAAATTCTGTTGGCTTAGGTTATATGAAACTTGGCCAACCAGCAACTACTCTTTCTGGAGGAGAAGCTCAGCGCTTAAAGCTCTCTAGAGAATTAGCTAAAAGAACTAAGGGTCATTGCTTATATGTTTTAGACGAACCAACAACAGGATTACATTTTCAAGATATCAAAATTCTCTTATCTGCATTAAATCAACTTGTCGAACAAGGTAATACATTACTTGTTATTGAACACAATTTAGATGTTATTAAAACTGCAGACTGGATTATTGATTTAGGTCCTGAAGGTGGTGAAAAAGGTGGTGAAATTGTAGCTGTTGGTACTCCAGAAGATATAATTAAAATTCCTGAATCACAAACAGGCATATATTTAAAAAAAGTTTTAAAGAAAAAGTAGTATGAATATTTTTAGAAGTTTTCCACAAGAAAAAGTAATTGAATTCACAAATTTAAAAGATAATGTTCTCAATAACCGCGACTTAATTGTTTGTGAAACACCAAAAATAATTAGAAAACTTTTTGAGCATAATATTAATGTGCACAAAATACTCTGTTTGGAAGATTATCTCCCAACAATACCACAAAATTTTTCTGGCGATGTGTATGTTGCAACACCTGAATTTTTAAATCAAGTTGCAGGATTTAAAGTCCACTATCAAGTCTTAGCGCTTGCTGATAAACCTAACGATACCGCTCTTAAAAATTTAGATAATAAAATATTCTACCTTAATGGACTATCTTCAGCGGAAAACATTGGTAGCATCTCAAGATCTCTTGCTGGATTTGATTTAAATTCCTTAATAGTAGATAGTAAAACATGTTCCCCTTTTGTTAGAAGAGCAATCCGCGTATCAATGGGAAATATTTTTCAATTAAAAGTTAACCACTCAAAGGACCCATTACACACAATTTCTTTTTTAAAATCTCAAGGCTATTTAATTGTTGGAACAGCCAATAGACCAGATGCTCACAATTTACCAAATTTTAATTTTCCAGAAAAAGTTGTATTTATTATTGGCTCAGAAGGGCATGGTATCGATGATGAAACGCTAAAACTCTGTGATGTTTTTATAAAAATTCCGATTAACTCAACTGTTGCTCATTTAAATGCATCACATGCTGCTACAATTTTCATGTACCAAATTAGTCAATCATGAATGTCAATTTGACCCCATAGTCTATTATTTTCTCTCATCATCTTTCATGCTCTTAACTTTTTTATATGCAGATGTTTAATTAGATTATGTAAATAATTAAAGGAGTTTTTATGGCCAAACTAGCCACTTTATTTCTGCTTACTTTATCTATTCAATCTATGGCTTCTCAATTTGTTCAATTAAATTTTTTAAACACTATATTAAACAATGGCCCTGAAGTTGAATTGAAAAACCCACCATTACCAGATAGATGTCTTCCTACAGATGATACTTCAAGCTGTATCAAGTCTGTATGTTCTCGCATGCCTTCTTATAAGTGTGACGATCTATCTGAATTACAAAATGTAGCAAAAGTTTGCAAAAATAATTTCAATGGCCAGTGTGTAGACTTTTCTTGTGGAAAAATGGCCGGCTTCAAATGTGATGAGATTGAAGAAATTGGCTTGATCGCTTCAAGTTGCCAATTTGTTTATGGAAATGCTTGCCAATATTTATATACAAGCCGCATACCCAATTTTAAAGCTGATGACGTTGATGAATGGGTGGCCATTAATTCTAGTTGTCGCATGGCCTCTGCTGACGCTGTTAAATGTGCTGAGTTTACTTGCTCTAAATTAGGAACTTTTAAGTGCGACGATCCTGAAGAAATTCGCGATGTCTTATCTGCTTGTATTTCACTTTAATTCTTAAGATTTTCTAAAAAGTGCCTGGCACCAAAAAGACAAAAAAAAGGGGAGTCAAAAGACTCCCCATTTTTATTTCTAAAGTTTCTAAACTTAAAATTAAGCAAGAAGGAATGTAGAGATAAGAGCGAAAATTACAAGTGATTCCATAAGTGCAAGACCAAGAATCATTGGAGTTTGGATCTTATCAGCAGCAGCTGGGTTACGAGCGATACCTTCTAGAGCAACTGAAGCTGCTTTAGATTGAGCTGTAACACCACCAAGAACTGCAAGTCCTAGTGCGAAGAAGTATGCGATGTACTTTACTGATTTTTCAGTTAAAGCAACTGGTCCACCAGCTACGCCTTGAGCGAAAACTTGTGATCCTAAGAATAAGAAAAAGAAAATGAAAGCTGCGAAAAGAGGTAATTTTTTGAACATGGTAATTCTCCTATAAAAAAGTATGTTCTTGGTTTCTATTAGTGATGAGCGTGATGTTCATCATGATCGTGATGAGCAGTCGCCAAGCTAATATACACCATTGATAGCATTGTAAAAACGTAAGCCTGAATAAAACAAACTAGTAGACCTAAAAACAAGAACACTACTGGAACAACGTAAGGTGCAAGGTTTGAGAATGTTCCTAAAACCATGTGGTCACCAAACATGTTACCGTATAAACGAAGTGCTAATGAAATAGGGCGGATACATGTAGAGATAATTTCGATAGGGAAAATTAGAATTGCCAAGTGCCATAGAGGACCAGCAAAGTGCTTAATATAGTTTAATGTTCCAAGTTCTTTACAACCTTTTAAGTTGAAGTAAACAAACGATAAAACACCAAGCGCCAATGTCGTATTGATTGATTCAGTTGGAGGTAAGAAACCTGGAACTAATCCGATCGCGTTTGAAATAAAAATAATGATGAATAAAGAAGCAACAAAAGTGTAATATTTTGGAGCTGATTTTTCACCTAGAACAGCTTTGGCTTGACCGTAAATAAATGTTCCGTACATTTCAACGATGTTTCTAAAAGTAACACCTTTATCTGGAACTACTGCAGCTTCAACACTTTTCACTTTTAATCTATAGAGAAGAGTAATAATGATGAAAAGAATTCCAACAAAAGAAAATGTAACTATATGTTCAGTGTGATGTACTCCTGGAAACGCATGATGAAGCACTTCATCAAGACCTGTTGCATGCGAAAGAGCTGACATCCAAGTAAACCCGCCAGATGCAAAAGCGTTTGAACAAAATAAAAGAGCGAGAAGAGAAATGATTTTCTTCATTTAGATTCTATCCTTCGTTTTGAACTAAAAATTAGTACAAAAATTTGGCAAACGTAAAATAACACAGGAATAATTATCCTATTCCCCATGATTTGTACACCATATATTAAGGCGATTATGAGCATTAATGCTTTTCCAACGAACAAAAATACAATCCATCCATTGTCTGCTTTTTCGCCTCGGGCCATCGGCTCAATCAAATCGGCCACACCTTGAACTAACATATATTGATTTATAAGCACGGCAATATAGGTAACAATAAGTACTTTAAATTCTGTCAGGCCCTGCAAAAATGGGTAAAAAAGCGCAATAAGAATAATGGATAAAATTAAATATTTTTTAAAATTAATCTTTTCGCTTAAGCGCATAATAAACCATCATACCCAGCATATTTAGAACTATTGCTAAAAATAAAAGTACTGCTTGGGTTTGGGTTAATATCTTTTTTTCGTGAAGTTGCATAGTCCCCCAGGCAGTAACAAATATTGTTGAAGGCAAACTCATGGCAAGGCCTAATACTTTCATCCATTTTGGATTCCACATCAGCGTTTTCTCGCAACTCTTCGATTGTATACAGCGTTTAATCTATTCTGAATAACATCTTGGTTAGGGTAGTCGTTTAAAATTGAATAATAAAGATCATAAGCATCTTTTAAATTTTCGGTCATTTCAAAAACATTAGCGATCCAAAATTTTGCCATAACAATATTTTCTTTTTTGGTCTCGCGTTTGGTGTATTCGGTCCATTGAAACAAAGCCATGTTAAAATCTTTCTTTTCAAAAAAAATTAAACCTATGTAATAAAAAGATCGAATGAAGTATTCGTGATTGGAATTTTTTTGTATGTCATTAAATGCTTCTAAGGCTTTGTCATAATTTTTCAAATTATAGTAGCTCATTGCTATTTGAAATTGAAAATAGTCATTCTTTTTTAATATTGGTCTAAATTCTGTAAGACTTTGGTAATTCTTTAGAGCTTCCGTATAATTTTTTAGATATGAAAAATTAATTTCTGCGAGTTTTTCTTCAATTTTTATTAACCAAAGTGGTTCTTCTGTTAATGACTTCACTTCAGAATAATACATAACTGCTTTTTTATAATTTCCAACATAGATTGAATTCAATTCACCTAATTGGAAACATATTTTCATCCTTAGTTCAGGCTCAAGATTAGATTCTAAAATTTTTTCATAAAGAAATACTGCTTTATCGTATTTTTGATCAGCAATATAGCTTTGGGCATCGATAATTTTTCGATTAACTGGTGGAGTAAAATCACATGAAGTAGATGTAAAAATAAAAAGGGCACAAACAAGTTGTGCCCCTATTTTTTTAGTTTGTCTCATTACCAGAAGTATCTCCAGATGCTTCAACATCAGCAACTGCAGTCTCTTCTTCTGCAACATTTGATACTGCAACAACGTTTTCGCCTTCTTTTAATTTAATTAATCGAACACCTTGAGTTGTTCTTCCCATTAATGAAATTCCAGATATACGAGTACGAATTACTTGTCCCTTATCTGTGATGATCATTAGATCATCTTTATCTGTAACAGGCTTAATATCGATGATGTCACCGTTTTTATCAGTAAGTTTCATCGCCAAGATTCCCTTACCACCACGAGTTTGTCTTCTGTATTCAGAAACACTAGTACGCTTACCGTACCCATTTGCTGTTACTGAAAGAATTTCTACAGAGTCATCAATAATTTCCATACCGATAATTTTCTCATCATCGTTTAATTCTATTCCTTTTACACCTTGAGATACACGGCCTAATGGACGAGCATCTGTCTCAGCGAAACGGATTATTTTTCCTGATGAAGAGCATAGGAGAACATCTTTTTTACCATCAGTAATTTTTACTGATAGTACTTCGTCGCCTTCAATAATCTTAATTGCTGTTAACCCAGACTGACGGATATTTTTATATTCTTCTAATTCAGATTTTTTTACAATTCCGCGCGCCGTAGCGATCATTAAATATTTACCTGTCCAGTCATCAGGCATACAAATAATTTGCTTAACGGTTTCACCTGCAGGCATTTGAATAAGGTTAACGATATTTCGTCCTTTATTCGTTCTATTTCCTTCCGGGATATTGTAAACCTTTAGCGAGAACACTTGCCCCTTAGATGTAAAAATAAAGAGGGTCGAATGTGTGTTAGCAGTGAAGATGTTTGTGTAGAAATCGTCGTCAGCATTATCTGCACCCTTAACTCCTGTACCACCACGTTTTTGTGTGCGGTAAGTGTCCATTGCCATACGCTTTACATACCCCTTATGAGTAATTGTAACAATAACATCTTCTTGCTTAACAAGATCTTCCATATTGATTTCGTCAGCTTTTGCCACGATTTCAGTTCTTCTCTTGTCTCCGTAGTTTTCTAAAATTTCCACGAATTCTTGACGAATAATTCCTGTGATTAAATTTTCTGAACCAAGGATTTCTTCAAGTCGAGCAATTTCTTTCATGATATCATTGTAATCTTTGATGATTTTGTCACGCTCAAGACCAGTTAAGCGTTGTAGTCTCATATCTAAGATTGCTTGTGATTGAATTTCTGAAAGTTTGTATGTGGCCATTAATTTTTCTTTGGCTTGTACAGGACCTTCTGACTTTTTAATTAATTCAACGATTGCATCGATATTTTCAACTGCAATTTTTAAACCTTCTAAAATATGAGCACGCTCTTTTGCTTTTTTAAGTTCGTATACTGTTCTTCTAATAACGATTTCACGACGGTGATCGATGAAAAATGATAACTGATCTTTAATGTTTAGAATGCGTGGGCTTCCATTAACAATTGATAAGAATATAATACCAAATGATGTTTGAAGCGGAGTTGATTTATAAAGTTTGTTAATAATAACAGTTGGAATTTCACCTTTCTTTAAATCAATAACAACACGTATACCTTCTCGAGAAGATTCATCACGAAGATCTGATATACCAGTGATTTCTTTTTCATTTACAAGTTCAGCAATTCTTTCAATTAGCTTTGCCTTGTTAACTTGGTAGGGAAGCTCTGTAATAACAATCGATTCACGATCTTTTTTCTTATTATTTTCAACATCCATCTTCGCACGGATTTGAATAACGCCTTTACCTGTATGGTAAGCAGATCTTATTCCTTCAGTACCATGAATTGCTCCAGCTGTTGGAAAATCTGGTCCTGGAATTATTTTCATTAATTCATCAATTGATGTGTTCGGCTGATCAATTAACGTAATTAATCCGTTCATAATTTCAGATAAATTATGTGGCGGAATATTTGTCGCCATACCTACTGCAATACCAGCTGAACCGTTAATTAATAAGTTTGGTACTTTTGTTGGAAGAACTGTTGGTTCTAAGAAAGCACCATCATAGTTTGGTTGCCAATCAACAGTTTCTTTTTCTAAGTCTGCCATCATTTCTTCTGACAGTTTTTTCATTCTTATTTCAGTATAACGCATGGCCGCTGCACTATCACCATCGATTGATCCAAAGTTACCTTGACCATCGACTAATGGATATCTCATTGAGAAATCTTGTGCCATACGTACAATTGTTCCATATACCGCAGAGTCACCATGTGGGTGATACTTACCGATAATATCCCCGACAACACGGGCAGACTTTAAAAATGGCTTATTGTGATAGTTACTAAGTCCATCCATCGCATATAGGACACGTCTATGAACCGGCTTCATACCATCGCGAACATCGGGTAGGGCACGACCAACAATTACCGACATTGCGTAATCAAGATAACAGCTTTTCATTTCATCTTGAATGCCAACCGGGCTTATGTTTCCGTGATTGATGTTGTTATTTTCTTCTGACATATATTTTTCCTTAAATCTCTATTTTTTTGTATTCTTAAACGTCAAGGTTTCTAGCATTTAATGCATTTTCTTCAACAAATTTTCTTCTTGGCTCAACTTGATCACCCATTAAAATTGAAAACACTTGATCAGATTCTATGGTGTCTTCTATTTTTACCTGAAGTAATGTTCTATTTGCCGGATTCATTGTTGTTTCCCAAAGTTGTTCTGGGTTCATTTCTCCTAATCCCTTGTAGCGTTGGATATAGGCTCCTTGCTTCCCATCTTGAATAACAAATTCTGCAAAAATAGTTAGTGATCCAAATTCTCTAGTGTCTTTTTCTCTCTCGATTTTGAAAGTTGCTTTGGAATACTTTTTAATTCCATCATAGCTATTCACTAAATCTGCATACTCTGGAGATTTTAAAAATCCAGGAGTGATTTTGAATTTTTTTGTTCTTGATGTTGTTTTTACGTTAAATCTTAAAGATAACATTTTTGTTTCAACATCTTCATCAATTGTAATTGAGTAGTGCTTTAAATTTGTTGTCTCTAATTTTTTAAAGTGGGCCAAAGTAATATTTACAATTTCTTCTGCACGAGTTCTGTTTGATAAATCTTCTGTTTTTAACTGAGTTTCTTCGATTAAAAACTTTAATAAATCTGTATCATAATGAGTGTCATAGTATGAAAGTGTTCTTCTATACATTGTATCTTTATTAATTAAAGATTTTGCAGCATCACCTGTTATTACTTCACCATTAATTGAAATTTTTGAATCTTGTGTAGCATTATTGATCAAATATTCTTCTAATTTTTTCTCGTCCTTTAAATATGTCTCAAATTTACCTTTTTTGTACTTATAAAGAGGTGGTTGAGCGATGTAGATATAACCTTGTTCAATTAACTCAGGAAATTGTCTATAGAAAAGAGTTAGTAGAAGAGTTCTAATGTGTGATCCATCGACGTCGGCATCGGTCATGATAACAATTTTATGATATCTAAGTTTTGCAATATTAAATTGATCTTTACCTATACCTGTACCAAAAGCTTGAATTAAGTTTTTAATTTCATCTGAAGCAAGCATTTTATCGTAGCGTGCTTTCTCAACGTTAAGGATTTTTCCTTTTAATGGAAGTACCGCTTGTACTCTACGATCGCGTCCTTGTTTTGCAGACCCGCCCGCAGAGTCCCCCTCAACTATATATAATTCACATTGAGCTGGATCTGATTCCTGACAATCTGCCATTTTCCCTGGAAGACCTGAGAATTCTAAAACGTTTTTACGGCGAGTAAGTTCACGAGCACGACGTGCAGCCTCTCTTGCAGCAGCAGCATCAACCGATTTCTTAATTACCATTTTTCCAATTTCTGGATTTTCTTCTAAGAATTGTTTGAAAGATTCACCAACAAGAGAGTTAACAATACCTTCAACTTCAGAGTTACCTAATTTAGATTTTGTTTGTCCTTCAAATTGTGGTTCTTTGAGTTTAACAGAAACAACTGCAGTTAAACCTTCACGCATATCATCACCGGTTAAGGCAATTTTGATATTCTTTAGAAGATTGTTATCTTTTGCATAGTTATTTAAAACTCTTGTTAAAGCCGTTTTAAATCCTGAAACGTGTGTCCCACCTTCAGGAGTTGAAATGTTATTGGCATATGATGAGATAATTTCATTATATGAATCTGACCATTGCATCGCAATCTCTGCTTCATAATCATCTTTCGTTTGTACGAAATAAACTACTTTTTTATGGATTGGATTTTTTGCTCTATTTAAATAAGCCACGAATTCTGAAATCCCACCTTCATAATGAAACGTATCAGATTTCTCAGTTCGTTCATCTGTTAAAACTATTTTAAGGCCTCTATTTAGGAAAGCCATTTCACGAAAGCGGTTAGCTAAAGTATCGTAGTTAAATTCATGGAATTCAAAAATTTCATTATCTGGTTTAAAAGTTACTTTGGTTCCTGTTTCTTTAGAGTTTTCTAAGGTTCCAATTACTTTAATAGGAGCTGTAGCTTTTCCATGGTCAAACATTAATTCATGAACTTGGCCATATTTTTTAATTTCTAGTTTAACCCACTTTGAAAGTGCGTTTACTACTGATGCACCTACGCCGTGTAGACCACCAGAAACTTTATAAGCTCCACCTTCTTCGTTAAATTTTCCACCTGCATGAAGTTTTGTGTATACAAGTTCAGCACCTGATACTTTCTCAGTAGGGTGAATGTCCGTTGGAATCCCTCGACCGTTATCAGTAACAGAAACAGAATTGTCGATGTGTACTATTACATCAATTTGAGTACAGTAACCAGCTAGTGCCTCATCTACAGAGTTATCCACAATTTCATACACACAATGGTGTAATCCACGTACTCCAGTGTCACCGATATACATACCCGGTCTTTTTCTTACGGCATCCAAGCCTTCAAGTACTTTAATCTGACTTGATCCGTACTCCGTGTTTACTTTTGAAATTGATTCTTGCTGATTTTCCAAGCGAACTCCCTATGCAAATTTTCGCGCTATAATTCAAAAATATAAAAAATTTAAGATTATTGATTAGTAAACAGAGCCATTTTTAATATAAATCTTATTAGCTCCCTCGATACGTTCCAATTCTTCCTTAAATTTTTCGTTGGCCGTAGTCACCAGAACCTGGAATTGACTTTTTTCCAAATATTCGACCAACCTACGCCATCGATGTTGATCTAGCTCGCCAGAAACGTCATCAATCAGCACAATGGGATAGGAGCTATATTTATACCGAAAAAGCTCTATATAGGCAAATAACAGGCTTAAATAAGACATTTTTTGTTGGCCTAAAGAACAAAAATCGAAGCTATTAAAATTATCAAAGAGAAGCACATAGTCATCTTTATGCGGACCGTAGCTAGTTATTCCTCTTTCTACATCTTTTTCGAGTTGTTTTTCTAATATATTTCTGATTTCGTTTTGACTGAAATTCCCTATCCGTGAATCAAGTGTAATTTTTAGTTCGTGTGCCTCCAAAAATAATTCTTTGAATGCTTGTCCCATTAACGGACTTAACTCTTTTAAAAATTGAATTCTTTTCTGTGTGATTTCATAGCTTAAATTTGCAAAATCTTCTTGAGTAGCTTTTATTTGCTCTATATATTTTGAAGGACGTTTAGACAGCAAGGTGTTTCTAAATCTTAGTAGCGTTTGATAGCGCGTAAGCGTTTTTTTGTATGCTTCATCTAAAAGCGAAAGATATTTATCAATCCATTCTCTTCTATCACTTGAATTAGTATGAAAACCATACGAATCAAAGGGATTAATAAAAACTGTTTTAATATCTATTCTTTTTTTTATTGGTTTGCCATTTTGAAAGTATGCTATTTCCTCGGCAGTAATTTTTGATGAATATGAGAATGGATTATTTTCAAAATCTATAAAAACCGATGAAAATATTATCTCCGGTTTTTCACAATCCACTGACAAAAATTGTGGAAAACTCTGATTTTTACGGAAGGATTTCTTACTCGCTATTACCTGTATAGCTTCAAGAACATTTGTTTTTCCATTACCATTTTCTCCTAAAATACAATTAATTTTTGGAGAAAATTGTATGATTTGATTATCAAGATTTCTAAAATTGTTTACTTGAAGTTTTATTATCTTGTAATTTTTCATCTAGGCATTTAACTATAGTTTTAATGGCATAATAATACCTAAATAGTTATGTGACCTATGAGATTTTATCAATATTGGACTCAGTTCATTATTAAATTCTAGCGTTATTTCTTCGCTTTCAAAAGTTGGTAACATTTCCAACAAGAATTTTGCATTAAAGCCAATATCAATTTCTTTACCCTGATAACCGATGCTTATTTTTTCAGTTGCCTCACCAAGAGATGGATGATTGGCAGATATAATTAATTCATCAGTTCTAAAAGCCAATTTAACACCATTAGAGCGTTCATTTGCCATAATTTTAATACGTCTTACTGCATTTTGTAGCTGGCTTTTATCAATCTCTGCCGTATATGTTGTTTTTTTAGGAATTACTGCCTGATATTTTAAATATTCTTTTGCTATTAATCTTACAGATAAGAAATATTTTTCCTCAAATGAAGCATAGATAAACGAATCATCAACTGAAAGCTGAATTTTTTTATCTATAAAATTTTCTGCCAATTTTTTTAATTCAGTTACACCTTTTTTAGGAATAATAATGCCGTTAATTAATGTATCAATGTTTTGAACATCTACTTCAGTTTCTACTAATGCAAGTCTATATCCATCTGTAGCTACGGCCCTTAATTTTGAATCTATTTCTTGTAAGAAGATCCCATTTAAAAATAATCTTGTTTCATCATTTGAAATTGCATGTGAAGTTTTGTTGATAACTTCTAATAATTTATCCGAATTAATTTCAAAATTATTATTACTATTAAATTGTAAGTGAGGAAATTCTTCATTGCTATAAATTAAAACTGAGTAATGAATGTTTCCACATGTGATTTTTAAAGTATTTTGTCCAGTTATTAACTCTATGCTTACAGTCTGATCAGGTAATTCTCTTACGATGTCGAATATATTTCTGGCATTTACACACAAATTACCAAAGTTATCCACAATTGCTGAAACTTTTAGCTTTGCTGATACTTCTAGATCTGTTGCTAATAGCTCTAGGTTATTATCTCTTGCGATTATATTTACATAACTTAAAATTACCCTTGAATTTTTTTTATCAACAACACTTAATATTTTATTTAAGGCTTCTCTTAATTCTGAAACTTCAACTCTAACAAGCATATTCATTTTCCTTTATGAGTATACGATTAAACTTTGCTTTTTATGGAACTTCAAGGCACTTTGTTTCCTCATTTTCTTTGGTTCGTTTCTTATATTTATATATTTATTTAATATATTAGATTGTGGATAAGTTGATAACTCATTTTCTTTATTAATTTCGAATAGTTAACATTTTGTTCATTGTTGATGAATGTTGATAACTTTGAATTATTTTTTAATTAACGTAAGGTGTTTGAAAAAGTTATCCACGGCCTTTTTGAGTTATTAACAGTTATTCACATTTTATTACCAGATATTCTTAGATTCTCATTTTTTAAACGTTTTGTTATCCTACTTTCTAAATTTATTAACATTTTTATCCACAATGTTAATAACTTCACTGTGGATAATGTTGATAACTTCTATTTTTATTGTTCGTATTTTCTTATTTTCACATTTTAGCAAAAGTTATTCACATTTTGTGGATAAAGGCCGTGAATTGGCCGTGGGGCCATTGTGGATAACTTTTTATACTAAATTATTTAATGGCGTAAATAGGTTTGCCACCAGTCCATACTGGTGGCATAAATTTTTCAATTATTTTTAGAAGTATTAGTTACAGACTATTTTCTATAGAGTTCAAATCTTTTGATAAATTCTGATTATTGTTTTTTAATTCGTCAGCAATTGAGTTTACAGCATGAATTACTGATGAGTGGTCTCGACCACCAAAATAGTGCCCAATTTCTTGAAATTGGATTTGTAATTTTTTTCTTGTTAAATACATGGCCACGTGACGAGCATTCGTTGTTTCTTTGTTTCTTATTTTTGACTTTAGATCGGCCAATTGAACTCTGTAGTACTGTGCTGTGGCTTTAGCAATAGAATCAAGGGTAATTTCATTTCTATCAGTTAAATCACCTAATGCTAGTATTTCTTTGGCCAATTCAATTTCAATTTCAGTTTTTTGAATTTCTGAATAAGCTTTCAATCGAATTAATGATCCTTCTAGTTCGCGGATATTATTTTTAATATGGGAAGCGATATAATTTATAATTTCATCGCTTGTAAAAAGATCTATTTCTTGTGCTTTTCTCTTTAAAATAGCCATTCGAGTTTCGATGTCTGGTGGCTGAATATCGACAACCAATCCCCAGCTTAATCTGGTTTTAATTCGTTCAGAAATACCATCAATTTCTTTTGGTTTCCTATCAGATGTAAAGATAAGTTGCTTACCTTTATTATGGAGCTCATTAAATGCATGGAAAAATTCGTCTTGAGTTCCTTGTTTGTTTGAAATCTCATGGATATCATCAATAATTAACACATCAATCATTTCAGAATATTTTTTTCTAAATTCATGAATCGTATTATGGCGTGTATGTTCTACTAGTTCTTCCATGAACGCTCTACCAGTCGTGAAGCATATTGCAAGCGTTGGATAGGAGTCTCTAATTTGGTTGCAAACAGCATGTAGTAGGTGACTTTTTCCTAGACCCGAGTTTGAGTGGATATATAAAGATGAGTATTGACCCTTATTACCAGGGTTTTGTGCCACAGCTTGAGCCGAAGCGTGAGCGTGTCTATTTGATGGGCCAATAACAAATGAATCAAATGTTTTTGAGTCATCAATTGCAATTTTTGAAGTCACAGGTTTCATGTGTTCTAAAAATTGTGACTCTACTTTATTTTTGAGATCATCATTTGTAGGATTTAAATCGAGTATGAATTTTGTGTTTTTAACTGTTTTTTTATTATTTTCAGTTTTTGCTAGTTCTAGATTTAAGTCATTACTAGTTGAAATTTTATTTATGCTATCATTTTCAGTTAATACTTTTATGCAATATTGTCTTCCTAACACCATTTCTAGGGCTTCTGAAATTTCTTTTGTGTGTGCATCGACACTTTTCTTTATAAACGAAGTTTTAACCCAAAAATGCACTTCGTCTTCTTTTATGTTGACCAACTTTAAATTATTTTCAAAGTAGGTTTTGAATTTTATATCTGGCATTTTTGTTTTTATTAATGCCAGTACCTCAATATTTATGTCTTCTAATTCATTAATCGTGAAAGCACATGCATTTTCGTTTTGCAAATTGGCCTTAACCAAAGGCGATTCTGGATCATTATTCAGGGAGTTTTCGACTATGTGATTGGTTTTTAAATTTAGAAAATGGCTGAATGGAAACTCTTGTCCCATTTCGACTCCTGATTTATGTGTAGTGTTGTTTGAAGCTTGCATTTTGTAGCAGGGCCCAAAATTATTGGCCATGGCCATATTATTCACATTTTCTAACATCTTGAAGCTATGCGTTTTTTTGCAAATGGCCATTGACCTTTTATGTTCAATCTTATAAAGGTTATCGTTACATTTGTGAATGTTTATATTGAGGATATTTTATGAGCAAAAGAACGTGGCAACCAAAAAAAGGTAAAAGATTAAGAGTACATGGTTTTTTAAAGAGAATGTCATCTCCTACTGGTAGATCAGTTATCTCTGCAAGAAGAGCTAAAGGTAGAAAAAGACTTACTGTTTCTGCATCTGGAAAATAATATTTGATTGTCGACAGAGGTTTCGGAAAAAACTTTCGACTTTTGTCGGCATCTGATTTTGCGCGACTTAAAAAAAACGCGCAGCTTTTCAAATCTAATACGTTTTTCATTTATCATAGATCCAATGAAGATCTAATGCTTCACCATGCCCGTTTAGGAATAGCGATTTCTAAAAAAGTTGGAAAATCGCACGATCGCAATAGGTTGAAAAGAATTATTCGCGAACTTTTTCGTCAACATAAATTAAAATCATCGAATATTGATCTTCTTGTTGTTGTCCAAAAACCAAGAAGGTTTAGCGAATTACCATTTAGCGATTTTGAATACGCATTTTTGCGTGATTTAAATTTCGTCTTTTCAAAAATGAGTGGCGATTGAGATTTTTATTTAAATCGATTATTCGTTTTTATCAATATTTCATTTCTCCGCTTTTGGGCCCGAAATGTCGATTTTATCCAACATGTTCACACTATAGTTTACAGTGCTTCGAAAAACTTCCCATCCATAGGGCAATATGGTATTCAGGGAAACGAATTTGTAAATGTCACCCTTTTCATCCTGGCGGAGTAGATCCCGTTCCGGAAGAATAATTTTGGATTAGTCTTAGGAGTTTTCAATGTTCAATTCAGATCAGAAGCGCATGTTTTTAGCGGTGGTCTTATCAGGTATTATTCTTTTTGGCTGGCAGTATTTTTTTGCACCAAAACCAGTTGCGAATAATCAAACAGAGATTAAATCTCAAACCATTGACCAAAAATCTCCTGTAAGTGAAGCTAAATTAGAAGGTGCAGATCCTTCGATTGCTACAAGCACAGAGGTCAATAAGGAACCGATTAACTTACAATCTATTGAATTAAAAAATGGAGATTATTCTTTTGCTTTCAATAGTGATTTATCTTTTGAAAATGCAGCAAACCCTAATTCTGTTTTTCCATTTTCTGGAATCGCAGACACAAAATACCCAGCAAAAGTAGAAATTATTACTGAATATGGTGCGCTTGATGTTCGTTTTGATATTAACCGAATTGCTTCTAATAAGGTTACTGGTTCAAACGCGAATTTTGGCGTTCAATTTGAAGCAGAATTAAAAAATGATGGTAAACTTTTCTTTAATTTAACTTCTCAAAAAGCTTATAAATACCGTTTCTTATTTGAAGCCAAAGAGAAAAAATTAGATAACGGCCAAATTAGACATTTTGCTTACTATAATAATGCAAAATTAAACACAGTGACTGTTGGTGACGATAAAGAAAGTGATGGTTCAATTAAGTGGATTGGCGTTGATCATAATTACCATTTGTTTAGTTTTGTTTTTAATTCACCTGAGACTACTCGTTATAAAATAACTGAAGATGGTAAATTTTATGTAGATACAAATGATAAGAAGACATCTTTATCAGGATATTTTGTTTTCACTAAAAAAACATATGACCATCTTGTAAGTCTTGGTGATAATCTACATTTATCTGTTGATTTTGGTATGTTATCAATTTTAGCCGTACCAATGCTGCACTCATTGCAGTGGCTTTATAAATATATTCCGAATTATGGTCTCGCCATTATTATTCTAACAATTCTTATTCGTTTGATTACTTTTCCACTTCAATGGAAGTCTTTTGTTTCAATGAAAAAGATGCAAAAAATTCAACCTGATCTTCAAAAAATCCGAGAAAAATATAAGGATGAACCTCAAAAATTGCAAACAGAGACGATGGCACTTTTTAAACGTGCAGGTGCTAATCCGCTAAGTGGATGCTTGCCATTACTTCTTCAGATGCCATTTTTCTTTGCAATCTATAAGGTTTTATATACGGCAGTTGAATTAGTTGGATCTCCCTTTACTGGATGGATTGTAGATTTATCCGTAAAAGATCCTTATTATGTTTTACCTGTACTGATGACCGTTTCTATGTTTTTACAGCAAAAATTGACTCCGCAATCTTCTATGGATGCTACTCAACAAAAGGTTATGCTCTTGATGCCAGTTATTTTTGGTTTCATTATGCATAGTCTTCCTGCGGGATTAGTCCTTTATATTTTTGTATCGACTATGTTTGGTCTTCTTCAGCAATTATTCGTATATAAATTTGCTGAAGGCTAATTTGGCATTAAAGTGCTCCAGTATACTGACCAGAAACCAATTATTACATGCAGTACTGGCAATAGCGGAAATACCGCTATTGCTGTTTTAAGACTCTCTGGTTTTGCATCATTTGAAAGTATTCAAAATTTTTTTTCAGTTAAAAAAATAAAACCACGTTATAACCATTTTTCTAAACTTCTATCTGCTCAAGGTTCTGTTATAGATGAAGTTATTTTTTCTTACTATCCAGCTCCGAAAAGCTATACAGGTGAAAATGTTCTTGAAATAAATGTTCATGGAAATGTTTTAAATGTTCAAAGAATTATAAAAATATTTTGTGAACATGGCTTTCGTGAAGCTCTTCCTGGTGAATTTACCTTTAGAGCATTACAAAATAATAAACTTTCACTTTCTCAGGTTGAAGGTTTAGATCTTTTATTAAATTCATCATCTTCCATTGCTTTTAATCAAGGCTTAGACCTATTACATGGTGAACTACATAAAAATTATCTCGAATTATTTGAGTCATTATTAAAATTAAAAGCACATTTTGAGCTAATGATTGATTTTTCTGAAGATATTGGTGAAGAAGACGGTTGGGACCTCTTTAAAACGGCTTTATTGAAGTTTAAGATGGATATAACGCACCTTAATTCACGCACTCAGGCCAACAATAGCTCCTTGTTGAACCCAAAGGTAGTTTTACTTGGTGAAACTAATGCAGGTAAATCAACTTTTTTCAATAAATTGCTTAATTATAATCGTTCTATAGTTTCTAGTATTGCTGGAACCACTCGCGATTATGTAAGTGAACCATTACAAATAGGGGATACCCTTTATTCTTTATTTGATACGGCCGGTATTCGTAGGACCAGTGATGTAATTGAAGAAGAAGGTATTAAGCGTGCTTTAAAAATTGTAGACGAGAGTTTTTTTAAAATTTTAATGATTAATCCTTTTGAAACAACGTTTGAAAATTTATCTCGTTCACTTGAATTTGATTTAGATATTGTAATTTTTTCTCATGCTGATTTATCTAATTTCTCCAATGAAATTTTAAAGTTTACAAAAGTTTTTAATCACACAAAAAAAGTTTTTTGTTATTCAGATACTGCGCAAATTTTTTACGAAATTTCTGTAGAAAATATGACTGGTCCTATGGGACCACTAGATCAAAATACTGGTCCTATAGAACCAGTAATTTCTAAAAGTGGTCCTATAGAACCAGTCATCT